>PEVN01000488.1 GCA_002779825.1 Armatimonadetes bacterium CG06_land_8_20_14_3_00_66_21 | reverse complement strand
CGTTGCTGGAGGCGCCCCTCCGCGACGTTCTGCGTACCGCGGGCGGCGAGCCGACTTTCCTGGTAGCGGGCGCCAGCGGCAGCCTGCAAGGCCTGACGTGGGAGGGAAAGGCGCTCTGGGACGTCCCCTTGCTCGGCGGCCCTGCCGCCACGCTCAGCGCGGCTGACCTCGACGGCGACGGCAAGGCCGAACTCGCGGCAACGATGCCGGGCAATCGGGCGGCCGTGTTCGCCCTCGACGAGTCGGGTCACGCCACGCAGCGCTTCAGCCGGGAGTTCCATGGTGCGCGGTCGCGCTACAGCCCGCTCTTGTTCGACCTCGATGGCAACGGGCAGCTTGATTTGGTCGCCCCTGGCACCACGCGCGACGGCAAACTCGTTACGCGTGCCTACCGGCCCGACGGCACACTGCTCTGGGAGCGCGCACTGGACATGGCGACCGCAGGGGGCGGCACGACCGTGGCGTGGAACGCCGGAGCGTTCCTCCCGGGACCGCAGGCCGGCCTCGCCGTCTCCGTGGGGAACGCCAACCGCACGCGGGAGGGGACCTATCTGCTCGACGGCGCCACCGGCAAGATCCTCTGGTTCAAGGACATGTATCGAGACGGCACCTCCATCCGCGGCTGCGTGCCAGTCGGTCTCCCCAGCGCCTTCGATGTAGACGGCGACGGCGTTGAGGAGGTCGGCATGGACATGTACAGCTACCTGGCCTACCTGCGGGGCACCGACGGCAGCTTCGCCCTGCTCCACCACACGCGGAACATCCGCGCCGAGAACGCCCTCTATGCCGGCTTGCTCTACCACAGCTTCAGCCCGGTGTACCGCGCGGAGACCGACGACAAACCGCACTGGCTGATATCGCTGGGGCACGGCGACCTCGGTCTGCTCAACCCCGACCCGACCGCGGGCGTGTGGAAAGAAGAGCTGGGCTACGACGTGCCCGACCGGATCGGGCTGGTCGATGTGGACGGCGACGGTGCCCTGGAGGTGGGCTACACCGTCCGCAACAGCCCCGTCTTCAAGTGCCGCAACCTCTGGACCGGCGAAGTCAAGTGGGAGCTGACACTGCCCGGCCCGATCTACGGTCCCGTCATCGCCGCCGACGTGGACGGCGACGGCAAAGGCGAATTCCTCGGCGGCAGCTACTGCCTCGGCACCAACGCCGAAGGAAAGGGCGAGCTGCGCTGGCAATCCCCGGTGTCCCTCGGCTGGGCGATCATCGCCGACTTCGACGGCGACGGCTTCGGCGAACTCGCCTGCGCCTCGCGCGGGAAGATCTACGTTCTCAAAGGGACGGCGTCCGTCGCCGAGCCGTGATGACGAAGTGATCCACGCCCCGCGAGTGGGCGCTTCTGGTCGGGATCAGTGACTACAAGCGCGACCACATCCCCGACCTCCGGTTCGCGCCAAACGACGTGCTCAAGCCACGGGAGACCCTCGTCACGACGGGCGGCTACCGGCCCGACAATGTCCGGCTGATGACCGCTCAGGACAAGGGAGACCTCTATCCGACGAGCGCCAACGTCCAAAGCAAGCTGACGGAGTTGGCAACGGAAGTCGGCGCACAGGACACGTTCCTCTTCTTCTTCTCCGGACACGGGGCGAGCCTCTTCGGGGACTACTACCTGCTGACCGCTGACGCAGACGCCGCTACCCGGGAGACGCTGGGGCAGACCGCTCTCCCGTTGACCAGCGTTTCGGCGCTTCTTCGCGGTGTCCGCGCCGGAACCAACCTCTTCATTGTGGACGCCTGCCGTAACGATGTCGGCGCGGCGAAGGGCGGCCAGCCCACTCTCGACACCGAGGGATTCGCCAAAGCGGTTAGGGTCGTTTCCCGCGCAGGCGGATGACCTCGCTCAGCCGCTCCAGCCTCGCGGTATCGTCCACGAACGTCTGACCGTTCGCCGAGTCGCCGTGGCCTGCCTCGGCACTGCGGTACTGGTAGCGGTAGATGCGTATCGCGTCCGACGCCTGCTGAAGCTGCCACCGCTTCGTGCCCACGCGCCCGCCCGCCCCGGGCAGAAACAGGTCCAGCGTCTGCTCGAACGTGTAGGCGGGATGCTCCCGGGCGAAGACCAGGAACTCGCCGACCCAACGCACCAGATAGGGCTGGTGCTTCGCCAGCGCCAAGTTATTGTCTTGCAGGAACTTGGCGTAGCCTTCGAGCACTTCGCGCAACCGATCGTCGCGTTCCGCCATCTCTCGGCTTCGTGTTTATCCAGATCTGTATAACACTCGATTATCCTTGGTTATCCATGGCCTGTCGAGCTGCCTTTCGCCCCTGAGGGCGGTTCATCGCTCGAAACAGCCTTGTCGACAACTGGAAATGGCGGTACACTGAACGACCGCAGCCCCAAAGGAGGGATTTCTGTAGAAAAACAAGTTGGGGCGGAGAAGTAAGAACAACGAAAGGAGACAGGAGGCATGAGAACGAGATGTGCAATCGGGATAGTGGTCGCGGCGGGAATGTCGGCTCTTCTGGTGGGGAGCGCGTTTGCGCACTGTGACACCACCAGCGGACCGGTCATTCCGGAAGCCAAGGCGGCCTTAGAGAAGGGCGACGTGACCCCGATCCTGAAGTGGGTCAAGAAAGATAACGAAGCGGAGATTAAAGCCGCGTTCACGAAAGCCGTCGCGGTTCGAGCCAAGGGGCCAGAGGCGAAGCAACTGGCCGATCAGTACTTCCTCGAAACCCTCGTGCGGTTGCACCGCGCAGGCGAAGGCGCCCCCTACACGGGCATCAAGGATAGACCCGTAGAACCTATCGTCGCCATGGCCGACAAAGCCCTTGCGGACGGTTCCGCAGATGCGATGATCACCAGGATCAGCGGCCACATGGCGGCGGCGATCAAGGAAAAGTTCACGAAGGTTGTGGAAGCCAAGAAGAACAAAGACAAGAGTGTCGAAGCGGGCCGGGAATTCGTGGAAGCCTACGTCGTCTACATGCACTATGTCGAGGGCATCCACACCGCCATCATGTCGGCCGGCACGCACCATGCGGAAGCGGGGGAAGCCGCTCCCGCCCACAAGGACTGATCAAACAAGGCTCCTCAGCAGAATTCATGGGCGAAATTGGGCTCGGGGAGGTGGCCGAGCGTATGATAGAGCGCGATTTCAGCGGCTTTGGAGGTGCGGAAGCCGTAGGCTTTTCTGGTAGTCAGTTTGGCTTTGTTGTTCAGCCCTTCGACGGCGCCGGCTGAGAGGGCGCCTTTGGCGCGGAACCAGTTGAGGATCAGCGGGCGGTGCCGGCGCAGGCTGCGAGCCACTTTCTTCATCGGCTCGATCTTGCTCCGCATGGTCCGCGTGCACCACTCGTCCAGGAACTTGCCCGCCCAGCAGGGGCTGACGTACTGCCAGAACCGCTGGAAGTCCTCCCGCAGCAGATAGCCGCGCACGCTCTGGAGGTTGTACCGTAGCAACTCGCTCAGCTTGACGGTCTGTTTTGTCGGTCAGGTTCTGGGGGCGTTTGAGCAGGCACCAGCGGGAGTTCTGCAGCACCGGTTCGTAGCCTTCGGCCTTCAACCGCCGAGCCTCCGCCCGCCGGACTTCGTCCAGGGCCTCGTTCATCTTCTTCATGATATGGAAGCGATCCAGCACATGTACCGCCTGCGGAAGCCACGCGGCGATCACGTTGAGGTACGGCTTCCACATGTCGCCTAACGCCCCTGGGGCGTTAGCACACGAAATGAATGCCGAGGCGGACCTCGTCCTCGAGCCCCGCGAAGAAGCCGCGCAGGAGGCACCTCCCTTGCCCCGTGCTCTGCCTCCCGCCGCACTCGCTGGCCGCAACACAGGCCGACCTGGGCGGAGGACAGGGCCACGGCAGGAACCGACCTGAGCGCCGACCCAGGGGCCAAGACCGAAGGGCGGGCGGCCACGCCACGGCAAACCGTCCCCCCTCCCCGCCAAGAGTGCCACCCCTGCGAGGAATCACCCGGGACCTGGAGCCGGAGTCACCGCCTCCCCGAGCCCAGATTCGCCCACGAATTCTGCTGAGGAGCCTTCTTCTTTGGTGACCGCTTCCATACTGCGGTCACGGCCTGTGCCCAAGGCCCCCTGGCCTTGGGCGTTATGGTTGACGGCCTTGCTATGGCTCTGTCCTATCCCATTTCGCCTTCTGCCAGTTCCGGATCAGCCCGTGATGCCCGCAGACCGGGCACTCCCAGACGATCTCTCCTGTCTCGAGGTCGAGCCTGGCCAAGACGGAGCCCTTGCACCCCTCAGCCCGGCACCGGATCTCTGTGTCTCGGGAGACTTCGGAACAGCCCTCCGTCGCATTGTCTATGATGAGCACAAGGAAGCTGGCGAGACTCCTGGCTTCGGGGGGGCATCTCGGCCAGTTCGCCGGAGTCGTCAAGGAAGTGCTTGATGTCGGTGATGTAGGTTCCTGTCATTGTCGTGGCGATGCGTCTTTCCCAGTATTGTGCTGGAGTCACTCCCGGCGGGAGCAGAGCAGCAACCCAAACGTGTGCCGCTCGGGTGTAGCGGCATTGCTTCACGTTCCGTCTTACAGGCCCCATACGTCGGCAGGATCATCAATGTCGGGATCGTCGAACCTGGCCAGCGTGGCCAACCACTCAGGCATCTGCTCCTTGATCTGCATCTTTAGGTCATCGAGGTCTTCTTGGTTCACCTTGCCGTTCTCGTGCATAAATGTGTAGAACTTCTTGAGGCTTGCAGCGTTGGACTTGATGAACGCCTCACTTGCCCACAGTGCCTTGCGGGTGAACCAATAGCCCAGGAACATCCCCACCCTATGCACTCCATCTTCGGCTCTCTCAGCATCCTCATACAGCAGGAAGTCGTTCAGGTAGAACTCCATATTCTCGCAGTGTCTCCGGACCGTCGCCTCGGACAGCCGCTTCGCTGCCAACCAGTCGGAGAACTCACCAAGGAGCGCCGCATTCACCTGGCGGATTCTCTCGCACTCCCGCTCGTATTCCGCATAGTCGTTGGCCATCGAGTTCTGCCCTTCCTTCGGTGAAGCGATGCGTTCTCACCAGTGCTCTGCTGAATTCGCTCCCAGTTTCCGTACAAGGCCAAGCAGCTCCTCGTGCAGCCGCATTATCGCCAGCGTATCCTGCTTGCAGTAATCCAGCAAGTCGTTGCGGATCTGCTCGACGTCGTCTTGATTGGTGTCTCCCCGAGCCATCCGGGCGAACATCACCGACGCCGTCCCGCCGTCGGCGATGTTCAGACCCCCGTATGACATCGAGGGCACGATGACGGGCAAGGTGCGCTTGATGGACGTGCTGCCGTGGAACTCAGGGTGGTAGAGGCCTCTGTTGATCACCGCCTGCAGATCGTGGAGACGCTCAACGCACCGCTGCAGTGGGCGATTGAGTTCGGCGACACCGGGGTCAGGACACCGGGGTCACCTCCCCAAAGTCCAATTGACAGCCGGGTGAGGGTGGGGTACGAGGGCGCCATTCTGCGAGAGAGGCTACGCTGAATGGCACGACAGTGGCGAGTGGAGTATCCCGATGCGGTCCATCATATAACGACGCGGGGCGTTGCTCGGGGCGACCTGTTCTTCAGCGACGCGGACAAGCTGGCGTTTCTGTCGCGACTGCCGGAGGTCTGTGAGCGCTGGGGGCTGGTGGTGCGCGGTTACTGTCTGATGACGAACCACTACCCTTTGGGCTCCTCAGCAGAATTCATGGGCGAAATCGGGCTCGGGGAGGCGGTGACTCCGGCTCCAGGTCCCGGGTGATTCCTCGCAGGGGTGGCACTCTTGGCGGGGAGGGGGGACGGTTTGCCGTGGCGTGGCCGCCCGCCCTTCGGTCTTGGCCCCTGGGTCGGCGCTCGGGTCGGTTCCTGCCGTGGCCCTGTCCTCCGCCCAGGTCAGCCAGGGACGCACCATCGAGGAGGCCATCGCCAACCTCCAGGAGGCGACCTCCCTGTACCTCTGACACGTGGACACACGTAACACCGCCGGTGAACTGCGCTGAAGGCGCCGATTCATACCAGCCTGGCGGCAACGCCCCAGGGACAGGGGGCACGCAAAACATGTCCGTAGCGCTGAAGGCGCGACTCATACGCGGCACAGCCCGCTGAATCGCGCCTTCAGCGCTGGGGAACGCAATCTCGTTGCCGTCCCCTGGGGCGTTGCCGCCAGGCTGGTATGAATGAGCGCCTTCAGCGCGACGAAGCACCATACAACCGGCGGTGTTAAGTGTGTCCGAGAGTCAGCTGTACCTGGAGGAGTTTCCGCCGGAGGCGCCGACGGCGACTACGGGACGGCCGATGTACAGCACCTTCGAGGTCGCTCATGCCTAAGCTGCCGAGGGTGTCGGGGGAGGCAGCCATCCGCGCTCTGGAGCGGATCGGGTTCGTGCGAAGACGCCAGACTGGCAGCCACGTGGTTCTGCGGAGGTTCCGGGAAGAAGGCGATCTCGGCTGCGTCGTCCCGTTGCACGACGAGCTGGCCGTCGGGACGCTGCGAGGCATCCTGCGGCAGGCGAAGTTCACCCCTGAGGAGTTCGTGCAGCACCTCGTCTGAGGAGGCCGGAAGATCGCCTTCTCGACCGCTGGTTGCAGCGCCGTGCACACCTGTCGGCGCGTCTTCTCTGCGTACCGGTGCCGGCACGATCGGGGACCTGCGGTCACGGGTGCGGCGCGGTCAAAGTTCTGCGCCAAGCAGAAGGTCTACGTTCTCAAGGGAAAAGCGTCTCTCACCGAGTCGTGAGGACGAAGTAGTCAACGCCCTCCGCCGACAACATCACTCGCCCGCCCTCCCGGGCGGTCGCGACCGGCGGCATCCGCCTGTCCGCCTCGTCGTACGCCTCGACGCGAGTGCCCTCCGGCAGGTCGAGGCTGACGGTCTTGGTCCTGTCCAGAACGAGGAGCTTCCTGCCGCCCGATTGGTCTTTCCGCAGCACCACCGTGCCGTCGGTGGCAATGGGGCCGAAGTCGTGCAGCTTTCCGCCTGCGTCGGCGTAGCGGTAGACCGGTGAGTCAACGTAGCCGAGCCGGCGGCCGTCGATCTCGGTGCAGTACTCGACGAACCCGTCGGCGGCGGCCGCCCAGCCGGCCGGCGACAGGTCGTACTCCGGACCACCGACCTCCACCTGCCAGCGCTCCGTCCGGTTGTAGTTGACGGCGACGGTCAAACCGCTTTCGTAGCGAACTCGCACCTGGTTGGACTGATGGGCGTCCAGCTTCAGCGCTTCGGTGATGCCGTAGAAGCGGCCGGACTGGTGGTACCGGATTTCAGTCGCCGGGATCATGAGGTAGCGGGACTGGAGCTGCTGGATGAGGTAGTAGTAGCGGGCAGCTTCGGCGAGGTTGCCCGCCGGCTGGAAGCCGAGGTGCCCGTAGGCGATGGTGGCCGCCAGTCCGCCCCAGATTCCGCCGGGGCCCCAGGCCCAGCCAGGGGTCATGGAGATGTCGGCTTCCAGCGGGTGGATCTTCCGCAGGTCGAAGTCCAGCAGCAGGGGGTATTTGTCGGCGTCGGGCATCCAGATTTGGGCGTAGTTGCCATCGACCAGCCCGGCGGAGAACCAGTGATGGCCGCCTTCGCTGAAGACGGGGCCGCCGTACGCCTTGCTCCCGTCTCGCAGCAGTGCGCCCCACGCCTTGAAGTTGGTAGCGAACTTGCCGGCGCTGGGCGAGCCGGCCTGGTAGTCGACCTGCCCCCACGGCGGGTAGGCGGTGTGGCAGTCGCGATAGGCGGTGTTGGTGCCGAACTTCTTCGCGACGCGGCGCGGGTAGTCGAGCGCCATCTCCAGCGCCTTCAGCGGCCGGATGGCGTACGTCGGCGGCCACACGCGCCTCAGTTCGCCGGCCGAATCGCGCACGGCGTTGCGGCTGTCCCACGACTTGCCCAGCGGGTTGTAGTCGGTGAAGTTCTCGTACAGACCGACGTAGTAGCCCATCTCGCGCATCGCGCTGCAGTAGGCAATCATCTGCCGGTCGCCGATCTCGGGCGCGGCTTCGGTGCACATGGTGTACTCCTGCCCGCCCTGCCCCACATCGGCGCCGTTGCTCCAGGCGTCTTCGTGGTGCGTGACCAGAACATTGTCGATTCCCTTGCGGTGGTACTTCCGCCACATGTCGAGCCAGCTCTGAAAACGGTCCGGGGCGATGCCGCCGAGGTGGTTGTACAGATGCGTGCGCGTAACCGCCGCCATGGTGGAGGGCGGATTGGGGAGGTTGGGCAGCACTTCCTCGAACCGGGAAGACACGTTGAGGAACTGCCGTTCGCCCAGCGGGTTGCGGGTGCCGTCGGTGAGCGGGTAGTAGGCGGCGCCTCCGTTAACCACGGCGGCGCTGTCGCCTTCCAGCGCTGTGCGCGAGTCGAAGCTGGAGCATTCGGTGTTGTACCAGTCGAGCAGCGTGGTGAAGAAGGTATCGTTGCTCAGGACAACCGAGGGACCGTCGTGGTAGATCGCCAAGTACGGCACCCGGATCAGCTTGGGCGCGACCAGTCCCTCGGCGCGGCCCAGTCGAAGCGCCGTCGCCTTGCTCCCCTTGCTGCGCCAGTCGGCGAGGAGCGACTTGCCCTTCGCGCGGAGGGTCAACCAGAACTCCGCCGAATCGCCGTTCAAGCCAAACCGCCAGCCGGTCCGTACCGCCTCGCCGTCAAGCCGTGCCGACAGCAGCTCGCGCTTCAGCGCCCGGTCGGTCGGCGCGCGCTCCTCGCCGCCGAGCAGGAACGTCGGGCCGCCGCCGACGCAGGGCGTGAACGGCTCCCTGCCGGCGACCTGCACCGTCAGGTCGGACAGCGTGCCAGTCGCGGGCGTGTAGCGCCAAACGACGGGTTCGTCGCTTGCCGCGGTCAGCACGAAGGCGGCGCCCTCTTTCGTGACCGCGACCCGCGCAGGCGTCGCCACAGTGGGCAGGATCGTGTCCGGTGTCGTCGGAAATGGCAGGTTCTCCAGCAGCTCGGGTCGGAAGCTCGGCAGCGGCATCTCGTCTTGGTAGAGGGCTACGGACTCGAGGTAGAGCGTCCGCGGGTCGGGCTGGTTGCCCCCGCGCACCTCAATGGCTTCGAGCTTCGCCGGCAAGTGCAGGCGGCCGTCGGCAGGACCGCCCCAGAACACGTGCCCCGGATCTCCCTCCGGCTCGTCGTGCAGGCGCTTCGACAGCCAGCCGTAGAACCTGAAGTTGATGACGCCCAAGTCGAGCCGATGCGACTGTCCGGCGGCGTCCAGGAGCCGCAACCACACGTTGACCGGCGGCGTCTTCGGGTCGGGAACCCACGACCAGGTGTTCCCGTAGACCCAGGCGCAGGCGGCATTGAGCGGCTTCCGGACGAGGAACGGCGTGGGCGGCACCAGCTCGAAGTGCCCGCTGCCGTCTTTGGAGGAGTAGGTCAGCTTCGCCTGGTAGCGGAGGTCCTCGTGGCACGGCTCCTCCTCCGAGCGGCTCAGCGTCGCCTCCGCACCGCCGTACTGGGCAACTCGCCACCCGGTTACGTCGGTGAACGCGACCCAGGCCGGGTGCTCGCGCTTTCGGCCTTTGAAGCCGCGCCAGATTGGCGTTACGTGGTCGGGCTTCTCTTCGACAGTCGCCTCACGGTAGGTTATAGGCAGCGTCTCCACGTGGGTGGCCTCCAAGTCGTCGAGGTAGCAGGTGAACGGCAGGTTCAGCTCTGGCGGCGCCTCCTGCTGAGCCACGAACAGCAGTTTGACGACGCGCGCCGGGTCCAGCTTGCCGTCGGCATCCGGCGCCCACTCGGGGTTTGTGCCCTCGCGAAACGGCGGCGAGGTGAACTGGTGCCACTCGGGATCGTCGTACGTGTCGCCGGGGATCTCCAGGATCCAATGCGAGTCCCCGCCGCCCGTCCGCCCACCAGCCTCGACCAGGAGGATCCCGCCGTGCGGCTGCTGCGCTACCTTGCTCCCCTTCAGCCAGAACCGCAACCGGCTATCGCCGGACAACCGCAGCTCGCTTACGTCCGTCTGCCACGTCTGGCGGAGGCTCCGCTCGTTGATAGCGGTGACTCGGACCGCCAGGCTGCGCCGGCCGGAGTGGGCTTCCTTCGTGGTCACTCGCGCGTTGACCGACGGTCCCGATTCCGCCGACCAGAGCCGGGGGGTGTTGTCGAAGTCGGAGAGGACGGTCCACGCCTCTTGGGCGGCGGCCGGCTTGAGGACCACGAGGAGCGTGAGGGCTGCAACGGTTCGGCTGCAAAGTGCCACGGCAGAAGCCTCCGGGGAACGGCTGGGAGCGTCAGTTCTCGGTCAGCGCCGAGGTCACCTTCCGAAGGCGCCAGCAGGTTTGGGGCGCCGGGCGTTGAATGCTTGGCTGCCAGCGAGCCGCCTGCCCGCCTCACCCGGAAGACAGGCGGAAGCCAGTTCGCCCTTATGCAATGCTGGTGGTGGCTGACCGGCTGCCGCCTACCTTCCTGTTCCGTGCTCCGGGAAGGTAGGCGGCAGCCGGTTGGAGTACCATCTATCACCACCGAACGTGAGGACTGGAACCGTGGCACGCGCAGCCCAACGCTGGCAGCCAACCCACCCCCCACACGTGTTGCTGGACGATAGCTGGTACATGATCTCGACTCGCACCTGGCGGCGCACACCGCACCTTGGGCAGCCGCACCGCCGTGATGAGTTCCTGCAGAAAGTGTCGGCGTTGTGCAGCGAGTTCCAATACCATCTGTACACTTGGGCAGTGCTGTTCGACCACTATCACCTGATCCTGAAGACCCGTGTCGGGGCTAGCTTGCCCACGTTCATGAGACGCCTCCATGCAGGGCTGGCAACGGGCTTCAACCGGGAAGATGGCGCCGCCGGCCGAAAGGTCTGGCACAACTACTGGGACACATGCGTGCGCAGCGAAGCTGACTTCTGGACTCGCGTGAACTACGTCCACTACAACCCGGTGAAGCACGGGTATGCCCCCAGCATGGCGGAATGGCAGCACTCCGGTTACAGCCGGCTGCTGAAGGCGAACGGCAAGGAGTGGATGGCAGACCTGTGTGAGCGGCACCCGACAGCGAACTTCGTGCTGAGGGGTGATGAGTTCGACGACTCGTGAGCCGGGCAAGACCCGCTTGCTTGATGGCTGACCGGCTGCCGCCTATCTTCCTTTTGCAGTGTCGGGAAGGTAGGCGAAAGCCGGTTCGCCCTTATGCTGCGCTGGCGGTGACTGACCGGCTGCCGCCTATCTTCCTGTTCGCAGCTTCGGGAAGGTAGGCGGAAGCCGGCCTGGCTTTGTGAGAAAAGGAGCAACCTGCCATGCCACGAGAATGTAACTGCAGCGGCTCAGTCTGCACGCCGCCCGAACCGCCGCTGGAGGAAGTGACCCGGCGCGACTTCCTCAAGGTGCTGGGCGTTGGCGCGTTGGCGCTGTACGGCGAAGCGCTCGTCACTCCGGTGGAGGCGGCGCGGCACCCGAACGCGCCGGGTGCGCTCACGGCGGGCGAGCGTTTCGGCACGTACGCGTTGACGGCGCCGCGGGTGTACAAGGGCGAGCACCTCGGCGCCGTAGCGATGCCGATCGGCGGCATTGGCACGGGGACGATCTGGCTGGATGGGCAGGGGCGGCTGCGCGTGTGGCAGCTCTTCAACAACTCGACAGAGTCGCGGGTGCCAGGGAGCTTCCTGGCGATCCGGGTTCAGTCGGAAGGAAAGCAGCCGGAACTCCGCGTGCTCCAGACGGAGCCGGAACCGGGGTTTGCAGCGTGCCAATCGCTGACGTTCGAGGGCGGCTACCCGCTGGCTCGGCTGGACTTCGAGACCGGATTACCGGTGGCGGTTCGGCTCGAAGCATTCAACCCAATGATCCCCACCGACACAGCCAACAGCAGCCTGCCGTGCGTGATCTTCCGGGTGACCGTTCGGAACACCGGGAACCGCCCGGTCGACGTCGCGCTTCTCTCGACGCTCCAGAACGCGGTGGGCTACGAGGGCGGCGGCGAGATCAATGGCGTCTCGCATCCAGGCTACGGCCGCAACACCAACACGCCCGTGCGCGAGCAGGGCCTTGCGGCGATCTCCATGACCACGCCGTCGGAGCCGCCGTGGACCGGGTTCCTGCGGACCCGGAATGACGATGGGCGCGTGCTAACCTCCGATCCGGTGTTGTGGTTGGGCGCGCTGGACGGAGTGGTTGAGTTGGCCAATGCCGGCACACTCGCCATGGGTGGGATCGACGCGCTGTCGCGGCTATCCGACCAGAAGGCCGTCGTCGTCAGTTCCGGCTCGACGAAGGCGTTCTTCGAGTCGCTGAAGGCGGCGAAGGAGGGGCCCATTGCCGACAAGTACCTCAGCGTGTTCGAGGATTTCGAGGGGGCGACGTATGCGGGATGGAAGGTCGAAGGAGAGGGATTCGGCGACGGTCCTGCGCCGGGGACGCTTCCCGGTCAGCAGCCGGTGTCTGGCTTTGTCGGCCGGGGGATGGTCAACACGTTCCTGCCGGGCGACAGCCCGCAGGGCAAGCTGGCCAGCCGCAACTTCAAGTTCGAGAAGCGCTACCTCGGCTTCCTCCTCGGTGGCGGCAACCACCCCAACGAAACGTGCATGAATCTGTGGGTCGACGGCAAGGTGGTGCGCACGGCGACGGGCAGGAGCACCGAACGGCTGGAGCCCTACTCGTGGGACGTGCGCGAGTTCGTCGGCAAAGAGGGGCAACTCGAAATCGTCGATGCGCGGTCCGATGGTTGGGGGCATGTGAACGTCGACCACATCGTCTTCAGCGACGTGCAGCCAGACAGTCTGCTGCGCCTGTCCGGCGCCTTCCAGCGGCTGGCGAAGAAAGTGCCGATAGACTTCTCGGAGGTCGAGGAGGTAACCGATGGCGGGGCCGCGGCTCAACTCGCCGGCGGTGCTCAGGGCGGC
The DNA here is from genome assembly GCA_002779825.1 of Armatimonadetes bacterium CG06_land_8_20_14_3_00_66_21. Classification (GTDB taxonomy): domain Bacteria; phylum Armatimonadota; class Abditibacteriia; order CG2-30-66-41; family CG2-30-66-41; genus CG2-30-66-41. The sequence goes on along the minus strand of PEVN01000488.1, from coordinate 13,610 downwards.
GCGCCGTGGCAACTCCGTTCGCACCTGCGTCTGAAGGGGCTGTCGTCTCCGGACGGCGAGATCAAGGTGCTCGCGCAGGCGCCCAACGGCGACCCGGTGCTGGTGCAAGTCCCCTTCGGTCAGGCGTGGCTGATCCTGTCGTTGGCGGCGGACATGCCGTGGGAGTGGGCCCGAAAGCTGATCTGCCGCGTCAACGGGCTCGACGAGAAGCGCGTCCGCTTCGAGACCACCCGCGGCGGCTTCGGCTCGATGGCGCTGTCGACTTCGGCGGCCGACGCCAAGGCACTGCCGGCCTGGACGAAGTCGGAAGCGCTGGCGGCCGCCTTCGCGGCCGACTCCACTTTCCCCGGTAACGCGAGCGCGCAGTCGAGCGAGGCCGGCAGCACCCTCAATGGCGCCCTGTCGGTTCCCCTCAAGCTGGCACCGGGGCAAGAGCGCACCGAGTCGTTCGTGGTGACCTGGCACTTCCCCAACGTCGAGCGCTTCGGGCACGAAGGCAACCACTACTGCGAGGTCTTCGACGACGCGCTCGACGCGGCGCGCTACGTGTCGGCAGATCTGGAGCCGCTGACGGCGCGGACGCTGCTGTATCACCGGACGGTGTACGAGTCCAACCTGCCCGAGGAGTTCCTCGACGCGATGACCAGTCAGTCGGTCATCGCCCGTAGCCCCGTGTGTTGGCGCTCGACCGAAGGGTACTTCGCCGGCTACGAAGGCGCCTACGGCTGCTGCCCGCTCAACTGCACCCATGTGTGGAACTACGCCCAGACCCACGCCCGGCTGTTCCCCGAGTTGGGCCGGAACCAGCGCGTCTCCAACTTCATTACCTACCTGCACGACGACGGCGAGACTTCACACCGCGAGCACGGCGCCCAGGGTGCCTTCGCCGACGGGCACTGCGCCTGCATTGAGGCAGCGCTACGCGAGCACCAGCTTAGCGCGGACGACGCTTTTCTGCGCCGCGTCTACCCCGGCGTCAAGAAGGCGATGGACTGGTTCATCAGCAAGTACGACGCCAAGCAGGAAGGCGTCACCCGGGGGCAGCAGTGGAACACGTACGACACGGCCGTGTCGGGGCTGAACACCTTCATCGGCAGCCAGTACCTGAGCGCGCTGGCAGCGTCGGAGGTGATGGCGAAGGCGGTCGGCGACAGCGAATCGGCCGCGCGCTGGCTGGCGCTTCGCGAGCGGGGCATGAAGGCCCAGGACGAGGCGCTGTGGGCCGGCGAGTACTACATACAAGTGCCGGAGACGCCGCCCGGACACGACTACAACAACGGCTGCCACTCCGACCAGCTCCTCGGCCAGTGGTGGGCGCATCAGTTGTCGCTGGGCTATCTGTACCCGCCGGACCGGGCGAGGCAGGCGTGCCAGTCCATCTACAAGCACAACTTCAAGCCGGACTTTGCCGGCCTCCCGCAGATCCCCCGTCGATACGTCGACGAGGGCGACGGCGGTCTGTACATGTGCACTTGGCCGAAGGACGATCGACCCGACCCGTTCACTCTGTACTCCCTCGAGGCGTGGACCGGTGTTGAGTACTCCACTGCCGGGCTGTTCGTTCACGAAGGGCTGATCGAGGAGGCGCGCGCCGTCGTCAGAGCAGCCCGCGCCCGCTACGACGGCCGCCCGCGCCAGAACCTCAACTCCGGCGGCGGCGTCTGCGGGATGGGCAACCCGTTCCAGGAGCTGGAGTGCGGCAAGTTCTACGCCCGCGCGCAAAGCTCGTGGAGCTTGCTCGTCGCCGCACAGGGCTTGGTCCTCGACGGCCCCGCCGGCGTGCTCGGCTTCAAGCCCAAGTGGCAGCCGGACGACCACCGCAGCTTCTTCACCGTGCCCGAGGGCTGGGGGCTGTTCGTGCAGACGCGCGCAGCCGGCAAGCAGACCGACCGGATCGAGCTGCGGCATGGGCGGGCCGTGGTCAGGGAGCTTGTTTTCGAGACGTCGCCGGCGGCTGCCGCGAGTTGCACTGTTCAGCACAACGGCCAGGACCGAAAGGCGAAGCTCCAGCGAGGCGCCGCCGGCGAAGTGCGGATCGCCCTGGCGGAGCCACTGCGGCTGACGGAAGGGGACGTTCTCGAGGCTGTGCTCGGAGGGTGAGAGGCGGCGGCGGCCACCCGCAGGCATGGCAACAGCCGCTACTAAGGCATCGCGCCATCGGGCAGATGGGCAAGCAGAACCGCCACACACACGCACCCCTTTGGAGTCGCTTGATGCCTCTCGCAGGCAGCCCCGAACAGTCGATCTCTCGCTCCGGGTTCCTGCAACTGCAGGAGCAGATCAAGTTCCGCCAACTCGAAGCCGCGTTCGAGTATTTCGACTATCGGAAGAAGCCCTCATTCAGATCCTGCACCGCGCCCAGGAGTTGTTTGGGTACCTGCGCGGCGATGTTGTACGACGGCATGATCCGGATCGTGGACAGCGAGGGGCAGCCGCTGGAGGCCGCCTGGGACCCCAACGACTACCTGTCGCTCATTGGCGAGGTCACCGAAGACTGGTCCTACCTCAAGTTCCCCTTCTACCGCCCGCAAGGCCCCGACGAGGGGGCGCATCGCGTGGGGCCGTTGGCACGGCTGAACGCGGTACGAGGCGTGCCCACGCCATTGGCGGCGAGCGAGTGGGAGCTGTTCCGGCAGCAGACAAACGGGAAGCCCGTGCCGGGCTCCAGGTACTACCACTGGGCGCGTCTCGTCGAGATTCTCTACTGCCTGGAGCGAGCCGCGGCGCTGTTGGACGACCCCGACATTCTCGGCACCGATCTCGTCGCCACCAGCAACGAAGTCCATCCCGAGGGCATCGGCGTCCTGGAAGCGCCTCGCGGCACGCTGATCCACCATTACTGGGCCAACCCCGATGGCTCCATCGCCAAAGCCAACTTCATCGTCGCCACCGGGCATAACACCGCCGCCATGAACCGCGCTGTCCTGGAGGTGGCGAAGCAGTACGTAGACGGCACCAACCTGCAGGAAGGCATGCTCAACCGGGTGGAAGCCGCCATCCGGTGCTACGATCCGTGCCTTTCCTGCTCGACGCACGCGGTTGGGCAGATGCCGCTGGTGGTAAAGTTGGCATCGCCACAAGGCGAGGTCCTGAGTGTCGTGGCGCGGGGCGGCGCGTAGGTCCTGCCGGACTTCGGCGGACCTGCGGGTGGAGCCGCGAACCCATGACCCCGACCACGCTCATCCTCTGCCTCGGCAACCCGGACCGCACCGACGACGGGGTTGGCTGGGTCGTGGCGGAAGAGGTGCGGAGGGCGGTGGCGGGACAGGAGGCGGTGGAGGTTCGGGTCTGTTACCAGTTGGCGCCGGAACTGGCGGAGACACTGAGTCAGGTGGAGCGGGTGCTGTTCGTCGATGCGACGGTCGCCGAGGCGGAGGGGCGGGTAGTCCTGCGGCGGCTGGTGCCTGCGAAGCACTCCGTCGGCGACTTCAGCCATCGCCTGCCGCCCGCGCAGTTGCTCGGCCTGACCGAGGCCGTGTACGCCCACGTCCCGGACGCGGCCCTGCTGACCGTACCCGCCCACGAGTTGGGGTTCGGGCAGGAACTCAGCGAGAAGACGGCGCGGTTGGTCTCGGAGGCGGTAGCGAGGGCGCGTGCGTGGGCAGCGTAGGCGTCAGGACCTGACTTGCGCCAACGCCTTCCCAACTTCCTCCACCAGCCGATCCCCGGTGAGGGGCTTGTCCAGAAACACGTCCACCGGGTTCCAGTCCTCGTCGGCGCCGAAGCGGATTCCGGGGCCTTCCTGGTTCACGCCGGTGAGCATGATCAGCGGAACCGCTGCCAACTCGGGGTCGCGCCGGACGGCGCGCGCCAAGGAGAACCCGGCTCCCATGCTCTCCATCATGACGTCGGTGGCAATGACATCCGGCTTTTCGGACTGCGCCTTCGCCAGCCCTTCGTCGCCTGAGTTGGCCGTGAGAACCGCGTAGTCGGCCAACTCCAGCGCCATCGCGGCGGCAGTGACCTGGTCGAGATCGTCGTCGACGACAAGGACCGTCTGCTTCATGGAGTTCCTTCCTCAGTCTTTCCTCGTGCCGTTGCCGAAGAGATAGGGCAGCGAAACCGAGAACGTGCTTCCTTTGCCTTTGCCCTCGCTCTCTACCCAGACTCTGCCGCTGCACTCCTGAACCAGCTTCTTCACCAGTGCCAAGCCCAGCCCAGTGCCCTTGAGGCCTGCCGTCCGCTGGATTCGGCCGAACTCCTGGAAGAGGTGTGCTTGCTCTTCCTCGGTAAGCCCCGCGCCGGTGTCGGTGACGCTGACGGTGAACATGCCTTCGTCGCGACTGACGGACACCTTGGCGCCGCCTTGGTCGGTGTACTTGATGGCGTTGTTGAGCAGGTTCTGCACCAGGGTCCGCAGCACAAACGTGTCGCCCCGAATGGGGACCTCTTGCCACGGTGCCGCGTCGAGTGCCAGCCCCTTCTGCTCTGCCAGGATTCGCTGGTTCTCCACGATGTCCATGATCACAGCCCGCAGGTCGACATCGTGCTGCGAGAGGGCTAGCGTCTCCTGGTCGAGACGGGACAACTGGAGGAAGTCGTCCACGAACTCCTGGAGCCGCTCCGTCGACCGGATAATCAGGGGGGCCAGCTTGTCGCGGCGCTCCGGATCCTCCAGCACGCGCGGGTCTTTCAGCAGCGACACGGCCGTGACCAACGGGGTGACCGGCGCGCGCAACTCGTGGACCATGAACCGGAAGAACCGCTCGCGCTCCCGCTGCAAGTGCCGCAGCTCAGACACGTCGTTGATCATGGCCAAGCTCGCGGGGCGGCCATCCCAGTCGCTGGGGCGCGCGCGGATGATGACTTCCCGGAACGAACCGTCGGCCTGTCGCAGGCGCGTCTCGTACTCCTCGGGCGCCGTCTTGCCGGTGATGCGCGCGTGGCAGTACCCGAGGTCGCGTTGGCGGTATTCCTCGTCAAGTAGCTCGCCGTAGGGCTTGCCGAGTACCTGCTCAGCCGTGAAGCCGAACAGCTTCAGGAACGCCGCGTTGACGAAGCGAATGCGGACGCCGGGATCTTGGATGACGGCCAGCGGGCTGTTCATGTCTGAGAGCACCCGCCCATAGCGGATCTCGACGCGCCGCTTCTCTTCCAGAACGGAGAGCATCTCCCAGAGGATCTTCGAAGCTTCGCCGGTCATCACGGAGGTGCCGGGCGGGCGCACCTCATAGAGCATGTCGGGGAGCGACGGGTCGCCGCTGGCATCGATGACCCGTTGCGGCTGGATCGCGGTACGTGCCTCGACAGCGTCCTGGTAGTAGGTAGGGGAGCTGCGACATCCGCGCCAAGGCGCCGCCGCCGGCTTCCTCGCTTGAGTCGCAGACGGCCACCAGGTCGAAGTCTTCGTTGGACAACAGGTAGGGCATCAGCGCGCTCCCGCCTTTGCCGAGCCCAATTAGCAGAGTGGCAACACTCACAGCAGCGCCTTCTTGGAGTTGTCTGAACTCCCGTCGTGTGCGGGAGTTGACGGATCGATGACCCTCAGTGGTCACTTGCCCAACGATAGGTGGCGCAAGGCTGTTGCCGCCATCCTTGGTATTTCTGTCGCGCGCAGGTTCGGCCGCGTTCCTGCCGAATTGTGGGCTGTTGGCGTTCGTGTGCCAGAGCGGCCGCCTGCCTCTCGGCGGCATAGACTTGGCTCAGCTCAGAACTGCGATGCCCAGCGCGGGAGCCGCAGCTACCTAAGGAGACATCCATGCTTGGAGTGCAAATGCTCGGCAGTTCTCAGGTAACCGTCAGGGAGTTCCCGGACCCCGTTCCGGCTAAAGGCCAGGTGCTGGTGCGAATCACGGCTTCCGGGCTGTGCGGCAGCGAGCTGAAGGGCTACCGAGCGGAAGGCGAAAGGGAGTTCAACGCCGGACACGAGGCCGCGGGCGAGGTTGTTGAGGCAAACGGTTGCCACCGGTTCCAGCCCGGTGAGCGCGTTGGGCTGCACGCAGTCCATGGCTGCGGAAAATGCCGCTGGTGCGCCCAAGGGAAGTACACCTTTTGCCCCGACAAGGTGGGCATCGGCGGGACGCACGCCGAGTTGGTGGCCGTGCCCGAGCACACCTGCCTTCCCCTTCCTGAGGGAGTCCCCGACGACGTCGGCGTCCTGCTCTCGGGCGACGGGCTCGGCGTGCCCTACCACGTGGGCAAGTACCTCCAGACCCGCGGCGGCGAAGTGGTGGTCGTGATCGGCTGCGGCCCCATCGGGCTGGGGAACATCCTGGTGCAGAACTTCTACGGCGCCGAGGTGATCGCCATTGACGTGCTCGAGCCGCGGCTGGCCCTGGCGACAGAACTGGGCGCGAACCACGTGATCAACTCCGCGGAGACCGATCCCGTTGCGGCCGTCCGCGACCTCACCCACGGGATGCTGGCCGCCAAGTGCGTCGAGGCAGTGGGCAAGCCCGAGACCGTCAAGCTGGCGCTGCAACTGGCCGGGAATGCCGGCACGGTCATGGCATGCGGAGAGCAGGGCGACGTGCCCGTCAACATTGGCGCCGACCTGATCCGGCGAGACATCACGCTGCGCGGCGCCTGGTTCTTCCACTTCTACGAGTTCTACGAGATGGTAGACCTGCACTCCCGTGGGCTCTGGGCGGAGAAGCTGATTACCCACCACTTCCCGCTGTCGGAAGCTGGCGAGGCATTCGCCAAGTTCGCCGCCGGCGAGACCGGGAAAGTAGTCCTGCAGCCCTGATTGCATAGGACTCATAGGTCCCATAGGTCCCATAGCTCCCACTCACCGGAGGTACCCGCCATGTCTTGGAGCCTACGAATTCGACTCAGCGTGATGATGTTCTTGCAGTACGCCATTTGGGGGGCGTGGGCGCCGGTGCTGTACCCGTACCTCACGCAGGGCTTGCACTTCACCGATGTGCAGGCGTCGTGGATCTTCGCGGCGCTGTGGCTGGCGTGCATCCTCTCGCCCTGGACCGGGGGGCAAATCGCCGACCGGTGGGTGCCGACACAGGTCTTCCTGGGCGTGCTCCACTTGGCGGGCGGCGCGGTGATGCTGGGCTGCGCCAAGCAGCACGAATTCGCCTCCATGATGCTGCTCATGGCCCTCTACGCTCTGCTATACGCCCCGACGCTGGCGCTCACCAACTCGCTGGCATTCCACCACCTGAAGGGGGCCAGCGAGCGGGAGTTCGGCTGGGTCCGCGTGTGGGGCACCATCGGGTGGATCGTCGCCGGGCTCGGCCTCACGCTCTGGCGGCGACTTGCAGTCGGTGGTGAGTTCCCCGTAGAGCGCATGTTCGATTGCCTGATGCTCACCGGCGTCGTCTCGCTGGCCATGGGCGGCTTCTGCTTCCTGCTTCCCCACACGCCGCCGCAGCAGGAGGGCGCCGACCCGCTGGCGTTTCGGCGCGCCTTTGAGTTGCTGAAAGACCGCAACTTCCTGGCGTTCATGCTCATCGCCTTCGTCGTGACAACCGAGCTTCAGTTCTACTATCTGCCCACGCCCGAGTTCCTGATGAGCCTGGGGGTGCAAGGCGCGAATGTCTCGGCAACGATGGCTGTGGCCCAGGTGGCCGAGATCGTCGCCATGGCGCTGTTCCTGCCGCTCCTGCTCCCGAAGATCGGCATCCGCCGGTGTCTCGCCATCGGCGTCATCGCCTGGCCGCTGCGGTACGTCGTCTTCGCGTTCGGACACGCCCTCGGCGTGGGGCCCGTCATCGCCTCCCTCACGCTGCACGGCATCGGCTACACCTTCTTCTTCGTGGTGTCTCAGATCTACGTCGACAAAGTCGCTCCACCCGATATCCGCGCCTCGGCTCAAAGCCTGCTCGCCCTGGTGACCCTGGGCATCGGCAACTTCCTTGGCACCCAGTTCACCGGGCTCATCATGAAGCACTTCCGCGACCCCGACTCAGTGAACTGGACGGGCGTGTTCCTGGTTCCCTGCGCCCTGACCGTGGCCTGTGCCATCGCGTTCCTCCTGTTCTTCAAGGAGCCGGAAAAGAAGCTGGAAGCCAGCGAGGAGGCCGCGTGAGTCGCCGGCCGGCCCCGGTCTCTCTCCAGACCGATCCGTCTGAGCCGTCCGATCAGTCCGATGGCTCTGCCCGGCGCAACTGCTGACAGAAAGGCACCGACCTATGGCCCGACCGGCATCCTGCCTGACTGCTTTGGCACTGACGGTTGCCTGTCTTGTGGTGCCTCGCGCTTGCTCCGCAGACTTCGCGCGCTCTCGCGACGCCGTGGCCGAGCTCTGCCTGCACCTCACCGGCTACGACCCGAACGGCGACGGGCGCGTCGAGATCGAGCGACTGCAACGCGTGGCGGAGGGCGCCGACTTCCCGGGCGAGCGCGCCGGCGGTGGTGACGGGCTGGTGCTGGTGCTGGTCGAAGAGCGGCTGCTTTCGCCGCTTCCGGAGGGCGCCGACCTGCGACCGGCGCTGACGCAGTACGTGGCCGACTTGGCCGCGGCGGGACCGGACGTTCTGCTGCTGTCCCTGGCCGTGTACGCTGGCGAGGCGCACCAGGACGGGCGCACGGTGCTGGCGATTCGCGAGTTCTTCCGCCAGGTTCAGCAACGCATGCCGGGATTCCGCGGCGCCGTGCTGGTGGGCAACTTCCCCGACGCGCTGCTGGTCCGGCAGTACTTCTGGCGCCTCCACCAGCCGACTACGTTGAACCAGGGCAAGCCGAACGAGCGGAAGTTCGAGCAACCGCTCGACTACTGGCGGACACGCGCAGAGCCGATTGCCATGCGGTCGGAGTTGGTCCTGTCCGACTTGGACGGCCGCTGGGAGGACTGCTACCACGAGGCGCGCGAGGCGCTGCCCTACGTCATCGCTGCCTTTCCCGACGGCGCCGAGCAGGCAGGTGGAGTCACGGCCGACTTCGAGGAAGGCACCGACGCCTTCGAGGACTTCTTCTTCCTCGACGATGGCGCATGGAAGGAAGAGCCCGCCGGCGACGGGAAGCGGAAGTTCACCTGCCTCGGCGAGCGCAACAAGGAGTGCTCCACCGCGGACCTGACACTGACCAATCCGCTGGCGCGACCGGATATCGCCGTTGCCCGGGTCAACGCCCGCAATGCGGCAGTGAACCCGGATCCGGCCATCGTCGATGCCCCCGGCCACGGGCTCCTCGATGACACCGGCAAGCCGCAGACGCTGACCTTCGAGAGCAACGACAAGACCCCCCCCCAGCGTAGCTTCTGGATCCCCGACGCCAAGCTGGAACGGCAACTCCTGGCCGAGTACTTCGAGCGGAACCACCGCTATCGAACGGGCGCCTTCAACGCGGACCGCCGGCCGGCGTCCCTCACCACCGAATGGGGGTCTTCGCTGGCCGAGATGAAACGGGCGTTCCCCGAGTGGGCGACGTTCGCCGAGCCCGGCTACGATGTCGCCGGCGCCAATACCGACCTGCTGGAGTGCGTCCGCTGGTTGAAGCGCCCGGCGCTGCTGCGGGCGTTGAAGGCCCACAGCGACCCTTGGGGAGCCACCCTCGCCAATACCGACGATCTCGACGCGTTGCACCCGGAAGTCGGCGGCACGGTCTGGAACTGGCAGAAGAAGGGCAACCAACTCATTCCCAGCTTGGCGGACACCAGCGGCAAGCTGGACTTCGCCGTCGACCGCACCCTCTACGAAAACGGCGCGCTCCCCGATTGCGCCAACATGTTCCTGCTCACCGGTTGCGATAGCATCTCGCCCGGTGGCGCCATGACGAAGCCGTTCAACGACCCGCAGTACGCCTTCTGGCAGGGCGCCGAATGCCACCTGCTGTACCTGAAGGGGCTGGTCTCCCTCGCCCGCGCCAAAGTGTTCAACGATGAGCCGCGGGAATTCTGCCAGACGCTGGCCGACGGCGGCAACTGGGGCGACGCCTGGCGGCGGTACTTCGAGCTCGAGTCGGCAGACGCCGCGCTGACCACGCTCGACGAAGGCATCCGCCGAAAGAAGGCGTACTTCTGGAGCCTCGTCGGCGACTGGACGCTGACGATGTACCCCGAGGGCGTGGCGCGCCCACAGTGAAGTCTGGGCTACCGCACAGCCTGCCATTTGCACCCAGGAGGTCCCCCATGGTCAGTCTGACCAAGTGCTTCGCCCTCGCGGCGCTTGCCGTCACAGCCCCCCTGCTTGCCGCGCCCGCCGCCCGGCCGGCTCAAGCGCGCACAATCACCGTGACCGCGGGGAACCAGGACGTACGCGAGACCCCGGTCTCCGGAGCCCTGCCGGCAGACGCCGCCGGAATACCGCTGCTGACCGACGCCCAAACCAAACAGACAGTCCCCTGCCAACTCACCAAAGCGGACGGCCACGCCGTGCTCTGGTGGATCGAGAGAGACCTCAAGCGCGGCGCGGCGCGCACCTACCGGCTTTCGTTTGCCGGCGACCGCAGCGCCGCGACCCAGTCCGCTGTCGCGGTCACCAAGGGCGACACGTCCGTGGAGGTTACCGTCGGCGGGCAACTACTTACCCGCTACGTGTTCGCCGACACGCCCAAGCCGTACTGCTATCCCCTGATCGGCCCCACCGGGAAACCGCTGACGCGTAGCTACCCGATGGAGAAGGTGGCGGGCGAGTCGACAGACCACATGCACCACCGCTCCGCCTTCTGGTTCACCCACGATGACGTGAACGGACAACGCTTCTGGACGGAGGGCGGCAAGCAGGCGCGCGAGGTCCACCGGGAGTTCGAGGCACTCGAGAGCGGCCCGGTGTTCGGCCGAATCCGGGCGCGCAACGACTGGATCGGCAGCGACGACAAGAAGGTCTGCGAGGACGTTCGCGAGCTGCGCGTCTACAACACGACCAACGGCGAGCTGGTGGACTTCACCCTCACCCTTCGCGCCACGGAGGGCGACGTTTCGTTCGGTGACACCAAAGAAGGGACGTTCGGCTTCCGCATGGCGCAGACCATGAACGTCGGTGGCGGCGGGCAAGGGCATATCGAGAACGCCAACGGCGACAAAGACGGTGCTGCTTGGGGCAAGCGAGCAGAGTGGTGCGACTACTACGGTCCAGTGGCCGGCGACACCGTGGGAATCGCGGTCATGGACGCGCCCACGAACTTCCGCCACCCGACGCACTGGCACGTCCGCACCTACGGTCTCTTTGCCGCCAACCCATTCGGTCTGCGCGCATTCAGCAAAGCCGAGGCGGGCCCAGGCGGCTACACCCTCAAGGCAGGCGAGTCGCTAACGCTCCGCTACCGCGTGTGGCTCCACAGTGGGACGACCGCGGAAGCGAACGTGGCGCAGGCATTCGCAGAGTACGCCACTCCGCCGAAGGTGGAACTGCGCGACACCCCGCCCCGAGGGTAGTTCCGGACTTATTGCGCTCCGGGATCGCCTTCGGGCCCGTGCTCGCGTAAGCGGTCGGCATTCGTGTAGCCCCGCGAAGTCCTTGCCGTCCTTGTCGTCTCTGCTGTCCCTGCCGGGCTGACGGTCAGTACGACCGGCCGCCAAGCTCCCGGAAGGCGGCGTGCACTTCCGTCGCCAGGGCCACCGACTTCGCCGCATCCTGCAGGCAGCAGTCGGGCCGCTTGCCGGACTCGACCGCGTTCAAGAAGGCGACGTGCTCCCCAAGGAAGCCGCCCGCCTCGTGGTGGTCCGTGGGCACCGGCGTGAAGGCCGGCTCACCGGCGTCCGCGTGCGTGGCAAGCCCCGGCTGCAACCACGGGCTCGAGTAACCAGCCCCGAGGACAGCGGCAGCGCCGGCGCGCTCGGAGAAGGCGTGGTAGCTCTCGCGGAGCATTCCGCAATCCACGACCACCTGCAGGTCCGCGATCAGGCCGCCAACGAAGCGCAGGTTGACGAAGTAGTCCGCACACCCGCCGTCGCCGTAGGGCTGCGCGCGGACCCCCACGCCCGCCACGTCGCCACAGAGGAATCGCAGGGCGTCCAGCGCGTGGATTGCCGTGCCGATCCCGAATTCAGGTTCGCGACGTCTGTTCCGCAGCATCTCGCCGCGGACGTAGCGGACCGGCGCGTGGTCGGTCAGCCACTGCTTCAACCAGCGCAGCACCGGCATCTGCCGGCGGTTGAAGGCGACGTACGTGAGATTGCCGTGCGTCTCCGCCAGCTCTGCCAGAGGGTTCGCCTCCTCGACCGTGACGCCCGGAGGCTTCTCGGTGAACACGGGCAGCCCCGTAGGCAGTACCTGCGACACGACGCCCGCAGTGGCAGTGGGCTGGACGAGGGAGTAGACAACCTCCGGCCGGGTCTCCTCCATCATCCGGGCCAGGTCCGTGTACACTTGCCGGAACCCAAACTCCTGCTGGAAGCGCTCTGCACGCGCTCTGTCCAGATCGCAGATGGCTTCGAGGGAAAGCCGAGGGGCGTCCCCCTCTGCGAGGCGCTTCAGTACCGGCGCGTGGTTGGCGTGGTTGAAGCCACCGGCGCCGAGGCACACTGCACGAAGGGGTAGGCGAGCGGTCATGACGGGGACACTCCTGTCTGCTGATCAGTCGGATTGGCCATGATCCCCGTATCTGCCGAGCCCTGAGTTGGGGAGTGTGCTACCATCGCGGTCATTCATAGCAGTGTTCGGCGGCGAACGGTTCGACGCGATCCGCCCAAGCCCCGAGCAGTCTGGGTGATCGCTAGGGCTCAACGAACCCTGAACGTCCGGGAACTGCAGCAGGGGGACACGCTAACGGTGCGCGTGAGCGACGGAGAGTCGGTGACCCTCACGCCAGCCGCAGGCCCCAAGCCGTTGCCCGTATTGGAGGGGAGTGTTCCCCGAGGCTGGAAAGATGCCCTTTACGCCTGAATGGGTGGGATGGACGCTGTTCGACGCCGGGCTCTTCATCGGCGCGCTACTCGCCGACGACCCCAGGCATGGCGAGGCGCGGCCGCTGGTGGAGGCGGCTCGACAAGGCGAGTTCCGTGTGTGCACTACCGCGGGCATTCTGAGCGAGGTGTACGGCGCTTTTACCGGGGAGGGCGCCGAGCCGCCTCAGGACCCCGCCGTAGCCGCCGAGGCAGTTCGTCGCCTTATCGAGCCGCCGTCGGCCATCCGCGTGATCGAGGCCGGGGCCGACGCAGCTCTTTGAACACTGGCGTTGGCGGCGACGCACCGTCTGACAGCCAGGCGCATCCACGACGCCCGACACGCAGCCACAGCGCTGGTTGCCGGCGTTCTTTCTGTCTGCACCTACGATCAAGGCGATTGGGAGAGGTTCGGAACTGACGGGCTGCGCGTAACGGGTCCGGCGTCCGCGTTGGCCGAACTGAACAAGCGCAGACTGCGAAGATGCTGACTGACTTCGGCCTGCGCGATCCAGACAGGTGCTCGGGGGACCTTCTGACGGTCAGCCAAACCTCCCTCTCGGGAGCACGCGGGGGGAGACATGGTGCGCGCTACTGGCACCGGCTCGGCGGGCACTTTGGTCGGACCACCAACGATGGAAGGCAAGCAGCGTCCCCATGAGAATCGACGCAGTCGACCTCGAAATCCAGCGCGAACCGTTCGCACGCCCGTTTGGGTTCAAGGGCTCAACGTTTCACGAGAAGTGGAACATGGCCGTGCGGCTGAGAGATCCAGCGGGGAACGAGGCCGTCGGTGTCGGCGGCTTGGCGGTGCTGTGGTCCGACGAAGACGTGTTCTCCGCGCACACGGAGACAGGGGGCAATCTGCTGCAGGGAGCGATGCTCGAGAACG
>PEVN01000445.1 GCA_002779825.1 Armatimonadetes bacterium CG06_land_8_20_14_3_00_66_21 | reverse complement strand
CCGGCGACGCTCATCGCCATCGCTCCCGCCACCTGCAACATCCGCGGGCTCGACGTCGTGGGCGCGGCCACCTCGCTGATCGTCAGCCTGAAAGACAGGTACGGAAACCCCGTGCGAGACGGAACGGTCGTCCACTTCACCTCGAACAAGGGCACCGTCCAGGGAACTGCCGTCACCCAGCAGGGCATCGCAACCGTGTTCTTCCGGTCAAACGGCGGCGAAGACGGGAACAACGGCACCCCGCCGAAGAACGGCATCGCGTTGGTGCGTGCGACCACGACCACCTCGGCACCGGCCAGCACCCTTGAGTCGCGCGTCGAGTCCACCACCGGTGACAACACCGTCCTCTACGACGAGACGACGATCATCCTCTCGGGACCAGCGGTGAGCAGCGGCATGACTCTCCAGTTGGGAAGCACTTCCGTGCGTGTGGGCACGGCGAACCGGGACCCCGGGGTGATCAACTTCACCCTCATCGTGTTGGACGAGAACGCCAACTTCGTGGTGAACGGAACCTCGGTAACCGTGACGGCCAATCAGGGCACGGTCGCGACCTCCGGCGGCACCGTCGACGGCTGCCAGGCCAGCGTCGTCACCGGCACGTACACCGCGCCCACGGTGGAAGCGGGGTTCGCGGGTGGCACCGACCGAATCACGGCAACCGTCGGGTTCGCCAGCACTTCGGCCACAATCCAGTTGCTGCCCTGAGGGGCTCTGCTCCAGGCGGAACAACACGCGCCCGGCGCCCAACGCAGCAGTTGGCGTCGGGCGCGTTTGCATTCGCCCCCCACTCGCGACACCCGAAAGGAACACCAACGATGGACACCCGACGACCCAACTGGCACGAGGATGCCTTCTTTGGCATCCACTACGACCTGCACGCCAACGAGGGAGATACGGTCCTCGGCGCGGAGTTGACCGAGGAGCACCTGCAAGCGCGACTGGAGCGCGTGCGGCCCGACTGGATCCAGTGCGACTGCAAGGGCCACGCCGGCTACACGAGTTGGCCGACGGCGGTCGGCTCGACCTCGCCCGGAGTGGTGAGAGACGCGCTGCGCATTCACCGCGACGTGACCAAGCGTATGGGCATTCCGCTTGGCGTGCACTACTCGGGGGTGTGGGACTCGCGGGCGGTGGAGTTGCACCCGGAATGGGCTGTGGTCGGCCCCGACGGCAAGCAAGATCAACGGATGACCTGCCGCCTAAGCGTTTACGACAATGAACTACTGATCCCGCAGATGCTGGAGTTGATCGACAAGTATTCCGTCGATGGCTTCTGGGTCGACGGGGAGAACTGGGCTGCCGGGCCGTGCTGGTGCGACCAGTGCCGCGCTGAGTTCGCCCGGCGCACCGGGCTCGGGTCGGCACCCGCCAAGGCCGGTGAGGACCACTGGGAATGCTGGCTGGCATTTCACCGCGACCTGTTCGTGGAGCATGTCGCTCGCTACGCCGACGCCGTCCACGCGCGCAAGCCCGACTGCATGGTCTGTAGCAACTGGATGTACACCATCCGCCAGCCCGAAGCGGTGGCGGCGCCCGTTGACTACCTCAGCGGTGACTTCTCGCCGGCCTGGGGCGCCGACCGGGCGGCGCTGGAGGGCCGCCTGCTCGATTGCCGCGGCTTGCCGTGGGACCTGATGGCCTGGGCGTTTGCCAAGTCGGGTTCCATGGGCGACGACCCGCCCTGGTGCATGAAGACAGCGACCCACCTTTGCCAGGAGTGCGCCGAGGTGGTCGCCTTGGGCGGCGCCGTCATGATCTACGCCAAGCCGCAACGCAGCGGCTGGCTGGTCGGCTGGCACCACGAGGTCCTTGCCGAGGTGGCGGACTTCTGCCGGGCGCGCAAGGACCCGTGCTTCCAGTCGAAGACCGCTTCCGAAGTCGCCGTCCTGCACCTCGCGGACCACTACTACACCTGCAACGATCCGCTCTACAACTACGGCGGAGCCGTCCACCCCGTCGAGGGAGCGCTCCATGCCCTCCTCGAGAACCACCTCTCCACCGACCTCCTGACGGAAGACGCGGCCCTCGCCCGCCTGCAGGATTACCGGCTGGTCGTGGTGCCCGAGCAGACCCGGCTCGGCGCGGAACTCCTCGCCAAGCTGACGGACTTCGCCGAGGCCGGCGGCAACGTGCTTTTGAGCGGCGCACACCTCGCGGCTGACTACCCAGACCTCGTCGGCGCCGCGCCCGACGGCAACGACGCGTTCGCTGGCACGTCCTGGGGCGTCGTCGACCTACCCGTGGCCGGCGAAGCTGTCGGCGTCTGCGGCGAATGGACCGGCGTGATGCCGGCCGCCGGCACTGAGGTCGTCGCGACCGCGCTGTCGGAGCACGAGTTGGCCAAGGAGGACACCGGCCGCGCCGTGGTCACCCAGCGCCCACTCGGGAAGGGATCAGTCATCGCCGTCCACGGCGCCCTCTTCCGCAACTACTTCCTGGGCCACTACCCGGCGCTTCGCCGCCTCATTGGCGGGCTGGTCGACCGGTTCGGGATCGAGTGGACGGTCGACCTCGACGCCCCCCGTCACCTTGAGGTGGTCCTCCGACGCAAAGACGGCAAGCTCCTCGTCAACCTCCTCAACCGAGGCGCCGCCGAGACGCTCTCGCCGCAACGGGTGATGATAGAGGCGCTGACACCGGTCGAGGACGTGACGGTGCGGATTCGCTGCCCACAGGAACCGGTCTCGGTGTCCCTCGTGCCGGTGGACACCACGATCGACTGGACCTACGCCGACGGCGTCGTCACGGTGAACGTGCCGCGGGTTGAGATTCACAACGTGGTCGTTGTCGAGTAGCGGCGGCGCCGCCAAACGGCCGCCCTGACCGATCCGACCGATCAGACGGATCAGTCAGATAGAGCGCCCGGTCCGACCATAGCAGGCGTTAGCCTCTCGGTTCCCCAACCCGCAGATACGACCCAGCGATTCCCGCCAGCTCCTCCCTCCGCTCCGCCCAATCCGGCAGCGCCCGCTCCACCCGTGCCCAGAACTCCCCGGAATGCCTTGCCTCCGCCAAGTGCGCCAGTTCATGCACGATCACGTAGTCTATCAGACGGACTGGGAGCTGCAGAGTCTTCCAGTGGATGGCAATACGACCGCTGCGACTGCAGGAGCCCCAGCGATAGCCTAAGTCTCGCACCACGACCTCCCTCGGCGAAGCGCCAACGCGGGGTGCGAGGAGTTCGATTCGATCCCGAACCCACGGCAGTCCGTGGCGCCGATACCAAGCCCGAAAGTGCTGCGCCGCTCGCTCCCGTGCCTCCCGCCGAAGCAGAAACGAATCGCCATCGAAGTCAAGCGCCCGCCGCTGCCTGTCCACCAGCTTCAGCCGGTACGAGCGCCCCAGGTAGCTGAACACTTCGCCGGTGGCGAAGTCCGGCGGCATCGCCGGCGTGGCCATGTCCTGCTTGAGCGCCAGCTTTTGATGGACCCACAACAGCTTCCGCCCAACCCACGCCGCGAGTTCATCTGTTCCAGTTAATGCTGGTGCATACACCCGCAGTTCACCTTGGCGCCCCACGCTGACTTCGAGTGTGCGCCTTCGGTCACTGCGGCGAACCTCGAACACCAGTTCGTCAAGGGTGAGCGTCTCCGGGCTCATGCCGCCAGTGCCTCATGGTTCTCCTTTGCCAACGCCACGAAGCGCTGCGCCAAATCGCGTTCCTTGCCGGCCGGGCAGAGGCCGCAGTCGTTGAGATCGCGAACCAGCACCTTCGTGAGTACCTCGCGGGCGTAGGTGTTGGTCCAGAAGCCCACCTTGCCGATCTCCTGCCGGGTTCGCTCCACCATGTCGAGCGTAGCCCCAATCGCCTTCTCGCGAGGTGCCCCGGACAGCTCCACGCCCTGCCCGAACTCCTCCAGAATCATCCGCACGAACGGCACTTGCGTCTGGACGTCAAGGTCGGGGAACTCGTTCACGTCACCGGCGCGAAGCTCCTCGATGAACTTGCGCAGCTCCCGCTCCAAAGCCTCCCAGTCGTCCCTGAACTTCTGGAGGATCTCCTTGAGCTTCTTACTCATCTTGTCGGCATAGGCTGGGTTCTGCGCCTCGAAGCTGACGAGGTGGTACTTGGCGGCGTGCTGCATCTCGGCGGCGCGTCGGCGCGAGGTCTGGTGCTTCTTGACCTCTTCCTCGAAGGCGACGTCAGTAATGGCGACCGGCTCGATCTTCGGATCTACCCCGCGGGCTGTCACATGCCGGTTGATCAACTCCTTGACCCGCTGAGGCACGCCGACCAAGTTCAGCAGCGGGTTGCGGTAGAGGTTCGCCGCTACCTTGTTGATGAAGCCCAGCAGCTTGGCATCGCGGAAGACTTCGGCCGGCACTTCCGGCCGGTGCTCCAACAGGTTGAACGAGTCGTAGAACAGCCGGAGTTTGGTGATGAAGTCGGCGCGGATCTTCAGGTCTGCAAGCAGGTAGACGCTGTCGGTTACCTCCTCCTTCAGATCGCGAATGCCTCGGTCGGTGAACACGGCGACGGCTCGGGCGTGCCGATCCAACAGCCTCGGCAACTCGGTGACGAGGTCGAGCAGCGCGCCGGTCACGTCTTCACCGTCGTACTCGGCCAGTGCCTCGGTCAGGTGCCACGCCACGCCGATGTAGTCGACCACGTATCCGCATCGCTTGTTCGCGGCCGTGCGGTTCACC
>PEVN01000337.1 GCA_002779825.1 Armatimonadetes bacterium CG06_land_8_20_14_3_00_66_21 | reverse complement strand
TCGAGGAGACCTGTCGGTCCGGGGAGCGGCGGGGTCAGGAGACCCTCGCCGAGCACATTCGCGCTAAGTACGGTTGTAGTATTAGCGGGGGAAGCCCTCCGTAGGAGGATCATCGACGTGCATGGCGCCTCCCGGTGAGCCCCTCTGCGTCGTTGACACACCCGTCAGCCCCACGTACAATCGCGCAGCACCAGAGCGTGTCCTGGAAGGAGCACAGAACAATGCGCGCGGTAGATATCCCCCAGATCGCCGGGATGAGTACGCCGGAGAGGATTCTGCTGGTGGCGGACCTCTGGGACAGCGTTGTGCCCTACGAGTCCAACGTTCCCGTGCCGGCGAGCCACCTCGAGGAACTGGACTGCCGGCTGCTCCGCCACGAGTCGCACCCCGGCCGGCTCCTGACGCTTGAGGAACTGCAAGCGAGGATCGACAGACGCAAGTGAGCTACTCGCTGCGCTTTCTGCCGGTGTACACTTAGGTGAGCCCCAGAGGGAGGAGCTGAACCATGCGGAAGACGCGCCCCAAAGTGCTCGGCCGCCACCTCGTGGCCGATCCGCAGATATGCCATGGAGAGATGACGTTTGTCGGCACGCGGATCCTCGTGTCGGACGTACTCGCGGAAGTGGCGGACGGGATGGCGTGGGAGAGCATTATCGAGGGGTGGCACGGCAGGATCAGCAAGGAGGCGATCACCGAGGCAGTGCAACTGGCGGGCAAAGCCCTGGTCACGCATTCCGACGAGTTCGTTCTGGGGGCGGCGGCTGCTTGATCCTCTTGGATGAGAACATCCGAAGCGACCAGCGGGAACTGCTTCGTGCCTGGCGGGCCTCGATCGACCAGATCGGGTACAGCGTCGGTCGGTGGGGAATGCAGGACGACGAGATCATCCCTCTCCTCCGCAGGCTGCGACAGCCCACCTTCTTCACCCGCGATGCCCACTTCTACGAGCGGAACCTGCGCCATGCGAGGTACTGCCTCGTCCATCTGGTCGTCGAGAGACAGGAAGTCGCCTCGTTTGTGCGGAGGTTCCTCTCTCACCCCAGCTTCCGAACCCACGCGCAACGGCTGGGATCGGTGATCCGGGTCTCTGCGGCGAGAGTCTCCGCCTGGCTGCCACGAGCCAGGAGAGAGGTCCTCATTCGCTGGCCAAGCTGACTGATCTGCACCTCTCGCCGGCGTCAGGGCCCCGCCTTCGCCCTGACATGAGGGGGTACCGGGACAGTGCAACGTCACCGGAGCGGGGAGCTTCGACCCGCCACGGCGCCCCTGAGCGCCGTCAGGGGTGCGCCACCTCCCGCTCCACTTGCCCCAACCGCCTCAGGTCATCCAGCGCTCCCGCCATCGCCTTCAGTGCCTCCGCGTCCACCCCTTCGTCGGGCACTTCCCGGTTCCCCACCAAGGTCAGCTTCACCGCCGGTCCCAGCTCAAACCGCGGCGTCGTGTTGTACCAGAAGTGCCCGGCGAGGAGGAGCCGCACGGGTCGCGTGCCGGTGGCGACAAACCGCGGCTCCTTC
This sequence comes from Armatimonadetes bacterium CG06_land_8_20_14_3_00_66_21, assembly GCA_002779825.1. GTDB lineage: Bacteria > Armatimonadota > Abditibacteriia > CG2-30-66-41 > CG2-30-66-41 > CG2-30-66-41. The sequence goes on along the minus strand of PEVN01000337.1, from coordinate 3,162 downwards.
GGCTCGATGTAGAACTGGCTCTGCCCATAGTACACCCGGCCGGCGTAGTCGCGAATGTCTATGGCTGGCTCCTGGGTGAAGGTGTGCATCTTCGGTCCCTGGATGGTTACGGCGCCCTCGGGCTGGCCGGGGCTGCCTTCCAGGACCAGGTGCCGGTCGCTCTGCTCGTTGTAGAAGTCGCTCATCACCACCGACTGGTTGTCGCGGATTCGCAGCGTCGGCTTGGACTGGGTGGCCAGCCGGGTGAGGAAGCCGACGAAGCCGTCGCGCTGCGTGCCGGCGCCCTCGAGGGTGACGGTGCCCTCGTAGGAGGTGCGGAACAGCAGTGTGGCGCGAGCGCTATCCCGAATCTGCAGGTTGCCCTGGACGTGCTTGGCGTCGATGACGCTGCCGGCAGGCAGCCCGACGAAGTGGAGGCCGTGGGTGTCCGGTGCCTTCTGGTACATGCCGAAGCCGAAGACCTCGTCCAGCACGACTCGGCAGGGCGTGTCGGGCGGCGACGTGATCAGGATGTCGGCGCCGTGGGTCATCGGGCCGAAGTCGTGGTTGCCGACTGCGAGGTTGGCGAGGGTCACGTTCTGCGCGCCGGACACCTGCACCAGCGGTTGTCCGGCTTCTCCCCGCCACACCAAGCCGCAGCGGAACCCGCTGCCGCCGAAGGTGTAGTCGCGGCCAGTGACGGTCAACGTGCGCGAGACGAGATAGCGGCCCAGCGGCAGGTAGGCGATCGCGCCGTTGCCCGCTTGGCGCGCCGCGTCGATCGCGGACTGAATGGCGGCGGTGTCGTCGGTCTGCCCGTCGCCCTTGGCGCCGAAGTCCTGCACGGCGTCGAATACCTTCCCGGGCACCGCCGCCGTCTCGCGCAGGAAGCGCTGCTCAGCCGACTTGACCACCCCGCCGCGGCTGCCGGGCGGGATGACATACAGCTTGGCTTGGGGCGTAACTTGGACGAGCCGCTCGACCGGGTCCGGCTGGTTGTTGCTGACGAACAGCTTCTGCCCGGCATTGACGAGCTTCACCGGAGGCTTGTCGGCCGGAAGCTGAACGAACGAGCAGTCGAACAGCAGCACCGGGCTGCCGTTGAGGTGGACCGCGCCGTCGGGATCGGTCCACTTGGCGACATGGCAGTCCTGAATCGTCACCGGCGCAATGGTCCCGCGCTCTTCGACAAACCGGCGCGAGCCAACGGAGGTGCAGCGCCGGATTGAGCTCCCGTGCTCGCTGCCGACGGAGAAGTCGGTGGTGGCGCTGCCCTCGAAGTGGCAGTTCCGCGCGTAGAAGTTCGCCTTGTTGTCGAACACGCCGGTGCCGCAGTTGCGGAACTCGCACTCGTCGACGGTGTTGTCGTAGTCGTTGAAGGTGAGGAAGCCCAATGCCGTGCCGCAGTTCTCGAACAGGCAGTTGCTGTAGAGGATCTCGGCCGAGGCGATCTTCTGCTCGTTGCCCACGCGGATGCCGAAGCCGGTGAAGTTGCGGTAGGCTTCGTGCTGGTGGCGGACCTCGGTCTCGAAGCGGTCGTTGGCGGCGTGGTCGAACCCCACGGCGGCCTTTCCGCGCCCGTCCCAGCTCAGCCCGACAAACCGGCTGTACGCCACCCCATTGCTCCGGAACATCCGCCCGCCCTCGAGGCCGTCCCACACCAGCTTTGTGTCGCGCCCGTGGCCGACCACCAAGCAGCCCACAGCGGGGCCGTTGAGCACCAGCGTGTCCGTGAGCCGGTACGTCCCTGGCGGCAGGTAGACCGACTTGGTCGGCCCGCCGGTATCCAGCGCCGCCTGAATCGCCGCCGTGTCATCCGCTTTGCCATCGCCAACGGCTGCGGGTGTCACGTCGGCCCGCACGTTGATCCAGTCGGACCGTTCCTGCCAGGCCAACGAGGGGATGTCCGGCGGCGCGGCGAGGACGGGCGCCAGGGCGATTGCCATTAACAGCAGTGCGCACCGAGCGTGCATGGTTGGGGACTCCTGCGTCAGGGGGGGATCGCGGTCGTCGAAGGACCAAGCTTCCGACAGGTTCGTCCGCAACTCGGTCATCTCCTCCCGCCCGGCGGCCAGGCGGACACGTTTGTCTACCGGGCCGGCAAGCATGTCGGCCGGGCCGACACGTCCGTCCACCAGGCCGACAAGTGCGTCGGCCGGGCCGACACGTCCGTCCACCGAGCCGACAAGTGCGTCGGCCGGGCCGACATGTTCGTCCACCGAGCCGACAAGCGCGTCGGCCGGGCCGGCATGTCCGTCCACCGGGCCGACAAGCGCGTCGGCTCGGCCGATGGCCCCGTCCGCCCTCCAGGCAAGCCGGGCATGGCGGGCGGGCTCGCCGTCGCTGGGGTCTCAGAGCCTCTCGGTCACCAGGACCTCTTCGCCCAACATGTCCACGATCTTGACGGCGACCGTCGTCGGGTCCTCTGGCGCCGGCAGCTCGTACCGGCCGACCACGAGGTCGGTCTTCTTCTCCGGCACGTCGGACAGGGCGACGTTGAAGACCTCGCCGCCGTAGGCGGCGTCGATCATGACGCAATCCACCATCGAGCGCCAGTCGTCGATGACCGGGGCGACGACGCCGGCCTGTTGCCGGAGGCGTTGGAGGATGGACGGGGAGGCGAAGTTCTCGATCTCGACGCGGAGTTTGCCTTTGGCGCGGCGGAGGCTGAGCTTGGCGGTGGCCGGCTCGTGACGGAGGAACTGGCCGTACTTGGCGTCGGTGCGCAGCTCGATGACCTCGATCCCGTTCGGCACGTCGCCCTGCTTGCGCAGCCGGTTCCAGTCGTCCAGCCAAGCGTCAACCACCGTCTCTTTGCCGAGGCTGACGACCACCACGTCGCGGGTCTCGTCGGGGCGGGCTTTCAGCTCTTTCTTCAACTCCTCCAAGTCAACCGGCGACAGCGGGCGACCGAAGGGGATGATCTTGGCCAGCCGTTTGCCGTGCGTCCCGTCGAAGAAGGCGTCGCTCCGCATCCGCGTGATGCCGAGGTGCTCGCAGGCGAGGTTGACGGCTTCGTTGTGCTGGATCTGGAGGTCGTAGTCGTTGACCCGGTAGACGGCGAAGGAGAGCTGGGCGGGCGGCGGCGTCTTGTCCTCGCCGTCGTCGATCAGCTTCTGCTGGCCGCCGGTCTGCTTCTGCGCCTCGAGCTGTGCATGGATGACCGTCTGCAGGCGTTTCGCT
>PEVN01000177.1 GCA_002779825.1 Armatimonadetes bacterium CG06_land_8_20_14_3_00_66_21 | reverse complement strand
ACCGACAGGTCTCCTCGAATCCCGTGGATTCGCAGCCCTTTGAGACCTTCCGGTCAAGCGTTTCGGGGCGGTCGGAGACCTGCCCCGAGCTAGCCGCCTGCGCGCCGGCTTCGGGCGGCTGGTGTGTGCCCCGGCAGCCGGGCTGGCGCTGTGGGGAGGCTTCGTGGCGAGCAGCGTGCTGGCGCAGCGCGCTGGCGACCTGGAAACCTCGGCCGTGCGGCTCGTCGCTGGGTCGTTGCTGGGTGCCGTGCTTGGCGCCACGGGTCTCCTGACCATGGCCCTTGAGCCATGAGCTCGGGCAACCCGCCTGCGCCGGCTGTGCTTCTGGTGGCGGCGTCTCCCCCCGGCCGAAGAGGTCGTAGAGGCGCTGCGCTAGGTCTGCGCGCCGCGGCGGCGCGAGCTTGTCGGTTGGTGCGAGGCCCTGAGGCGCCTCCTGCAGATGAGAAGGAAGCCGCAATCGCCCCAAACGCTGGCGCGCCTGCTGACAAACCCGTATTGGATCCCCCGGTTCATCGCCCGACAGACTCTGATCGCCATGGGCGGCCCGGCGGTCCGAGCGCTGACGCCCGCAAGAGGGCTCCCGGAGCGGAGCGCCTGGGACGTGCTGGAAGCAGTCTCCAAACACACCTCGCTGCAACACGCCGAGCGCTACCGGACGCTGCTCTGTCCCGACTGCCTGACGCGCTTCCACGAGCACAAGGTTGCCCTACCCGACCGGTCGCTGCCCCTCTATGGATGCCGGAACTGCTTCAACAGCGAGACTGTCCTGGGGTGCCCAGGCGAGGTGGTCGCCGTGCTGGACCACAAGCTGATCGGCTACTGGCGCCCAGCCGGAGACACGCTGCGGGTCAACGCCCTCCGCCGTCACCCGCCTTTCCACTTCGACCGCGTTGAGATCGTGGACGCCACGGACAAGGAGGTTGCGCGGCTGGTGGTACAGGCCGGGAATGATCCGGACGCGCGGCGCCGCGCCCGCCGCCGCCAGCTCGCCGAAAACGAACCGTAGCGCAGCGGAGGAGGTCTCGCACCGCCCCCAGCACTTAGTCCTTGCCGCCGGTAGTGGCCCATGCTTCTCAGCTACGACCGAACTGGATTTCCGCTGCTGTTTCTGCCAGAGCTGGCGTTGGACGTCCACTTGCTCCCGATGACGAAGGCGCAGTTTGAGTGTTTCCTGGCGGAGACCGGGGCGGCGGCCGATGCCGGCTATGCCGCGATGCTGGCGCTCAATCCGCGGGTGACGGCTGACGAGTTCTCCCCCCGAGCGGCGGGAAGGGCTCTTCCTGACCGGCGTGTTGCCGGCCGAGGCGTTGGCCTTTGCCAAGTGGGCGGGCGAGGGGTTCCGGCTGCCCACTCTGGAGGAGTGGCGGAAGATCTACTTGGAGCTGGCGCTCAGCAACTACAGCTCCACGGAGCTTGACGCGCTGCTGGCGCCCGGCGATACCCGCGGCAGATGCCTGAGCGAGGACGCTCGCGAGGTGCTGACCGCGCTGCTTGCGGAGTCGGGGCCGTGCTCCCTGTTCCGGCTGACCCTCCTGGACGGCGGCGTGGTGGAGTGGGTGCAGCGCAGCGACCGCTGGACCGGCCTCGGCTGCCCGCGCCCGGAGTTCCAACCACACCTCTGGAATCCGCTGGACAACGACGTGGTGCCGCTCCGCGAAGACGAACGCGTGAAGTACTTCGGGTTCCGGTTGGTGCGGCGGGGAAGACGAGGGGGCGCGGCCGAGGAGCGCGGTCGATGACTCTCCCCAACGCAGACGAGGCACAGACCGACACCAGGAAGCTCACCAGCTACCTGCTCAACGCTGCGCACAGACGGGGTGGCACAAAGGCCCGTCTGCTCGTTCAGTTTGGGCACCATAGAGAGGATTGGCGACGGCTGGAGTCTGACATTAGAGCTTCGCACCTGAATGCCGAGGTAGACGCCACGAGGCAGACGTCGTACGGAGTCCGCTACGAGATCCGAGCGCCGCGCAACACCCCTGTCGGGCGTCCTCTGAGGGTCAGAACCGTCTGGCAGATCGACAAAGGCGCCAGGGCACCGCGACTTCTGACGCTGTTCCCGGATTAGGAGACAGATCGACGCCATGGAACCCCCGCTTTACACGGATGCTGTGCTGGCAGACGACTTGCCCGAGGAAGGGCTCTGTGCTGGTGACGTGGGCACAATCATCGAGCGCCACGTCGTCCCGGGACGCGAGGTCGGGTACGCCCTGGAGTGCTTCGACATGGTGGGCAACACCGTGGCCGTGGTCCCTGTGCCTGCACGTGCCCTGCGGGCACCGACGCGTGGGGACCGACCCTCCGTGCGTTTCGCGGCGGCCGGGGCCTATGCGGCAGCGCTTTGACCTGCCCACACCCGCAGCGCCCGCCGAATCGACTCGAAAGCCACGTCTGCCAAGCAGATATCGACCGGCGCGAGGAACAGGACCTCGGCCACGCCGTCGAGCGCAGCTAACGGCTGCAGCGACACAGCGCGCGCCGTGAAGAACAGGTCCAAGACCGGGCGCGCGACGCCTTGGTACACGTACCGGTTCGGGTGCGACGTCAGATAGGTCCACTCAGACAGGTCGAGCCCGACCTCCGCCTGCGTCTCCCGCCGCACGGCCTCCTCGGCCGTCTCGCCCACGTCCACGAATCCGCCCGGAACGCCCAGCATGCCTTTGCCTGGGTCTCGCGAGCGCCGGATCAGCAGCACGCGCCCGTCGTCGTCGCAGATGAGCCCGCCGACGGCGACCACCGGGGTCACGAACTGCTGGTAGCCGCAGCCTTGGCAGTCGATCCGGTCACGCCGGCTGCGGTCCGGCGAGCCGCTTCCGCAGCGGGGACAGAAGCGAAATGTGTAAGTGAGACGGTCCTCCTCCAGGGGCGCTCTTCACTCCACCAACAGCACTCCGAAGTCGTTCTTCTTCAGCGCGAACGTGAAGCCGTTCGCCAGGTCGCCGGTGATTGCCTTACCCGTCTCCAAGTCGGTCGCCTTCGCCGCGGTGGGCACTCCGAGCTTAGCAGCCTCGAGCTTCACGGTGCAGTCGCCGCCGTCGCCGTAGTCGGTCACTACTACTACCGCCTTGCCGCCGCGGCTCAGGGCGATCGTCTTTGCCTCTGTGCCAGTTACCGCAACGGGGTGCCCGTCATCCCAGTAGTTGAAGACTTGGCAGTCCGGCTCGCCGTACCCGAACTCGTGGAGCTTCTTCAGCAGGGCGACTTCCTCTTCGGGGCCGTAGTCCCACACGCGGAGTTCGTGGACCAGGCAGACGCCCAGGCGGGTGCGCATGGCCCACGGGAACTTGGGGTTGCTCCGGTCGTAGAGACCGCCCGAGAGAATGAGCGGGACGCAACCAGTCTGGCGCCCGAGGGTCTGGGCGACGGTGAGGTCGGGGCTGAACCGGTCCTGGAAGTCGCGGTCGCCGTACTGCCACTCCCAGTCCAGCGCGACGTTGGCGAAAGCCAAGGTCGGGACGAGGTTGGTGTTGGTCATGTGCGGGATGAAGACGCCGTGCTTGCCTTGCTCGTGGTACATCACTGCCGTCCGCCGAATCAGCTCGCGCATGTGCCACAGGCCCATGCTGGGATGCAGCCGGCCACGCTCGTCCACCCAGGCGGCGCTGGTAACGGCGTCGTTCAGCGCCGCCATGTAGACGTTGTCCCAGTAGACGCCGTCGAAGCAGGTCATGGCTTTCTGGTAGTAGTACAGGGCGAAGTCGCGGTAGCTGTCAGTCGGTGTGATGTCGTAGCCGACGCCGCCCTTGGCGACGCGGTTGTAGTAGGGGAAGTTGATCCACTCGTCCTGGAACGTCGGCCACTCGGCCGCCTGGAAGCCAATGCCGCGGGCGTTTGTGTATGGGATCATTGCGCAGCCTTCGGCGCGTGGGTAGCTTGGAGCGACGCGGGCAGTGTACATGATGTGCGCGTCGTACTTCTGCCACTCCGGCGTGCCGGGCTGCGCCTCGGGCTTGTAGCCTTCCATCCACCGCTTGACGAAGTCCAGGTCGGCTTTGCCGTTCTCGCGGGTGTCGCGAATCCAGTCGTAGATCGACAGGTCGCAGTCGCGCGGGTACACGTCGTGGTCGATCCCACCCCAGTAGAAGGTGGAGCCGAGGATTGTGAGCGGGAAACAGCCGGCGAGCTTCTTGCCGCACCGCCACTTGCGCCAGTTCATCGGCTGTTCGGGCATGGGCTTGACGGGCGTCGCCTGCAAGCCAAACTCGACGTTGTGCGTCCGCGTGAGCTTCGTCGGCTGAGTGACAAAGTGCACGCGCAGCTCCACGACGCCGCCGTTGCGCACGACTTGCACCGTCGGCGTTGTGTCATCGAGCACCCAGTCTCGGTCGTTGTCGGCGAACCAGCAAAGCCCGCGCTCGCCGCCTCCCAGATAGACGTAGGGATAGAACGTCCCGATGATGTTGAGCTTGTTCCCTTTGCTACTGTCCCAGACAACACCCTCGCCCGCGGGCACTTTGCCCGCGTAGTTGTGCCGCAGCCCATCGCCGCAGGTGTGCATGTACTTCACTGCGTCGTTGCGGAGGGGGACGACCAGTGAGACGCGCTCAACCATAGTCTCCGGCGTCGGCTGCTGGGTCAGCGACAACGTGACCTTCATCATGCCGTCGTAGTCGTACTCGGAGCGGACGGCGGCTGTCAGCGAACCGGCCTCCCAGCCGCCGGCGGCGACGACCCGGTTCGGCGCTGCGGAGGCCACCTTCAGCGCGCCAGTTTGTACCTTCACCGGCTTGCCGTCAGCCTGCACTTCCCACCGCATCGGCGCCGCCAGCAGCTCTTGCCCTTCGCTTCGCGCCTGATCCCAGAGCCCGCCGCCGCCCAGCTTCAACTCGCGCAGCACACACGACAGCTCGTTGCCGCTCACCATCAGCGGCGTAAACGGTGGAATCACAGCAGCCGACGTCCCCAGCGTGTTGTGCTCCCACGGGAAGTGCTTGCGCGCGAACGTCCGCACGACCGGCGCCTTGGGCACCCCGGCGCCGCCTGCGAGGAATGCGGCGATCTCGTAGTCGCCGTCCGCCAGTGCGGGAACGGCGAAGACCGCCTCGGCGAGGCCGTCTTTGACCGCCATCGCCTGCTCGGCCAGCGAGGTCTCCGTCTTGGCAGCGCGAACGACCACCTTGGCTCCGGTCACTGCCTCGCGCGCGGCAAGGGCCGTCAAGTCAAGCTGCGCCTTCACCTTGTTGTGATACGGGTAGTACTTGAACCGAAATTCGACCGCCTGGCTCTGCTCCTTCTCGAGGGTCCATGCCGCTTCTGGCCGGTGCATGTTCCAGGTGAAGTCACGGAAGAAGAAGACGCGCTTGTCGGCGGGCGAGGTGACGCGGATGACGGTGTGATGACTCCCCTCCGGGCCGCCGTCGCGGCCGTCGTGCGACACCACCTCGGTCTTGCCGGGGGCAACCGTGACAGACCGTTCCGTCTCTCGCGGCGGGTCCATGCTCCAGGCGTCGCCAAGGAACACCTTGGCCGTCAAGGGTGCCGCACCGGGGTTGTGCAGACTGACGGCAACCACCGCCTCCTTGTGGTCCTTGTGCAGCGACCGCATCTGCACCACTGGCGCCTGCGGGTCCCAGTGCACGACCGGCATCGACGGCACGTCGTCAAACGCGCCGCCCGTGGACGCCCAGCGCGACTGGTCCCACGGCCGATGCCAGTCGCGCACGACGCGTAATCCCCACGGATGACCGAGGTCGGTCTCTGCCCCGAGCACCGTTAGCGGGATGGCGAACTCCGCCTGCCACCAGCCGTCGGTCACCTTGTCGGCGAACTCCCACTTGATGCGCCACGTGACATCGACTGGATTCTGCTGGTTGCCCATGTCGTACGAGCGGTCGTAGAGGACGCCGCGAGCGTTGACAATGATCTGAAACAGCCGCCGGTCGCCCTCGGTCTGTCCCTTGTGCGGGTCGATCCACAACTCGATAGAGTCGTCCCGCGTGACCTCGATGATGTCCCGGTCGCCGTCGGGCACGGCCCGAGTGAGCAGGCCGGCGCCGGGGGGCATCTCCGTCTTCACCGCGGTGAAGAGCTGCTTGCCATCGCAGCCGATCCAGAACATCCCGTCGCGCACCGTCAGCTTGCCGTCGTGTTGGCTCACGAAGCCGAAAAGCTTCGTGGCGCGGGCCCATTCCTGCTCGTCGATCTCGCCGTCGATCTTCGGCGCCAGCGGCATGAGCGGCAGCGACACCTCCGGCGGCGCCGGAGCCGTCCGGCCGACGGTGCCACAGGCAAGCAACGGCAGGATGATCGAGATGCAGCGCCGCGAGCGCCTTGTTGGCACAGGGATCACTCTCCTTCTGAAGCCGCCTTCGGCCGCATGGCCTGGTGCAGAGCCTTGACCTCGGCGGCGGACAGCGGCCGGTTGAAGCAGAAGAACTCGTCGAGGAGCGTGGGGTCGCCGCCGTTGGATCCCAGGATGAGCCCGCCGAACAGGTCTGGGTCGGGCTTGCCGGGGAGTTCGGTGGCGTTGAAGGCTCCGCCGTCCACGCTGAGCGCGAGCTGCGGCCAGCTCCAGTTGACGGCGATCAGATGCCACTCGCCGGGCTTCCAGCCGGCGCACCCGGCGTAGGCGCTGCCCTTGGGACCCCGCTGCAGGCCGACCAGCAGCGACTCCAGTCGTGCCCACGCGCCGTCCGGTTTGCGCAACGGGCCCTGCCGCTCAACATAGAACGCGGAGCTGTGGCTGAGCACGAAGTTGGTGTTGCCGGCTTCCTCCTGGTTCCACTCGACCGGAGACACCCACAGGCACAGCGCTCCGCGCGTGGTGAGGGTCCAGTTGCGGGTGTCTTTGAACAGCAGCGACCCGGTCCCTGCGACCAACGCTTTCCCCACCAGTCCGGCTGCCAGCTTGGGCTCGCCCAGCTTCTGAGGCTCCCATTCGCCAACCGCCATGTCGGGCAGGAGCGACTCCTGGTCGAAGCCATGGTGGAAGGTGACGGCGTCCATCAGGTCGCGCAGTGCCGGGAGGACTTCATAGGCTGAGGCGTCGACCGCCGGAGTGACTACGGGGCCGGCGCAGGCCTGATTCAAGACCGCGACCACGCACAGGATCGTGGTGGGGGGAATCCGTCGCACGTTGGGTCACCTGGGAAGAGCGGGCTGAGAGACCCACATTCGCCGTCACCAGCCGAGACCCTACCCGACGCGGCTCGCGCCCGCGACCCCTCTCCCCCATAGAAAGCGAAAGGACCGACGCCCTTCCGGGCCTCGGTCCTCTGGTGTGCATTCGCTTGGCTACGCCGAAGGGAAGATCACGCGCAGCAGCACTTGCAGCAGCCGCCTTGAACGGCCTTGCGCACGGCGTCGAGCTGATCGGCGGAGCCCAGCAACTCGTTGCGGCTGGCGATGAACTTGGCGTACTCGTCCTGGAAGATGATACCAGGCTTGCGGAAGTCGAAGGCTTCCGGCTTGTCGCGGAAGTACTCGCGGTGCACGCGGGTCCAGACGAGGCGGCCGTCGGTGTCGATGTTGATCTTGGTGACGCCGCGCTTCGCAGCCGGGAGGTACTGGTTGGGGTCGACGCCCTTGGCGCCCTTGAGCTGGCCGCCAGCAGCGTTGATCCGCTCGACTTCCTCCTGTGGCACGGAGCTGGAGCCGTGCATGACCAGCGGGAAGCCAGGGAGCCGCTCCTTGATCTCGTCGAGCACATCGAAGTGGATGCCCTGCCCGCTGCTGAACTTGAAGGCGCCGTGGCTGGTGCCGATGGCGCAGGCCAGGGAGTCGCAGCCGGACTCCTTCACGAAGCGCTCGGCGTCCTCCGGATCGGTGAGGAAGGCGCTGCCTTCGTCGACCTGAACGTGCTCCTCGACGCCGCCCAACTTGCCCAGCTCAGCCTCGACGCTAATGCCCTTGGCGTGGGCGGCTTCCACCACGCGCTTGGTGACGGCGATGTTCTCTTCGATCGCGTGCTCCGAGCCGTCGATCATGACCGAGCTGTAGAAGCCGGACTCGATGCAGTCGTAGCAGGTCGCCTCGTCGCCATGGTCCAGGTGAACCGCGAAGATGGCGTCCGGGAAGATCTCGTCGGCTGCCCGGATGATCCCCTCGAGGAGGCGCTTGTCCGTGTAGTCTCGCGCGCCCTTGGAGATCTGGATGATGAACGGCGCCTGGGAATCCAGGTTGCCGCGGAACAGCCCCATGGTCTGCTCCGCGTTGTTGATGTTGTACGCGCCGATGGCGAACTTCCCGTAGGCGACTTCAAAGAGCTGTTTGGTTGTGACGATCATGGCTTGTGGTCCTTTCCCCGCTCAGCCGGACTTCCCGGCAGCGGACTGGCAGCAGCAGAACTTCGCGGCTGTCGTCCTGCTCTGTTTGTGGTGGACGCTGCACAGCTTGCGCAGCCGCTCGGCGGCCGTCTCCGCAGTGAGGTCGCGCTGCGGCATGCCCAGCATCTCGTAGCCCACCATGAACTTCTTCACTGCGGCGGAGCGGAGCAGCGGAGGGTAGAAGTGGCAATGGACATGCCACTCGGCGTGGGGTTGCCCGTCGGTGGGTCGCTGATGCCAGCCCATCGAGTAGGGGAATGACACCCCGAAGAGGTTGTCGTAGCGCGCCGTCAACCGCCGGATCAGGTCGGCCAGGGCGTCGCGTTCTTCTGCGACCAGCTCCGGGAGAGACGACACGTGCCGCCGACCGACGATCAGCGTCTCGAACGGCCACACGGCCCAGAAGGGCACTACCGCGGTGAAGTAGTCGTTCGCACACACCAAGCGCTCGCCCCGCCGCCGCTCCAGTTCGCCGTAGTCGCACAGCAGGCAGTGGCTCTTGCGCTCGATGTAGGCGAGAAGCCCCGCCTGCTCCTTCGCCGGCTCGGTGGGGAGGTTCTGGTTCGCCCAGAGCTGACCGTGCGGGTGCGGGTTGCTGCACCCCATCAGGTCGCCCTTGTTCTCAAACATCTGGACATAGTTGACGAACGACTTCGCGCCCACCAACTCGAACTGCTCACACCACACGTCGACCACGCGGCGAATGCCCGCCGCAGGCATCTCGGCCAACGACAAGTCATGGCGCGGGGAGAAGCAGATCACGCGACACCAACCGCGTTCGCTTTCCGCACGGAGCAAGTCGCTCGCCGCCGACTCCCCTTCGGGCGTGTCGGCGAGCATGGTGGCGAAGTCGTTGTCGAAGACGTGCGTGCCCTCGTACTGCGGGTTGCGTTCGCCATTGGCGCGCAGGTTGCCCGGGCAGAGGTAGCACTTTGGGTCGTGGGCAGGTCGGTCGGTCGGCGGCGGCGCCTCCCGTTTGCCCTGCCACGGCCGTTTGGCGCGGTGCGGCGAGCACAGAACCCACTCCTGCGTAAGCGGGTTGAACCGTCGATGCGGATGGTCAGCCAGGCTGAAAGCGTCCAACAGGAGGCTCCCTCGAGAACGCGGTTGCCCCTGTCCGGCTTGCCCGGCAGGAGTCCAGTGGATTGTGCACGCGGGCCGGGCGTGCGTCAAGAGCTGCGTCAGGTGGTGGCGTCACCGAGCGGGCCCGGCGCCGCCCCGGCAAGCACGCCGTCGCTCTCCAACTGCTCCACGAACTTCAGCACCTGCTCGAACCCCGTCAGCGGGTAGTACGCACGGCCGTTCTGCTCGCACCACTTCTGCAGGCCGCCTTTGGCGAAGATCGCGTCGGCATACTGGGCGCCACAGGGATCCGACCAGCCATCCCCAAGGTAGATCACGAAGTCGTCCGGCTGCGCGTGTCGGCGGACGTGCGGCCCTTTGCAGTTGGCGCACCGGCCGCACGTATCGGCGAAGTAGGGGAAGGAGGGCACCAACCTGCCGTCGGCCACCTCCAGGTGGTTAGAGAAGACGGGCAGCTCCTCCAACCCGTAGCGCCGAAAGAGCCGGTTGATGTAGTAGTCCATGCCATCGCTGAGCACGTACACCGGATAGCCGCTCCGGCGGCAGTGTTCGACGAACGGCGGGAAGCCGGGGTCCAACTCCTGGGCATCGAGGAAGGCATCGAGTTCCTCGGGCTCTGCCCGGGTGGAGGCGCATTGGTCGAGGTAACACTGCTTCGAGGAGACCTTGCCGGCAATCCAATCGGCATCGGGCCACACGTAGCTGCCGTCGCTGAAGACGTCGTACATGAGGTCGCCAACGTCGATCTTGGCGATCGTTCCGTCGAAGTCCGAGAAGATGATTGCGCGCTGCGGTGGCATCGTTCCCCTGCGTCCGGCCTGCCTCGTTGACCCCGGGCGAGTTTCGCTTCCGGGCGGGTGGTGTGCTATCCTGATTTGCAAGGCAGTTGCCCTCCAGGGCGGCTGCCGCAGTGGATCCAGCGGTGCGGCAATGTGTGAGTTCTGCACGAGACACGGTGACGGGAAGAAGTGGTACCTGCGCGCCGACGCCTACAGCCACGAGCTGGCGCAGGACCTGCAACGGCGCAAGTACACGGAGCACTTCGTGCGGGACTTCGGGGCGATCATGCGCACGAATCTGGCGGCCCTGGAGCAGTTTGCCAGGGCACCGCGGCCGCTTCGCCACTTGTTGCGCTCCCTCGCCTCGAACTACATGAAGAGCCGGCACTTCGGTCAGGTCGTCCCCTTGCAGGACTTCGCGGCGATCATGCCCTTCGTCAACTCCGTCGTTCGGTTGCCCTGTCTCTGCCGGGACTTCCTCAGGAAGGAGGCGGGCGGCTACTGCCTCGCATTCAGCTTGGGTCCCAACGATGGCTTCATGGCCGAGGTGGTGGACGAGAGCTTCTGGCAGGGCATTGACGCGGCCGGACTGCAGCGCGTGGAGATAGCTGAGGCGCTCCGCTTGCTGGCGCAGTTCGACGACGAGGGGCTGGTGCACACTCTGTGGACAGCCGGCCCGCCGCTGACTGTTTGTGTCTGCAACTGCCGGCTGGGTGACTGCCTGGCGATGCGCGTTACCCTCGACCTGAAGACCAGAGCTTTCTTCCGCGGCGAGTATGCTGCCGAACTGCGCGACGAGTTGTGCACAGGGTGTGGTCTCTGCGTGGAGCGCTGCCAGTTCGGCGCCGTGCACACGGTTGACGACACCGGTCGCGTCTGCCTGGATCCCGAGCGCTGCTACGGGTGCGGTCTCTGCGCCGCGGCGTGTCCTACCAACGCCGTTCGCCTGCGGGACCGCAATGAAGTCCCCGCAGCCGCCAGCCTCTGGTGAGGGCGCTCGGCTTCTGCCCTTGTTTCGTTTACAGAGACGCCCACCCGCGCTATCCTCACAGCACCCGTGGCCGGCGTCGGCGGCACGGGGGCGCGCTTCTGCGGCGGGGCGCGGCGTGCTGAGAGGAGTTGCAGTTTGCCCGCGACTGTTTCCATCGCCCGTTGTGCAACCTACGACCGGGGTCGGCTGACCGAGTCACTGGCCGCAGCATTGGCGCCTCTCGGCGGCATGTCGTCAATTGTCCGATCTGGGCAGCAGGTCCTCCTGAAGCCCAACTTGCTCTGCCCGGCCGGTGCGGAGGAGGCGGTCACCACGCACCCGGAGTTCGTCGGCGCGGTCGCGCTGGCAGTCCGGAAGGCCGGCGGCACCCCGATTGTTGCGGACAGCCCGGCCTTCGGCACACTGGGGCAGGTTGCGGAGAAGTGCGGGCTGCGGGCAGTGTGCGACGAACTGGCCCTCCCGCTGATGCCGCTGCGCCGGTCGGTTGTCGAGACGGTTGAGACGGCGCGCGGTGTGCGAAGGTACCGGCTATCGCGGGAGGTTGTTGAGGCCGACATCGTGCTCAACCTCCCCAAGCTCAAAGCCCACCGCCAAGTCGGGCTGAGCGCCGGCATCAAGAACTGCTACGGCTGCGTGCCCGGCAAACGAAAGGTCGTCGGGCACCTCAAGGGCGGGCCGGTGGATATGAACTTCGCGCGCATGATCGTCGAGCACTATCGGCTCGTAAGCCCGGAGTTGACCCTGATCGACGGCATCCTTGCAATGGAGGAGAAAGGACCGCGGTTGGGTCGCCCCCGGCAGTTGGGACTGCTCTTCGCTGGCGTGGACGCCGCGGCCATAGACACGATTGTCTGTGAACTGCTTCAGGCTCCGCGCGACTACCGCATGCTGGTCGACGCGGCGCGGGAATTGGGGGTGGGCGAGACGGACCCGGGTGCCATCGAGGTGGTTGGCGTCAGCCCTCCGGACGTGAGCGTCTCCGACTGGCAGTGGCCGCCCCTCATTGGGACGCAGTTCGGTCTCCCACGAGTGGTGAAGAGCTGGGCGAAGAACCTGTGGCTCACGCGGTTCGGGTTCGCCAAGGTGCGACCTGTCGGCTGACCTGTGCCGCCGCCGGGACGAGTCGGGGGCGCCCGTCGCCGGTCCTGCCACGGGCCGCCCTCGGCGCGCTGCCAGACCGACTCCACGAGGGGGGAGCAGTAGTCGTCAAGGGGATCCGGCTCGAGCAGCCCGCAAACAGCGGTCCACAGCACCGACCGGGGATCCTGTGGATTCGCGAGGTCTGCCTGCTGCAGTGAATCTTCCTGCGGTCTGAGCCAGTTCTGACCTCGGAGGGCAGTGAGTGGGGCGAGGAGGGCGAGGGGTGGTCCGCGAGAGACGTGGCTTGTGTTGCGTCAGCCCTGTCGTGACCCGAGTGTCCCAGAAAAGGGAAAGCCGAGCGGCAGTGTCCAGGGATCTGTGCCAAGGAGGTGACTTGCAGGTCGAGGCAGAGAGGCGAGAGGAAACCTGCTGTCGTTTTTGGACACTGCACGCTCGGCTTGGTCAGTCCTGTTCCCGAGGACTTTGGATGAGCTACGAGGCTTCAGTCCTGACCGTACGCTCCCCATAGAATTCAAGGGAGTTGCCACGTGATCGCCGACCTCGGGCCGGAGGCAGAATCACCCGGAACCGGGCGTTTTCCGGGGATTATTGGGGATTCACGGCGCTGGCCTTCCGGTCCCATCCTGATACACGCCGGCGGCGAGGCCCCAGGGGGCACCGGTAACGCTCCGTTTGAGGTGGAATCAAGCCTGCGGAAGGAAGCTGTCCCATTATGATACGCAGTTAGCAGCTTTCCGGTTATGGGATAGGAGGTGTGTCGCGCCTTCGCTCGGGGCTGGGGTCACTTAGGTTTGTGCACCTTGAGGATCACCGGCTCCGACTCCTCACCCTTCTCGTTGAGGGCTGTCACGGTGAGGGTGTAGTCCGTGTCGCCTTTGACGAGGGCTTCGACTCCCGTGCTGATGGCCTCCGTGCGGAACGCCCCCTTTGCGTCAGCCGTAGCTTCTACATCAGGCAGGTTCCCTCTGCCAACCTCAATGACGATGAAGGCCTTCCGCGACACCACGTAGGCGATACTGACCTTCACCTTCTGGTTCGGGGCAGCGGCGCCGGCGATCACCAGTTTGTCGCCGATGTTCTCTCCGTCCTTTGGCGCCACGACGACCGGCGGCTTCAGCGGCAGTGCCTGCGGAGGAGCCGCAACCGGCTTGGCGGGCTGCGCCGCCGGCGTGGCTTGTGCCACCGGGACGCCCTCGCCAACGAAGCGCAGGGGCTTTTCGCCGATGACGGTGTTGGCGCGGCCGTTGGGGAGGCGGAGGCGGGCGACCACCTTGGCCTCGGCGACCTTCACGCCGCGCGGCACAGTGTAGGCGTACTCATAGGTGCCGGGAAGCTCGCGCAGCTCTTTGGCGCTGAGCTCAGTATCGATACCCACCACGTCGAAGGCCACCGTGCCACCCGTCGGGCCGCTCGCCCGCAGTCGGACGCGGTCCCCTGGGGCCAACGGCTTGTCGCCGTCGTGGTTCACCCCGAGTTGGGGGGCTGAATCGGCCGCCGCTACGGTCCGTTTGAGGTACCAGACTTCCTCCGTATCCGGGTGCTGGCGATAGCTGATTCTGTCATCCAGTTCGAGGCTCGCCAGCGCCAGCGCCTTGCCGTCGACATCTTCGAGCTTCGCCTGCGGATTGAGGACCAGTGGCTTGCCGCCTCCGGTGAGGGCGAGGCGGTTACCGGCCACGTGGTGCACGCTTGCTTCTCCTGATATCCGGGAAGCCCGCACCACTTCCGCCCGCCGGCCGTTGGCATAGTGCACGTCCACGACGTCGCCGTAGGCGAGGTCGCTCCACTTCACCTGCTGTGCGCGTTTCCCATTCTCGCCCAAGAGCACGCTGGTGGAGTCGTCGACGGTCACCGGTTCCAGGGCGCCCTCCGTTGCTGCCGTAAGCTGCGGGCGGGGCTTGTCCTGCACCCCAACGAGAACACCGGCGAGCTGACCGCGCGGATCCAGCCGATGCGTCTGCTTGAGCTGCAACCCATTGGGGAGCTGCGTGAGGTCCACGCTAAGCTGCAGAGAAGTTGACTTCCACTCCCCACCACGCGAGCTGAGGGTGAGTCTGCCTTCCACGGGTTCAAGCGTGGCCGTCACTGCGGTGTCCTCGCTGAACGCGCCCGGCGCGAATGAGAGAACGAGGTAGGGCGACACCACCAGGTTGGTGCCCTTTGCGCTGTCCACCACCGTCGCCACCAAGAACGGCAGCGGCGGCGGAGCCGGCGGCTTCTCTTCGGCCCGCAACCAAGTCTTGCCCACCATCAGCAGAGCCACTGAGAGCAGAACTGGGTATCTGGTTCGCATTCACATCTCTCCTTGTGCCCCGTCAATTGCACACCAAGCCACAGAGACATCGTCTCGGGTCCGGCCTGCTCGGCATCGGGTGACACGTCTGTGCAGCGCACGTCGTGGTCTCGTCGTCAGGCAGAGCCATGTCGGCGACTAACGGGCAAGCTCCCGCGCCCAGACGTTGCGAAAACGCACAGACCCGGCGTCATCGCGCAGCAACACCGGGCGCGCCGGCTGATTCGTCGGCACCCCGGGCAAGACGGCGTCCTGCACCAAAACGCCGTTCACCAATACCGTCAGGTGCGCGTGTCTCCCCGGCCGTCCTTCTTCGGCGGAGCGTGCTCGACTGAACACGAGGTCGCACGTTTGCTGTTGGCGCGAGCCGCGCGCCGCGAGAGCAAGCGGCGGACACAGTCGGCGGATCGCCGCAAGCGGGTCGTCCAACTGAACTTCGTATCGGTCCAGGAAGCGGAGCCCCGCGCGCTTGGCACTGCCCGTCCACTCGACATGCACCTGGCAGTCGCCGAACGCGTCCTTGGTCCTCAGTTCGCCCTTCACGACTAAGGAACCGTCACTCACTTTGGCGGCGGCGCCGGCCGCCCACTGCGCGAGGTTGCCCCCCTCGAAGAGCACGCTGGCGTCGGCCGGTGGCGAGCCCTCGGCACCCGGGGCGACAACGGGCGGCCTGGGGCGCTGGGTATCGTTCACCTTCCAGGGCCACGATGCCAGTTCGGTCTGGCAGCGCTCCAGCGCCGCTCCGGAGTCACGCCCGTCCTCCTCGCTCAGCGGGCGGATCCAGAGGTTCCGGTAGCGAACGGGGTTCCCGTGGTTCTGGAGCAGAAGCGGTTGTTTGTCGGGGTGGGCCTGGTAATGCTGTCGCGTCTCGAACGACATCGGCCCGAAGAGCACGGAGTCGTGATGGACAACGACTCCGTTGTGGAAGACGGTCAGGAACGCCGGCTTGGTGAGCTTGCCCCCTTCTCCGAAGTGCGGCCGCCGGAAGACAATGTCGTACTCCTGCCACGCGCCGGGCTTGCGGCAGCAGTTGACCAGCGGCGGCTCCTGCCCGTAGATCGCCGCGGCGCCGCCGTCTGCGTAGGTCGCGTTCTCGTAGCAATCCAGCACCTGAACCTCGTAGCGACCCATGAGGATCACGCCGCTGTTGCCGCGACCCTGGCCGTCCCCTTGGACTTGGGCCGGTGCCGCCCACTCGACATGGAGTTGGCAATCGCCGAACTGCTCCTTTGTCCAGAGGCTCGAGGTGTCGGGCACCACCTCCATGTAGCCGTTGGCCACCTTCCACGGCGCCGGCCGGTTGCCGTCTCCGACCCACTTCAACAGGTCCCTGCCATCGAACAACACGGTCGCATCCGACGGCGCCCTGCCAGGGAGTTCCGGGGTGCTCTCGGTCCCCGGAGTCACCACCGGGACCTCGGTTCCCGCCAGGCAACACCCAAGGAGCATCCCCGAAGCGAGGAGCGAGAGTCTGAAGGGCATGCGTTCTCGGGTCGCGCACAAATTGGGCATGGGTCTGTCCTCCGGATCGCCAAACGGACCCAAAAAAGTTCGCCGTCCAAACGCAAGTACCTGCCGCGGGTCACTCAACCGTCGGCACGTTCGGGCTATGCATGCGGTTTGTGGTCGCCGAACGGAACGGAGCATCCGGTGGCGAACATAGCCGTAGCTGCCGGCGCCAGCCGGTGGGTCCGCCTGTCGGATGTCACCCACGCGCTGGCGCGCGCGGCTACGAAGTTGTCGTCCTCTGCACGGTCAATTTGCGGCACTGGACTAACCACGCGCTGGCGCGCGCGGCTACGAAGTTATCGTCCTCTGCACGGTCAATTTGCGGCACTGGACTAACCACGCGCTGGCGCGCGCGGCTACGAAGTTGTCGTAGCGCCGGCGTCTCGTCGGCATTCAGCGCCCTTGGTTGGCGCAAAGCCGTCGCGCCATAGCGATACGACAGCGCGGCACTCGATAGGACGGTGTCCCCCCATGAAGACCCTCCTCCTTCTCCGCCACGGCAAGTCCAGTTGGGAACAACCCGTAGACGACCACGACCGGCCGCTGCAGAAGCGAGGCAAGCGCGACGCCAAGCGATTGGGTGCAGTGCTGCGCGAGCGCGGCATGCTGCCGGACCTGATTCTCACGTCCTCTGCGAAACGGGCCCGTGGCACCGCCAAGCGGGTGGCGAAGGCGGCGGGATACGAAGGCGATTTCGTCGAGACGCCCGAGCTGTACTTCACCGGCACGGAGCACCAACTGGAACTGCTTGCGCGCCTCGACGACGCCTACCAGTGCGTCATGATCGTCGGGCACAACCCGAACTCGGAAGAGCTTGTCACTGCCCTCACCGGCCTGCGCCTCACCATGCCGACGGCCGCGCTGGCGTGCGTGGACTTCGAGACGGACTCATGGAGCGCTCTCACCACCACCGGCGGCACACTACGGTTTCAGCTCATCCCAAAGAAGGACGACGCCAGTCACTCGAGTCCGAACGCGTAGAGTTGCGCGTCCTCCAGGGCGAACTCGAGCCGCACCGCCCTGCCACGCACGGAAGCCAGTTCCGCAGTCCACCGGACCGGATGCGCAACCGAATCGCCGCAGATCGGCAGGCAGTCGGCGAAGTCGAAGCCCGGCAGCGGCTTCCCCGCCCCATCGAGAATTCGGACGCGCAACTCGCCGGCAACCTTCGCGTTGACCGTCAGCCCCGCGCTGTCCAAGGCGACCACCGGTGTGCGAAGCGTGCCGCGGCTCGCGCCGGTCTCGCGGGCTACATAGCGGTCGCACGGCATTCGCACCAGGCCGAGCTGCCGCTCCTCGAAGCGGTTCATCTTGTGCCCGTTCTTGTAGCCGCCGTAGTAGACGTACACCTCGTCGCCCACCGGGAGCTGGTAGTCCATCCACGCATGTGCATGGTCCCAAGCGCCGGGCGTGGGGTCGGGCTCGAAGAACGGCTCGGGGTCGCGGACCCAGTGCTCCCCGTCGCGCGTCCAGGCCAGCGTCGTGTAGCCGATGCCGAAGGAGCCCTCGGGCGTACCGCTGGCGCGGAGGTCGTCGCGCAGGACCTTCACCAGCCCGATCCAGAGGTCACCGCGGATCAGGTGGCCGTTCATGCAGTAGAACTGCGTCTCACCCTCGTCGATCCCGTCGACCGGCGTGAGAATGTACCAGGGCTTCTCCCAGTGCAGCAGGTCTGCGCTGGTGCTCTGCATGGTCACCCGACGCGTGCCTGACCAAGTCGCCCCCGTGGTGTAGACGGAGACGGTGGCGACATACCGGTCCCGGAGCGTGTCGCGGAAGACGTTGGTGATGTCGTGGTTGTGGCGCAGGACGGGGAACGGTGCCAGCGGCGTCCAGCCGAGACCGTCCGGCGAGCAAGCGATCTTGAGACCGCCGTCACTCCACCAGCCAAGCCTGTACCGCCGCGCAGGATCGGCGCAGGCGGAACCGTCGTCGATCACGCTGTCGCCAAATTGGATCGGCGCGGGATCGGCCAGCAGTCGGAACGGGCGGATCCAGTGGATGCCGTCTGCGGACTCCAGGTAGCCGATGTGGGAAGTGGAGGAGCCCTTCGAGTCGTCCCAGGCGCCGTACCACAGGCGGAAGCGGCCAGTTGCCGGGTCACGCAGCACTGTCAGGAACGGCTGGAAGTTGCGGTCCTCCTTGCCAGTCACGATTGGGTTGGGAATGCCGGGGTCGCGCTCCGGCCGGTTCACTCTGCGCGTGACCCCGGTACTGCTCTCAATCAGGTAGTCGTCAAGGAACAGGTGCGGCCCGGCACCGAGGCGGACCGGCCCCTGGCCGTGTGCCGCCTCCCCACCCGAATGGTACACGCTCGCCCGGGTCACCTCGTCGCCTGCCGGTGCGGAGATGGTCGCGAGTCCCGCCGACAGGACAGGGCCCTGATTCCCCGGCGCCACCCATTCCCGCCCCTCGGCAACGGCTTGCACATGCCGCAGGTCGACCCCGGCGTGCTGGAAGGCCCAGGCTGGCACTAACTCCGGCGGCTTGCCCTCCCACGACCAGAATAGTCGCACCTGCGCCACGCCGCCAAGGTGCCAGTACTCCAACCGGACCGGCAGCCACCTCCCCGCTTCGCCCTGGACCGTCCCGCGCCGCGCACCCTCACGCGACCAACCGTCGATTGCCGGCTTGCCGTCAACGTACAGCCGCGCTCCGGCGTCCGTCTCCACCGCGAATGCAGTCTCACCCGTGACTGGCAGACGAATCGCGCCCAACCACAGCTTCGAGCAGTCGTTGTACCCGGTGACCTCCATGTCGACCTGTTCTTCGACGCCGTCGGCGGCGGGTCGCTGGAACTCCGTGTCGTTGAAGAGGACAAACGCCAAGCCCGGACGGGCTCCCGCCGGCTCACCTCCAGCGTCGGCCGCCAACGCCGCCGAAGCGACAAGGCA
Organism: Armatimonadetes bacterium CG06_land_8_20_14_3_00_66_21; assembly: GCA_002779825.1. Classification (GTDB taxonomy): domain Bacteria; phylum Armatimonadota; class Abditibacteriia; order CG2-30-66-41; family CG2-30-66-41; genus CG2-30-66-41. The sequence goes on along the minus strand of PEVN01000177.1, from coordinate 3,095 downwards.
CAACGCCAAGAACGTCAGCACCGTCAGCGGCTGAAGGCTGTGGCAGATCGGGATGGTCATCAGGGAGGCTCCTTTCTGTCCCGGGGGGGGTGCTCCGGACCGCGTGCTCTCGACGCGTGCACCCTAGAAACGGCTCTCCCCTTCACTTCGGCGTTCCCGCGCGGCAACCTGCCGGCTTGAAGTGCCCGCCCCTACCGCAAACCCGGCCCCAGCCTCCTGGAATCCTCGATTCGCCGACATCACCCCGACAGCCTCGCACGCCAGACACCGCAGTGTGTGTTGACGGTCAGCGCGATGCGATATACTCCACTTGGCCGCTCCGGCGGCGGAGGCGGAGGGCCTGCTGCCGCTGCGGTTCCCGCTATCGCGGAGTGCCGCCGAAGCTCTGGAGAACTGAGAACATGACCCAACGCGAAGCCTTCCACGCGCTGATGAACATCGAGCGGCCTGACACGCTCTGCCAGTTCGAGTGGGGCTACTGGCCGGAGACACTCCAGAGGTGGCGCCAGGAGGGGCTGGCGGAAGGTGTCGAGCCGTGGGATGACTGCGGGATCACGCACTACTTCCGGCCGCCGATTGACCATGGGCTGCTCCCGAGGTTCGAGCGGAAGGTGCTCACTGAGGACGAGACCAGCCGCACCGTGCAGACGGAGGACGGCATTGTCTGCCGCGAGAGCAAGCTCGGCTCCCGCCTACCGATGTTCCTGCAGCACCCTGTAGCGACGCGCGATGACTTCGAGGCGATCAAGGAACGCTGGGAGGCCACCACCCCGGGGCGCTACGCCGACAACTGGGACCAGTGGGTCGCCGAAGCGAAGGACTTCCCGCACATTCTGTGCCTGGGTGGCCGGGAGAACGGCTTCTTCGGCTGGCTCCGCGAGCTGATGGGGTTGGAGGGCCTGCTGACGGCCTACCTCGAGCAGCCCGACCTCATCCACGACATGTGCCGCTGGCACGTCCGGTACTTGCAGGAGCTGTACGAGCGCGCCCTGCGCGAAGTCGAGTATGACTTCGTCTTTTTCTGGGAAGACATGTCCTACAAGACGGGTCCGCTCATCTCCCCCGCCTTCGTCCGCGAGTTCATGCTGCCCTACTACCGCGAGATGGTCGGCTTCTACCGCGACCTGGGTACCCGGTGGATCACCGTTGACAGCGACGGCGACGTGTCGCAGCTTATCCCCCTATTCATGGAGGTCGGCATCGACGGGATTCTGCCCTTCGAAGTCGCCGCCGGCATGGACGTCGTCCGAATCCGTCAGGAGTTCCCGACGCTTCGCATCTTCGGCGGGGTAGACAAACGCGCCCTCATGAAGGGACCCGACGCCATCGACCGGGAGTTGGAGGCGAAGCTGCCCTTCATGTTCGAGCAGGGCGGCTACCTGCCGTCGGTGGACCACCACGTGCCGCCGGAGGTGTCGTACGACGACTTCCGGTACTACCTGCGACGGTGCCGGAAGATCTATGAGGCAGTGGCAAGGGGGCAGTAGTGAGTGACCAGTGATCAGGAGCCAGAGACCGGCCGGCGCACCGGTTGCTCAGCGAGGGTCGGCCGTCGGGATGGGTGGACTCCCCCCCGAGCACACGGATGGAGCCAAAGATGCCAGACCTCGACCTAGCCAAACAGGCAATCCTCGCAGCCGTAGACGACCTGCGCGATGACCTCGTCGCGCAGACGGCGGAATTCGTCCGGATCCCCACCGTCAACCCGTACAGCGGGGACAGCTCCGCGGGCAACGAGCAGGCCGGACAGGAGTTCCTGAAGGGGCTTTGCGAGGTGGCGGGGGCCGCGAGCATCGCGTTGTTCGACTGCCCCAGCGACGTGTTCGCGCGGGGCGGGTTGATTGGGCCGGCCGGGCGGGAGTTTGCTGGCCGGCCGAACTTGGTGGCCGAGTTCGTCTTGGGCGGCGGTTCTAAGTCGGTCATTGTCAACTGCCATGTCGACACCGTCGGCACGGACGGCATGGAGGTCGAGCCGTTCTCGGGCGAGGTTCGGGAAGGAGCGCTCTGGGGCCGCGGCACTTCCGACTCGAAGGGCAACCTGATCGTCGGGCTGATCGCCCTCCGCGCCCTGCAACGAGTCGGCGCCACCGGCGGTCGAGTCCTCTACCAGAGCGTGGTCGACGAGGAGTGCAACGGCTCCGGCGCCGGGACGCTGGCGTGCTGCCTGGCGGGGTACACGGCCGACTACGCGTTGGTGCTGGACGGGTCCGGCCTGTACCCGTGCACCGGCTGCAACGGCGTCGCGACGGCGGAGGTGCGGGTTTCCGGCCGCGCCGGTCATGCGGCGCATGGCGGCGCCGTCAACGCCATCGACAAGGCGGTCCACATCAAGAGCGCCATCGACCAGTTCAAGGCGGCGTGGGAAGCGCCGAACCCCGACTGCAGGCTCACCCTCGGAGTCTTCCGCGCGGGGACCCTCCCCGCGATCGTGCCGGCAGAAGCAGTTCTGCAGATGAACATCACCTACCCACACGCGCAGGCCGAGGCGTCGCAGGCGTCCGGTGAGGGTTGGCGCGCGGCGTTGATGCGGGGCGACTTCGAGCAGGCGATGCGAGCCGCGTCGGCTCAAGATGACTGGCTCCGTGCCCACCCGGCCACCGTCGGCTGGATCAAGGACGTCTACCCCTTCCGAACACCTGACGACTCCAGCGTCGTGCGTGCCGCACAGCAGGCGTTGACCGACATCGGCCGCCCTGCTGCCCCGCGGCCCATGACGGCCTGGTTCGACGCCGCCCACCTCGCGGTCAACTCCCGGATTCCCGTCGTCGGTCTCGGCGCTGGCTTGGAGGGCGAAGCGCACGGGGCCACCGAACACATTCTCCTCGAGGACTTGGTGTCCGGCGCGAAGGCGGTTGCGTTGGCGTTGCACGCTCTACTCTCTCCGGACCGCTGCGGCACCGGCTGAGCACCGCAAACTCCACGAACCGGAGTGATATACCCGCGAAGGTTGGGAACACAGTAACTACTCACCTTGTAGCTACGGGGGCTGGGGGAGGGGCAGGAGGGGAGCGCCCGGGCTCAGTAGGCTGGTGAGGGCGTCCAGGGCATCCGGGCCCCCTTTGGCCGCCGTCTGAATCACTGTCGCCATGACCGCG
>PEVN01000562.1 GCA_002779825.1 Armatimonadetes bacterium CG06_land_8_20_14_3_00_66_21 | reverse complement strand
ACGCATTGGCTGTCAGGGGAATCAGCCCGGAGGGCTTGTCCTTGCCGTTGCAGCCCGGTCGCTTCAGCGCCGGGAATCAATCGGCAGGCGCGGTGTCTCCCCTTGTCTTCTGTAGCCCCGTTCACGGGGCTTGAGCCGTTGACACCACTGCGTGCGCACGGCTGTGGGGTACTATCGCGGTCGTGCCCCAACACCTTCGCCGCATCACAAGGAGGTAACATCACATGCCCAAACGCCACGTGTTCCATCAACTGTACTACCACTTCGTCTGGAGCACCAAGGACCGAGAACGGCTCGTCACGGCGGACATCCAGCCGGGCCTGGTTCAGTTTATCCGCGACAAGTGCACGGAGTTGGAAGCCCGAGCCATCGAAGTAAACGCCCAGAGCGAGCACGTGCACCTGTTGGTCGAGCTCTTGCCCAAGCACGCCCCCGCAGAGGCAATCGGGCAGGTGAAGGGCGCTTCGGCCTACCGCGTGAACCACGAACTGTCCCCGGCGCGCCGACTCGGTTGGCAGGAGGGATATGGAGTCGTCACGCTGCGGAAGGGAGAACTCAAGGACGCCGTGGCGTACGTTCGCGATCAGGAACGGCGCCACCGGGAACGCAAGGTTTCGGAAGTCCTCGAGACCTTCGAGATGTTGGTGGGGTGACGTTTGTGGCTAAAACCAATGGGAAGCCCTCTGAAGGGGCTATGTCTGTTGGGGGCGACTCCTTGCGCGGTCCAGGGGGGGCTGTTGCCCTGGATCCAGGGGCTGAAACCGCCTGGCTGTATGGGGAAGCGGGAAAGCCCTTTGGGCTGAATCGGCTGACCGTTTGGCCGTTCCAGCCCGGTCGCTTCAGCGCCGGGAATCAGCAGAGGCGGCGCCTCCTCTTCTCCTCTTGCCTTTTGTAGCCCCGTTCACGGGGCTTCCGCTTTCGCCCATACGTCAGTCTTACACCTTGAGCCCGGCGCCCGGGTGTGCTACGCTTTGCCCATTCTCCTCATGAGGTAGAGCACTGTATGGCTTTCTCAAGCCCGCCGTTGGGCGCTGTCGTCTCCGATCTTTGCCAAGCCAAGAAGCAGCCTGCCCAGCCGTCCGACGCCGACTGGATGGGCGAAGCCGGGTGGCACGAGTTCCATGGCTTCCTGGAGTGGTTTCTCAGTCGACGCTCGACGGAGACGCGTTACCTGATCGAGGAGACCTGGCAGCCGGGTCGCTACACGGAGTTCCACATCTATGAGCCGAAGCAGCGGCTGATCTCGGCCGCGCCGTTCCCCGACCGCGTGGTGCACCATGCGGTGATGAACGTCTTGGAGCCGGTGTTCGAGCCGACGTTCGTCTTCGACTCGTACGCCTGCCGCCCCCGTAGCGTAGGTTGCCAACCTGCGGCCTGTCGCCCCCGTAGCGTAGGTTGCCAACCTGCGGCCGTTTCTGTCGGTCCGGCGGGTGCCGGCAGACCCACAGGTCAGAGACCTGTGCCACAAAGGGCGCATGTGAAGGGCGCCCACGCTGCTGCGAACCGCTTCCAGCAATACTGCCGGCGCTTCGACTACGTGCTGAAGGCCGACGTCCGCAAGTACTTCCCGAGCATCGACCACGAGATCCTGCACGGGCTGCTGGCGCGGAGGATCAAGGTGGATCTGTCCGGAAGCGCGCGAAAGGCGCGAAGGGCCGCAGGTTGGAAACTTATGCTACGATTTGGGCGTCGGTTCGCGCTGTCGCGGCGGCTCGTTCAACAACAACAACTCGAACAACCTCCGCGTCGACAACCGCAACGACAACAACAACCCCAGCAACAACAATGTTGGTTTCCGCGCGGCGAATACTCCCCGAAGCGGCGAGCTTCTCGGCCAGAGTGTCCTTGTTACCGACGGTGACGTGAGCAGTGCGCCGGGGGAGTCCCTGTGAACCGGCGTCCGGGCTCGGGTGGATTGTCTTCGGCGGTCGAAGCCCGAGCCGAAGACACAACCGCTGGGCGAGGTCTGGTAGGCTCTGCGCCGACGGGCCTCGCGATCCCTGTAGGCGATGCCACTCATGCGGGCGGAGAGCACGAAGTGGGCGCATCCCAGAATTACGGGGCATACGGCGTTGGGTACCTTATTGGCCTTGTAGCATAGCCCTTCATGGGCGTCAGGCGAGCGCGCCGATGACGCCCATGAAGGGCTATGCTACGGGGCCCCGCAGTTCTGGGATGCGCCCGCACGAAGTCGCTTGGTGGAATCCAGCCAACGGCATCGAGGGCCGGTTCGTCAGGCAGACGACCACCCGCGGCGGCACCGAGACCCTCGCCGCTCCCGGTCCGGGCGGCTGGGCGGTGCGAATCACGGCCGGAACATGACGCCATTGGACTCGCCCCAACAGCTCACCAGGAGAAATGAACCCATGGAACTCATGAAGCACTCCGTCTGCACACTCGTCGGTTTGGGATGCGCGGCCGCCGTCCTATGCGGCGCAGCAAGTGCCGCGTCCACTGCGAATCGCCTCCAGCCGTACTCGTCGAACCCTCGCTATTGGCAGTACAAGGGCAAGCCCGTGCTTCTCCTCGGCGGCAGCAAGACGGATCACCTCTTCTTGTTGCCCGACTTGAGGGAGCACCTCGACGAAATCGCGGCCGGGGGCGGGAACTACGTGCGGTGCACGATGAGCCAGCGAGAGGAGAAGGAGCTCAAGCCTCATCAGTTGCTCCCTGACGGCACGTTCGACCTCGGTGAATGGAACGAGGACTACTGGACCCGTTTCGCCAACTGCCTGCAGTGGTGCGACGAGCGCGACATCATCATGCAGATTGAGGTCTGGGACCGGTTCGACTACTCGCAACAGCGATGGGCGACCAGCCCGTGGAACCCGCGAGTCAACGTGAACTACACCGCCGAGCAGACCGGCTTCGCCGCCGAGTACCCGCAGCACCCCTCCCGCGACTTGCAGCCCTTCTTCCACTCCATTCCCGGCATGCCCCGCTACAGCGAGAAGCTCGACGTGGTGCGCAAGTACCAGGAAGCCTTCGTGGCGAAAATGCTCTCGTACAGCCTCGACCACGGCAACGTCCTCTACTGCATGAACAACGAGACCTCGACCCCGCCCGCGTGGGGGCAGTACTGGATCGACTTCATCAAGGCCAAGGCTGCGGAGCGGGACGTGCTGGTGTACGCGACCGACATGTTCGACGATGCCTTCGAGGGTGAGAAGGCGGAGCACACGAAGCTCCTCTTTGAGGACCCCGAGCACTACATGTTCGCCGACCTCTCGCAGGTGAACAGCCGCAACTTCGACGAGGCGCACTGGACGACGTTGTGCTGGTTGATCGCGCACGTCAACAAGCACCCCCGCCCGTGCAATCACACGAAGATCTACGGCAGCGGCTACTACGCCTTCGGCACGGGCGGACCGGAAGATGGCGTGGAGCGATTCTGGCGCAACCTCCTCGGCGGCTCTGCCAGTGTCCGATTCCACCGCCCCGATGCCGGCAACGGGCTCAACGACTATGCCAAGGCAAGCCTCAAGGCGGCGCGCATTCTGGAAGGGCTCATCAAGCTGTGGGACGTCGAGCCACACCTGGAGCTGCTCTCCGACCGGGAGCCGAACGAGGCGTACCTGGCCGCGCGCCCCGGGCAGAGCTATGCCCTCTACTTCACCAACGGCGGTTCCGTCGGGCTCGACCTGTCCAAGGCGCCCGGAACGTTCGAGGTGACGTGGATCAGCGTGTCGATGGGCCTCCCCACCGACTCCTCCGCCGCGGGCGGATACCGGCGGATGAGCAAGACCTTGGAGGGCGGCGTCGTCGTCAAGCTGTCTGCCCCCTACAAGGGCGGCTGGGTGGCTGCGCTGGTGAAGAAGTGCCCCCCCCCGGCGGCCGCGGCGTGTACGGTCTCAACTGGTGGGTCAATGGCACTGGCGCCGACGGACAACGCAAGTGGCCCGGCGCCCCACCCAGCACATTCGCCGCCAGCGGCTACAACAACAACGACGTGTTCGTCATCCCCGAATGGAACATGGTCGTGGTTCGCCTGGGTCTCGACGAGAAGGACGTGAAGATCTCGGACAAAGTGTATGGGGAGTTTCTGAGGCACATCGGCTTGGCGCTGAACGGAACGGACGAGCGGCCGGAGTCGGCGCCGCGTGGAACTCAGCCGAGTTCCAGGTGACAGAACGGCGGCATGCACGAGAGGCAATGATGACGATGGCACAACTCAGCCCTGAGACGATCCAGATGTGGGCGCCCCACGCGGCGGCCTCACCGGACACCGACCAGACCGGTAACAGCTATACTCGCGAAGGTTAGGAATACACCGAAGTGGAAGTTCGCAGAACTTCACCCGTGGGCGTGTGGTGAGCACCCAACACACTGCTGTGCACGCAGAGGCGTCGAACTTGTGCAATAGCTTTGGTGTATTCCTAACCTTCGCGAGTATACGTCGCCGCGCCCTGGTCGACGGGCACCATGCTTATCTCCACACGGCAGCCGACGGCTTCCGCGTACCGGCGCAACGTGCCGACTGAGGGCGAGTGCTTCATGCGGCCACCACCAGCCTCGAGTCGCGCCACGGCGGAGGTCTTCGTCGCCATCCGCTCAGCGACTTCGGCCTGAGTGAGGCCGGCGGCCTTCCGTGCGCGGACCAACTCGTCGAAGAGAGCGAACTCGGCGTCCAGCGCCTCATGCTCCCGCCTGAATGCAGGGTCGCGCTTCCACTCTGCCACCATCTCATCGTGAGTCTTCATTGGGATCAGCGCTCCAGTTCGCCTGGACTTCGGCGAGTCTCCGTCGCGCGAGGTCCAGTTCTCTCTTTGGTGTCTTCCGGCTCTTCTTGACGAACGCGTGCAGGACCACGAGGCGTCGCCTGACACGCGTACAGAAGAACGCTCTGGCGATGCCTTCCTTCCCTTTGGCACGGACTTCAAAGAGCCCGCAGTCCATGCTGCGGGTGAACGGCATCCCCAGGTTCGGTCCGAAGCGACACATCCGCTCGGCGATCCGGGCGTAGTACGCCCGAATGCCTACGGGCCACGCCTCGATGGCTCTCTACCTTCTCATCGTGGTACTCGATCTTCCAGTCCATGAGGTAAGGCTAACATATTTATGCATTGACGTCGGCCCGTGTCGGGAACCCAGCTACTCCAGTGTCCGAGCCGCCCACGCTGCGGACCCGATGGGCGGGATCGTTTTGCTCGTAGTGGACGCCCATTGTGAAGACATGGTCTGTTGGGAAGATTGTCCCGGCAGAGCTGGTACCGACCAAGACGTTCTCAAGTCGTGCCGTGCGCCCCCGATAGCCGAGGCTGGCGGCGACGAACGGTAGTCCGTCTCCCACGCTGACCGTCATCGTGCGCCCGGAACCCCAACCACTGCCGCTCGGTGACATTCAGCGCGCCCCGACTGATGTGGAGAACATAGAGTTTGGGTTCCTGGTGACGTTGTCGTCGCGGCATTGCATGGGCCCGTGAGGTGACCAGCCCATTAGCTCCTCGTTGCAGCAGCTACTATCGGTTCTCCGGCGCCCACGCCAGCCGTGCAACCCGAATCCCCTTCAAGCTTGGCAGCAGCGCCGCTATGTACCACTGTCCCTCGTGGACCACGATTTCCGGCGCGGCGACAGGTAGGGTGCAGGCGAGGTACTGGTCGTCTTGGACGCCGAAGTCCAACGGGTCGGGCGAGCGGTAGACGCTGGTGTGGTCGTTGGGGCCGTACTTCTGGGTGCGGAACAGGTAGTAGTAGCCTTCGTGGAACACGACATGCGGGCACTCGGCCGAAAAGGGGTTCGTGCCGGCGGCGCCGCCGAAGGCGACGATCCGCGAGTCGCTCCAGTGTCGCAGATCCGGCGAGACGCGGCAGTAGACGGCGCCCTTCTGCTCCGGGAATGCCGTGTAGTAGCAGTGCCAGGCGTCACCGACTTGGAGCACCATCGGGTCGCGGGTGTTGCAGCCGAGCCCCTCGGTGAACATGCCTGTCCTGCCGTCGGCGTTGACGCGGCGGGTGAAGGACTTGCCGTCCTCGGAGGTCGCCAGGCAAATGTGCTCCCAGTCGCCATAGAACAGGTGGTACACGCCGTCGATCCTCACGACGTGCGGCGCCTGCAGGCCGCCGGACGTCTCGCCGTATTGCGGGTCGGCTTGCATCGCGATTCCCTTGGGCGCCCAGTCGGGGTCGGTCAGGTTCTTCCCCTCCCACCGGTGGAATAGGCGCGTGTTGCCGCCGCACTTCGTGTGCCGGATGCATGACCAGAGCTGCCACGTGCCCTCGGCGGCTTGCCAAACGGCGAAGTCAACGGGCTGTTGCTTGGGGTCGGTCAGGTCGCCCAAGTCGGGGTCTTCGGCAACGGTCCACCAGTCGCTGGCGAGCCGGGGGACGAGGACCGGCTCCTCAGCGCAAGCCGTGCGCACACAGGCGACGGTCGACGCGATGAGGACGGCGAGAGGAACCAGCCAGTGAGCGCAGAAATCAACCACCCGATCCTCCCTGTGGAAAGGTGACTATTGATGGTGCGTATTCGTTGCTGCCGACCTCAGTTCCTTCGTCGTTACCCGGGTGGCGCCATACAGGCGGCGTGGTGGACCGTCGCCCTGGTGTTGGCGCTCGTCGCCCCGGCCGCGGCGGGAGACTTCCGCGTGCCGCTGATGGACAAGCCGCCGACGCTCGACGGCAACGTCGCGCCGGGTGAGTGGACCCGGGCTGTCGGGTTCGATGGCTTCGCAATGAACGGCAAGCTGGACCGCCGCCGGGCTCGGGCGTTTGTGGGTGCCACGAATGATCGGTTGTTCGTCGCGATCCTATCGCAACTGCCCGACGAGGGGAAGCTGCTCGCGGAGGTGGACAGAGACACGCTGAAGTTGGTGTACGACGACTCGGTGGAGGTCTGGATCGACCCGACGCCGGGCACGGAGCATGGGCAGACGTTCCAGATGTTGGCGAACTCCCTGGGGCACAAGGCGTATGACCACCACGCGCGCGGCAACGTCGCCCAGGACGCTTCCTGGCGCGGCAATTGGGAACTCGCCAATGGGTTCCCCGACGGCTACTGGCACTGCGAAGTGGCGGTGCCGATTGCCGAGATCGCGCCCGGGCGCCAGCCGACCGACGGCGCGTGGGGGATCAACGTGTGCCGCAACTGGAAGCAGCCTTGGGGCTTCTCGTCGATCAGCGGGGGCGCTTACGCGCCCAGCGACCGGTTCACCTTCAGCGAGGCGGCACCCTTGGCGATCGCGTACGAGAATCGAGGCGAGCCTGGAACCGGGACCGTCCAGACCGTGCTCGGACTGCGCAACGTGTCGGCCGCTGCCGTGGCGGTGAACGCCCATCTGCTGCTGAAGCGCGACCTGATGCCGGAGTTGAGCCAGGCCGAGAACCTCAGCATTGCGCCGAACGAGACGCAGGAATTGGTGCTCAAGGTGTCCGACCAGAGCTCGAAGAAGATGGACTTGCTGGCGAAGGTCACCTCGGCGAACGACGAGACGACGTTCTACGAACGGTCGGTTGGGTGGGACGTGGTCGGACCCTACCGATGGGTGGCGGCGGCCCCGGTCGTCCTGCCGGTTGACTTCCAGTTCGCGTACCACCCATACGCGAACCGGATGCGGATCGTGGCCGACAGCTCGGGAATGCCGCGGGACGCAGCGGTGCGAGCGCTCACGGCAGCCATCCGGAAGAAGGGCGACGCGACCCCCGTGAAGACCGTGGTGTTCGACCAGTTCACAGGCGACAAGCAGGAACTCTCCTTCGACTTGCCTCCGCTGAAGGGCGCGTACGAGATCGCCATGACTGCCGCCGGGAAGGGCGTCCCCACCGGCGAGGTGGTCAAGGAGTTCGAGCGGACGACCTACGCATGGGAGCACAACAACCTGGGGAAGAGCCGCAAGGTCTACCCCCCATTCACGCCGCTCGAGGTGACCAAGAAGACGGTGCGCACCGTTCTGCGTGAGCACGAGATGAACGCCGCGGGGCTGTGGCAGCAGGTCACGGCCAAGGGGCAGCATCTGCTGAGCGCTCCCATGCGGTACTCGGCCCAAGTGGACGGCAAGGAGGTAGTCCCGATGGCGGGGCGCCTATCGCTCCGCAAGGTGGATGACCAAGCAGCCGAAGCCCGGACCACGGTGACGGCCGGCGCCCTCCAGACCCGCGCAGAGTGCGCGTGGGACTACGACGGCACCATGCGCGTGGACCTGACGCTATTGCCGTCGAGCGGCAAGACGGTGGAGTCGCTGGTCTTGGAGATCCCCCTGAAGGCCGACCAGGCAACCCACTACCACGCCATGGGCGACGGCATTCGCAACACGCTGTACGCCCGGGTGCCGGAAGGCGACGGAGTGGTCTGGACGGCCGAGAAGGTGCAAGCCAACGACCTGCCGCCGAAGTTCTGCTCCTACCTCTACGTCGGCACGCCAGTGCGCGGGCTGTGCTGGTTCGCCGAGAACGACCGCGGCTGGAGTTGGGACGCCACCAAGCCCAACCTGGAGCTGGTCCGCACGAATGGCGCGGTCACCATCCGCGTCCACCTCATCAGCAAGCCGGTAGTGATCACCAAAGAGCGGACGCTCACCTTCGGCCTGCTGGCCGCGCCGGTCAAGCCGAAGCTGGGGGATTGGCGCTGTCGGTGGGACCGCGACAAGTACACCTTGCTCGGGACAGACCTCAACTGGTTGGCCCTGGGCGACTGCGGGTCGGTGTACCCCGCCGGCAAGGATATGTTCTTCTGGGAGATGATCAAGCGCGGCAACCGAGAGCACCTGGGCGACGAAGCAGTGCAGGCGACCATCGACCGAGGGCTGCCGCTGTTCAGTCCCTACGGTGAAGACCGGGTCGAGACTTGGGGGCGACACGTCCGGTACAACCTGAGTTCCCGCTACGGGCGCAAGATGGTCTTTTACTACAACCGGGCGAGCTGTCAGCTCTTCGACGAATTCGAGACCTTCAAGGACGAATGGTGCCTGACGGACTTCCGCACTGTCGGCAAAGGCAACGGCATCGGCGAGATCAAGATCGTGCCCAGTGAGTCCTACATTGACCACGCGCTCTACTGGTACGGCATGTCGTTCGAGGTGGGCGGCAACCAGGGCGTCTACTGGGACAACTGGTTCTTCGTCCCCACGTACAACACGGCGATGAGCGACGCCTATCAGCGTGACGATGGTTCCGCGGTGCCGGCCACCGGGCTGTGGGCCATGCGCGAACTGAGCAAGCGGACATTCCAGTACATGAACGAAGTGGGCATGACTCCCATCACCATGCCGCACATGACCTCGACCAACATCCTGCCGATGCACTCGTTCGCCACGGTCCAGTACGACTGGGAATGGAAGTACTCGGAGGGCGATGTCCAGTACCGGTTCCCGCGCGACTACCTGCTGCTGGTCTCCAACGGCGAGTTGGCGGGGACGTGGCCGGTACTCCTCGGCGACCACGGCAAGCTGGCGGAGGACCCGTGGACGCAGCGGACGTTTGCCGGCGTCTGCCTCGTCCACGAGCTGGACGGCGGCGGGATGCCGCAAGTGTGGCAGCCACTAAGGGAGCCGATCTACAAGCTATTGGGCGAGCCGGGCCTGCAGGTCTACCGGTACTGGGACGAACGCCCGCAGCCCGTTGCGGCGGACAACCCCGACCTGCCGGCCATCGTCTACGTCGTGCCCGGCAGGGAAGCCGTGTTCGTCATCACCAGCTACGCCGAGAAGGAGGTGACGGCGAACGTCGCAGTGGACGCCAAAGCACTCGGCTTTGGCGAGGGTTGTCGGGTAACTGATGTCGAAAGCGGCGAAGTGCTCTCGGTGGCCGACGGGCGAGTGAAGTTCCCATTGAAAAAGCACGCCGTCAGGGAGTTCAGGATCGCGCCATGAATGCCCAGCATGCCAACCGCCATAGCGCGAAGGCGCGAGATCGAGGAGCGCGCCCTGGCAGGTGTCGGACGAACGCCGCGGTGTTCTGGGGCTTGGCACTCGCCTTGTCCACCACGTGGGTTGGCGCGGCGGCGTCACCAGAGGAATGCCTGTGGGTGCCGCCCTCGTGGGAGAGCCGGCTGGCCTACTACAACTCCTTCGACTTGCCGGAGGGCACGGCAGCGGTCAACGTAGCCGGCCTGACCGAGAAGGTCAAAGTGGCTACCGGCCCCGACGGCATCGGCGGTCGTTGCGCGCGGTCGGAGCAACAGCAGGGGCTGGTGGTGTCGGGAGACGCGTTGTCGCCGCACCGGCCGTTGGCTGTCTCGTTCTGGTGGGCGCTGCTGGACGAGGCGAAGTTGGACAGCGGCTTTGGGCTGTTTCATCTTGGCGGCGGCAGTGGGTTCGTGTCGCACTTCGCGCGGAGCGGGCCGTGGTGTGGTCTGACGCGACCTGCGGCGGTGTTGCAGGTGTACTACCTGCCGGGCATCGCCAACGTGAACGGCCTCTACGACTTCGACCTCCTGGGTCACCTGGATCTGCGCCCCAATGTCTGGCACCACACGGCGCTGGTGTTCTCGGCGGCGTCGTTGGTGGAGCTGTACACTGACGGCCGGAAGGTGTGGGAGGTGCGGCTGACCGGGCGCAACTTCGCAGAGAGCGATGGGCTGCGCGACCTGACACTGGGCGGGCTCCATGGTGGGTTGCGGGTAGCGCTGGACGAGGTGATGATCCTGGATCGGCCGCTGACTGCGGCGGAGATTGGAGAGTACTGTGCTGCAGTGGGGCAGTTGCGTGAGGTTGGGTGGTTGCAGAGGTAGGAGGGGTGGGAGCGAGGGGGCTGATGACTGAGGCCGTTGCTGAGAGGAGCGGTGGGTGCTACCATGTGCCTTTGGGGCAAGTCCAGAACGTGAGGTAGTGCAGAGATGATGCAGTTCCGCCTCGGTTCGTACCGCTTGTCGAAGGGGCCCTGGGTGAGCGTAGCGATGGGGCCGCTGTTGGTTGGGTTGGCCTTGTCACGGGGCGTGGGTCTCGAGATCAACGGGGTGCAGCCCTACGCCCTCGACCAGCCGCGGGTGCCTGCGTTGCTGACGCCGGCCAGCGGCGGCGCGCCCCTGTGGGTCTACTCCGAGCTTCACGAACAGCGGCTGTTTGCTTTCGACTGCTTCCTGGACACGGGCGCGAGCCGCATGGTCATGAGCCGGTCTGATCGGGACGCTCTGAAGCTGCGAGCGACGGGGCAGAGCGTGGAGGATTTCGGTATTGCCGGGACGGAGCACTTCGACGTATCCATCCCCTATCGGATGTATGTGGGCAACTCGGCGGCCAACCCCGCAGATGTCAAGCAGTTCACCCATGGCATCCAGTGCGTGCTCCAGCTTCGACGTAGCGACCAGAACCCGCTCACCGCGCTGCCGAAGAGCCTGACCGGGCCACTCACCAGTGGGCTCGAAGGCACAGGCCTCAGCTCGCAGGACCTCGGCGACATGCTCACTGAGGCGGTGAACATTGTGGGGACGCCCTTCCTGAGGAACTACGTCGCGATTCTCGATCCGCGCCCCGTGGTTAGCGCACTGGGCGCCGTTATCGGCATGTTGGGCGGCGGCGGCGGGGACGCAGGCGGCGACGGGTTTGGTGGGCTGGACAAGCTGCTGGGGCAGCTCGAGAAGTCCGGCTCGGCGTCCGCCTCACTGGGGCGGATGAAGGTCGACCTCGTGCCGGCGAACCGGCCGTATGCAGCCACACAGATCGTCGTGCCACTCACGATGCAGAACCTTGAGCCGAAGCCTGTGCCGGTGACGAAGTCGGACCTGCCGTTCGTGTCGAACGTGGTGCTATCACACGGATCACGGAGCGCGCGGGTGAGCCTGTTGGTGGACACAGGCGGCGGGATGAGCCTGCTGTCGTCTCGGGTCGCGCAGCAACTCGGCGTGGACCTCAGGCGCCCGCAGTTGACTGCCTTCGTCCAGGGCGTCGGCAAGGGCGGCACCGAGTTGAAGGGGCACTGGATCGGCCGCGCGACAATCCCCACGACGAAGGGCGGACCGCTCGTCTACAACCGCCTGCCGTTCTACATCGCCGACATCGCTGGCATTGACGGCACCATCGGCGTCAACATGCTCGTGCCGTCCGTGTACATGGACATGGACATGAACAAGATGATGGAGAATCCCATGGGGATGCTCACCAGCATGAAGAACGGGCCGATGCCTTTCAGCCGGATCGTGATCGATCTTCCGCGACAGCAGTTGGGGTTGGATCCGGCGCAGGGGTAACTGGGCGACCGACGTCGGACCGATCCGACTGATCCGACCGATCGGTCTCACACGGGTGTCTCTCTGGAGGACAGCATGGCATACGACGGCTGCATGGCCGACATCCGGACCCTGTGCAATCTCGGCGTCCCCAGTCGCGTGCCGGTGTTCGCGATCAGCGAGGAAGCAGACGTTCGCTGGTACGACCGAGGCACGTACAACGAGATCGTCAGCGACCCGGCGAAGCTGGCAGATTGTTGGATCGCCGCCGTTGAGGAGTTCGACTATGACTGGTCGTGCCTGCAGATCGACGACTGCCTCGAGTTCGAGCCGCTTGGCGTCGGGTGCAAGGGCGAGGGGAGCATCCTGCGGGCGACGTGCGACTACCTCCCGGCGACGGCGGACACGCTGAAGAGCCTGCGGCTCCCCAACCCAAGTTCGGCGGGTCGCATGCCGGTGCAGCTCGAGGCGCTCCAGCGAGTTCGTTCGCACTTCGGGGAGCGGGTGTGCGTGGTGGGGCGCGTCGCCGCGCCGTTCTCTTCGGCAGGGCTGCTGTACGGTCTCGAAGCCACCATGATGCTGATGCTTGAGGACCCGGGTCTGCTGAACGCGACCTGCGACTTCTTCGTGGACCTGCAGACTCAGTTCGGCCTTGCCCAGTACGAGGCCGGCGCCCACGCCCTGTGGGTCGGTGACTGCAATGCCATGAGCAATCTCATCAGCCTACGCCACTATGACGAGTTCGCGTTCGAGCCGTGCAGGCGGTTGATCGGCACGCTCAACGAGGCGGGCCTGACGTTCCTGCATAACAGCGAGGAGCGACCCGCCTACCTGGAGCGTGAGGTCGATCTCGGCGCCAGCATTGTCAGCGTGGGACCGGGAGGCGACATTGTCGCCACGAAGGAAGCGTTCCATGGCCGGCAGGCGGTGATGGGTAACCTGGACCCGATCGAGGTTGTGCAGAAGGGCACGCCCGAGCAGGTCGCCGAGAAAACGCGAGCGATGGTCGAAGCCTGCAAGCCGGGCGGCGGCTACGCCTTCAACCCCGGCGAGATGATCCCCCGCGAGACGCCGCCTGAGAACCTCCGCGCCATGGTGGCGGCGGTGAGGGAAGTGGGCGGGTACTGACGACGCTCAGCCCTTGCTCGGAACGAAGGGCACGATGCGCGCAGCCAGGTTGGCGATGGGCATGCTTTGGAGCCACACCTTGCCAGGGCCCGTCAGCCTGGCGAGCACGAGACCTTCGCCGCCGAACAGCACGTTCGTGACGCCCTTCACCATCTCAACGTCGAATTGAACGTCTGGCTCATGCATCGCCACATGACCGGTGTCCACCTTCAGCACTTCGCCGGCCGCCAACTCTACCTCGGTGGTCTCTCCGGCGATCTCGACGAACGCCAGCCCCGGGCCGGTGAGCTTCTGGAGGACAAAGCCCTCTCCGCCCAAGAGACCGACGCCGAGCTTCCGGCGCCAGTGGGTCGCCAGAGTGACGGTGGTTTCGGCGCACAGGAAGGCATCCTTCTGGCAGATCATGGACTGACCGGCGGCGAGGGGAACGGCCCGCAGATGGCCGGGGAAGCACGAAGCGAAGGTGAGCTTGCCCGTGGCGGACTCGCAGGTGTACGTGGTCATGAACAGAGACTCGCCGGCAAGCTTCCGCCCAATGGCGCCCAGCACGCCCCCCGCCATGTTGGTCGCCATCCGGAAATCACCGGTGTGCCAGGCCATGCCGCCGGACTCGGTGTGAACGGACTCGCCGCCTTTCATGGTGAGTTCGACGGTCTGCATGACGGTGCCGTTGATTTGGTAGTCCATGTGTGAGTCTCCTGCGTTCTCTGCGGGTATCGTGCGCGACGAAGAACCGGTGTGCGGGTGCTGCCGTCCGAGTTGGCGCCCCCTGGAAGTACATTCGCCGTTCTGACCGTGGGTCCTCCCTCGGGGAGCGAAAGGGCGGCTCCCGGCGTCACTGCGGCGGCGGCTGCCCGCAACCCGGTGGGCGAAGGTAGCTCTTCAGGTTGGCGACGGTGGGGTTGGGAAAGCGGCTGATCTTCTGGGCGGTAACGGAGCGGCTTCCCTCGCGGTCGGTTACGCGGCCGTCGATAAGTAGGGCGGACTCAGAGAAGATGAGCTTGCCGAACTTCTGATAGATGTTCTCGAAGACGGTGACGTCCAGCAGTCCGGTTTCATCTTCCAGGGAGAAGAACACCACGGTGCGTCCACTACGGGTGGGTGGGCGGTGCGGGCGGATCAGGACGCCGGCGGCGCGGACCTGTTTGCCAGAGGGTGTCTGCTTCAAGTCGGCGTTGGTCTGCACACCCAGCAGCTTCATCCGCTGGCGGCAAAATTCCATGGGGTGTTTGTGAGGGCTGAAGCCGAGGAGATCCCACTCGTAGCAGAAACGCTGGACCTCATCGAAGTCTTCCAGTTGGGGCAGCCAGGCTTGCGGGGCGGTTTCCAGGTCGAGACGGGCTTCACCCTTGTCCTTCTCGGGTTGCACGTCCGCCAGTTCCCACAGGAGCTTCTTTCGGTTCGGGTCGAGCGCGTCGAAGGCACCGCAAAGGAGGAGGTTTTCGACGAGATCGCGCGAAATGCGAGTGCGCGCAACGAAGTCGGGTAGGGAGGTGAACGGGCGGTCTTCGCGGGCGGCGAGGATCTTATCGAGAACGGACTCGCTCATGCCGCGGACCTGCTGGAGACCGACGCGGATGGCCCATGAGGATTGCAGATTGCAGATTGCAGATTGCAAATTGTGGCTCAAACGGGGAGTGCTGTCTGCTGACGGCTGAGCGCTGATGGCTGATCGTTGTTCAACCGTAAAGGCCTTCTCGCTCCGATTCACCTCCGGCGGGTGAATCGCGAGGCCGTGCAGCCGCGCTTCGTTGACGAGCGTGTGCGGGGAGTAGAACCCCATCGGCTGGTTGCTGAGAAGGGCCGCGTAGAAGTGGGCGGGGTGGTGGCGGAGCAGGTAGGCGGTCTTGTAGGCGGTGTCGCCAAAAGCTGCCGCGTGGGCTTCGCAGAATCCGTAGCCGGCGTAGCTCTGAATGTAGGAGAACACCGTGTCGGCGACTTCCTTCGAGACGCCGCGCGCCCTTGCTTTGCGGATGAAGTTCTCGCCGATCTCTTGCATTTGTCGATGAGAACGATGGTGGGTCATCACCCGGCGCAGGTCATCCGCCTCGCCCGGCGTGAAGCCGGCGATCTTGATGGCAATCTCGATGACCTGCTCCTGAAACAGGACGACGCCGTAGGTCTTCGCGAGAATGCTCTCCAGCTCCGGGTGCAGGTAGCTGATCGGCTCTGCGCCCTTGCGGCGAGCGAGAAAGGGATCGACCATGTTCCCCTGAATCGGCCCCGGCCGGATGAGCGCTACGCTGGCGACGACATCTTCGATGTTGTCCGCCTTCAGCCGCGATTGGAGCGCCCGCTGTGCCGGGCTTTCGAGTTGGAAGATGCCGACTGTCTCACCGGTGTTGAGGAGATCGTAGGTAGGGCGATCGGTCAGAGGAATGGCGTCGAAGGAGAAGGGGGGATTGGGGGATTGCAGAGTGCAGATTGTGGAGTGCAGCTTGTCGCTTGGCTGACCGCTGACCGCTGATTGCTGACCGCTATTGATCGACTTCACTGAATCCTCAACGGCGCTCAGCATCCGCAGACACAACAGGTCCAGTTTGATAAGCCGCAGTTCCTCGACATCGTCTTTGTCGAACTGGATGACGGTCACGCCTTTGGCGGCGGTCTGCAGCGGCGAGAGGTGGGACAACGGGAGGCGGCTGATGACGATCCCGCCGAGATGGGTGCCGAGGTGGCGCGGGTGTTCGGCAACGGCCTGGCAGAGGTCGAGGAGCAGGTGGAACTTACGCTCCGGGATTTTGCTGTCGCGCAGCTCGGGGTACTTGGGGAGGGCGGCGCGGATTTCGTCTGCTTCGATCCACGGCATGAGCTTGGCGAAGCGGTCGATCTCAGCAAGGGGGAAATTGAGCGCCTTGCCCACATCCCGGATAGCGCTGCGGGCGTGGTAGCAGTTGAAGGTGCAGACGGTGGCGACGTGCTGCTTGCCGTACTTCTCCACGACGTAGTCGGTCACGTTGTCGCGGTAGCGGGCGTCGAAGTCGAGGTCGATGTCGGGCAGGGCGTGCGCGCGGGCGGGGTTGATGAATCGTTCGAAGCGCAGGTTGCGGGTGAAGGCGTCGACCAACGTGAGGTATAGGCAGTACGCCACCGCCGAATCCGCCGCCGAACCGCGGCCGGCATAGCGGATCTTTGTCCGCCGCGCGAAGTGCGCTACGTCCCAGACAACCAGGAAGTAGTTGGAGAAGCCGAGTTGGTCAATAACGCTCAGCTCGTAGTCGAGCCGTTGCCGAAGTGGCTCGGTGACTTTGCCGTAGCGCGCCTTGGCGCCGAGGTACGTCAGCTTGTGAAGGTAGCCGGCGGCAGTCTCGCCGACGGGCAGCGGGTACTCAGGGAGGTAGCCTTCGCCGCGGAGTTCGTAGCGTTCGCAGCGATCGGCGATGACGAGCGTGTTCGTCAGCGCCTGGGGGTACTGGGCGAACAGCTCGGCCATTTCAGCGGGTGACTTGAGGTAGAGCTCGCCGTTGATCTTTCGCTCGGCATGGGGCTCGGCCAACTTGGTGAGCGTGCGGATGCAGGTTAGCACGTCCTGTGCTTTGAACTCCGGCTTGGTGGCGTAGTGGACATTGTTGGTGGCGACGATCCCGACGCGTATGGCTTCGGCGAGTTGTGAGAGGTAACGGTTGAGCCGCTGGTCGCCGGGACGATAGGTGTGCTGGAGTTCCAGGAAGTAGTTCTCACGGCCCAGCGTGTCGCGGTACCACTCCGCCACTTCCTTCGCCCGGGCGAATTCGCGGCGCAGGATAAGGCTCGGCACTTCTCCGCGCCAGCAGCCCGACAGGGCGAGCAGCCCCTCGTGGTGCGTTGCCAGCGCAGGCTTGCCGGTCTGCGGCTTGCCGCGCTCGTTGGCGAGGTGGGCCTGAGAGAGAAGCTGACAAAGGTTCGCGTAGCCGGGGCGATTCTGCGCAAGCAGCGTCAGGTGGTGCCCGCCCGTCAGCGTGACTTCAGCGCCGAGAATCGGCTTGAGGTTGGCAGCCTTCGCCGCCTTCAGGAACCGAACTGCCAGGCAGAGGTTGTCATGGTCGGTGATCGCGAGCGCCGGCATCTCCAGCCGGGCGCACTGCGTTAGCAGCGCGTCCAGGTTGGAGGCACCATCGAGGAAAGAGTAGTCAGAGTGGACGTGGAGGTGGGTGAAGCCCATGGGGGGTGCATTCTCAGTCCTCGCCGGTGTGCAGCGTCCACTGCGTACCCTCGCGGTACAGCACGTACCGGCCGCCGGCTTCGACTTCGTAGAATTCTTTTTCGGCTTCGCCTTCCCACCAGCAGCCGGTCTCACGCCAGTGGTCGAGAAGGCTGGTGAGGCGGTGGTCCGTCTTCCCCACGCACAAGCGAGCAGGGCGCCCGGCGACTTCGTGAACGGTGACTGGTTTGTTGAGGAGCTTGCTCATAACTTCGCTTGCTCCACTTCGTTCCGCGACGCTGGTGGTCAGGCCGCTTCTTGCGTCAGGCACTCGTGTTGAAGCGTTAGGATTTGATCAGTCAGTCGAGGCTGGCAGCGCTGGCGATATTGCTGACCGGTCAAAACAGACAACGTGCCGTGGCGTCGGCGGAGCGCGCAGAGGGCTTCGTCCAATTGACCGGCAAACCGATGAAGTGAGCGACTGTCCCAGAGGCTGAGTTGCACGGCTTCCTTCGGGCGCAGGTCGGAAACAGTTAGTGTCAGCGAAAAGACGGGGCGGCCGTCCCAGCATTGATAGAGGAGAGTGAGGGACAGGTCGAGGAGACGGGAGGCGCTGGAGAGGGGGCGGGGGAGTTGGGATTTCGGAGTTTGGATTTGGGAGTTCGGATTTGGCGCGCTGAAGGCTATGCGCAGCTCCACCGCGAAGGCTTCCTTGTCGTGCTGTGTCAGTCGTTTCCACAGACGGCCGGACAGGCGAAGCAGGTGGGTGTGCAGCACGGCTTCGTCGTCTTCCGGCGGCGTGAAATCCTGGGTGGCTTCTTCGCGAAGAGGCGGGTAAAGCGGGAGCACGGCCGAGGGATCGAGCCCCTGGCTCAGCCGGTGGAGCAAGGCGCCTGTTTGCCCGAAGTGGCGAGTCAGGACGTTTTCGGGGACACGGGAAAGACAACCGAGGGTATCGATCCCGAGGCGCGTCAGGCGTTCACGGGTTTTGGCGTCGAGGCAATCGAGTGCGGCGATCCGGATGGGTTCCAGGAAGGCGCTGGTTCGGGCGGGGGACACGTATCGGTCGTGGGGCATCGCCAACTTTGCCACGAGCTTGCTCGTCCCGCCGCCCAGGGAGCAATGCATGCCGGCCGCCGCCCGGAGCTGTTGGCGGATTTGTTCGACGCGTTGGGCGAGGGTCTCCGCTCGGCGCAGGCAACCGGTCAGGTCGAAGAAGCCCTCGTGTAGTTCGGTCGGTTCGACCAAGGGCGTGTGTTGGGTGAGCACGTCCCACACCGTCTGGTAGCAGGCTTGATAGCGCTCCGGCACGAACTCGACCACGTGCGCCTCCGGGCAAAGACGCAGGACGCGGCTTTCGGGGGTGGCAGGTTTGATTCCGCAAGTAGCGGCTTCGACGGAGGCGTCTAACACTTCGCGCCGCTGAACGACCACCACCGGCGCCGTTTGCAGCGAAGCATCCTGCTGGCGCTCGGCGGTGACGTAGAAGTTGCGAAGGTGAAGAAAGAGGAGCTGACGCGGCATGGCGGTTCCAGTCGGCGACGTAGTTGTAGGGCCGAGTTTGTTGCTGTGTGGCTTGGATTATAGCAAACGTATGTTTGCATATCAACAACAGACGCGAAACATTTTCGGGAGAGCGGAGCAGTCGGCAAGACGGGCACCAAATGTGGAGTAGACCCACGCTGCGCGCACAAGCGCTGGGGGTGCAGGTGCCCCGGCACCTCTTCGTTGACGAAGCTGTGACCGTTCGTTAGAATGTCCCAAAGCCCGGAAGGAGTCCCTGAATGCCCACCGACCGCTTCGACCAAATCGGTCTCTCGTTCGATGACGTTTCCCTTGTCCCCGGCAAGTCCAGTGTGCTGCCCCATGAGGTAGAAGTACGGTCGCCGCTCACGCGGGACATCTTCTTGAACATCCCGCTGCTCTCGGCCGCAATGGACACGGTGACCGAAGCGCGGATGGCGATTGCGCTGGCGCGCGAGGGCGGCATCGGTGTGTTGCACCGCAACATGTCGATTGAGCGACAAGCCGAAGAGGTCGACCGGGTCAAACGAACAGAGTTCGGGATGATCACCGATCCGGTGACGTTGGGACCGAAGGACCGGGTAGGGCAGGCGGAAGAAGTGATGGCGCGCTACCACATCTCCGGCGTGCCCATCACCGACGAAGGCGGCAAGCTCATCGGCATCCTGACCAACCGCGATTTGCGTTGGGAGACGGACCTCAATGCGCTCATCGAAGAGCGGATGACGAAGGAGAACCTGGTCACTGTTCCGGACGGCACCACCATCGAGGAAGCGCAGGAGATCCTGAAAAGGAACAAGGTCGAGAAGTTGCCGGTCGTCGATGACCAGTTCCATCTGACGGGGCTATTCACCGTCAAAGATATCCAAAAGCGCATCGATTTCCCGCTGGCCACGAAGGACGCGCAGGGACGGCTGCGCGTGGCGGCGGCCGTGGGCGTGGGACCGGAGGGGCGGGAGCGCGCGAAGGCGCTGGTCGACGCCGAGGCGGATGTGCTGATTGTCGATGTGGCGCACGGGCACTCCGAAGGCGTCGCCGAGATGATCCGCTACCTGAAGGAGAATTTCGAGATCGCGCTCATTGCCGGGAATGTGGTTACCGCGGAGGGCGTCCGGGACCTGGCACTGGCAGGCGCTGACGCGGTCAAGATCGGCGTCGGTCCCGGCAGCATCTGCACCACGCGAGTCGTCGCCGGGGTTGGAGTCCCGCAGTTGTCAGCGGTCGCCGAATGCGCCCAAGCCGCGCGAGAGTTGGGTATCCCAATCATCGCCGATGGCGGCGTGCGCTACTCAGGCGACGTAGCGAAGTGCATTGCTGCCGGCGCCAGCACGGTGATGATTGGTTCGCTGTTCGCCGGAGTG
>PEVN01000450.1 GCA_002779825.1 Armatimonadetes bacterium CG06_land_8_20_14_3_00_66_21 | reverse complement strand
GCCGGGCCATCGCTGCTTCCCCTCGTCTTCGCCGTCTTGGTTGATCGCCAGCCGCCGAGCATAACCTCTCCGGCCGCCTTGTCAATACTTTGAATTAAAGATGTGACCCCTTTGCCGCGAACCCGGCCGCATGTTCCTGCTCACTGGCTACGCCCAGGGCGGCGACGCTTTGATCGGCTGGGATGTCGAGGGCGGAGACGACGACGGCATCTGCTTCGAGCCGGAGAAGAAACCAACGGTAAGCGACTGGTTCCCGAAGGCCGGGGCCGTCGTTCTGCTGACCGGCAAGCACGCGCGACCGGCGGAGCAAGGCGTGTACCGCGAAGCGCTCCGCCAAGGAGCCTGGCTGCTGCGCGTCCGCGAGAGTGGCCACCACCACGCGGGCCCGGCAACCTTCGACGCCTGGGCG
Source organism: Armatimonadetes bacterium CG06_land_8_20_14_3_00_66_21 (assembly GCA_002779825.1). Classification (GTDB taxonomy): domain Bacteria; phylum Armatimonadota; class Abditibacteriia; order CG2-30-66-41; family CG2-30-66-41; genus CG2-30-66-41. The sequence continues at coordinate 4,280 of PEVN01000450.1, read as the reverse complement.
AAGTCGCTGGACGACCCGTCGCTTTCTGCCGACGACCCCGCGACCGCCAAGCGCCGCAACGAGCTCCTCGACCCGATGGTCTGGGACTTGGCAACGCGCCGCCACTACGGAGCGCTCTTCCTCATCCGCGCCGCCGAGCTGTTCCCCAAGGCAGCAACCGACCTGCAAGCCGCCGCCGCCTGCTTCCGGGCCGAACACGACATGATGTGGGAAGTGAACCGCGTAGGCGGCGGCCAGTGGCCGGGGGACAAGCTGCCCAAGCTGGCTGATCCCGCCGTCCGCAAGCAGATCGCTGAGCTGTTGCTGAAGTCGCGCGACAAGGACTTGGAGGCGGCGGAGTCCATCGAGCGGGCGCTGAGAGCAGCCGCCGACTGAGGGCGAGCCCCAACGCCGCCGCCCGTCCGCTTTGTGGGGGCGCCGATCCCCGAGGATAGAGCGCCGGCCTCGGCATTGCCGGGATCAGAAGACCTCGCCGGCATGGAGCGCCGTCAGGAAGTCCGCCACCGGGAGCACGTCCACCCCCTCGAAGTGATACGCCCGCGGGCCGTTGTACACGCCGATCATCCTGTCCACGTGAAGGCGGCCGTCTTCGCTGACCGACCGCATCGTGCGCTCCCACTGGCGGTTCCACTTCTGCGCCGACTTCACCTCGAGGCACACGACGTGCGCTCTGGCTTCGGCTTGGCGTTTCCTCGTCTCGATGATGAAGTCGATCTCTGCGCCGTCAGCCGTCCGGTAAAAGCAGAGAGAGCGGTTCTTCGCTTGAGTGTGGTTGTGGACTCTCAGCTCATGATAAATGAGCGTCTCAAGCGCGTACCCCTGCCACACGCGATCGACCGGGTCGAACAGCAACCCGGCCGCTGCCCTGGCGACCCCGCAATCGAACCAAAAGAACTTCGGCCGGGTCTGCTCCCGAACCTTCAGCCGTGGGCGGTAGGCGGGAAGGAAGTGGCCGAGGAGGGTGTCCTCCAGGATCGAGAAATACGTGTCCACTGTACTGCGGGGAACGCCGGCCTCGGTCGCGATGTTCTGTCCGTTCACGAGCTGACCATTGAGCAAGCCGGCGATCTGAAGGAAGCGCAAGAACGGCGGCAAGCTTCGGACGATGCCCTCCTCCCGGATCTCTTCCTTGAGGTAGGTGCTCACATAAGCGTTGAGGATATCTGCGGCGTTGTGCGGGTCCAAATGAACCAGCGGCAGCGAGCCCCACTGGGTCGCGACGCCCAGGTCAAAGCTCCCCTGCAGCTCTGCCCACGAGAAGCCCTCCAGATGCCGAGTGACGGCTCGGCCTCCCAGCAGATTGATGCCACCCCATCGCAGCTTCCGCGCCGAGGACCCGCACAGGGCGAATCGCCAGCGTCGCGCCTCCATCAGCCGGTGCACCTCGTTGAGCAACTCCGGGACCTTCTGGATCTCATCGACGACGACCAGCGACTGCTCCGGCAGATTGCCGGCAAGCGCCTCCAGACGGCTGGGCTCTCGGGACAGCTCGAGGTAGAGAGAGGAGTCGAGCAAGTCGATCCGCGGGACCTCCGGAAGGACGCGCCGTAGCCAAGTGCTCTTCCCAACGCCACGCGGGCCGAAGAGGAAGAACGAGCGGTCTGGGAGGGTAAGGAGGCGGCTGATGTGGCTCTCGTCCATTTTTCGTTTCTACATCTCTCATGTAAGAATGCAGTGCAATTCTACATTAGCGATGTAGGAACGTCAACCCATGTCCAAGGCACTGCCTGGCACCGTGTCTATTGCCATTGGGCCCGAGGCTGGCACGGGGACACGCCAACGCCGCCCGGACCGGAGCCCTGTGTTCGGCCGGACGAACCGGCTGTTTTGGGTGGTGTGCAGGCAATCGGCCGCCGTTGGCGTAGTAGTGCGGCGCTCCCCACCAACCACACGTTTCCCAGAGGAGAACGAACCATGCAAACCGACTCCCTCGACCGACGCGACTTCCTCAAGCTCTCGGCCGCCGGTGCGGCGGCAGTGGCGGCCGGGGTTGCTGCCGCTGAGCCGGACGCCAAGCCGATCCGCGTGGGCACCATCGGCTGCGGCGGGATGGGCAATGCGCACCTCCAAACGATGCTGCGTCTGAAGGCCGCCGGCGAGCCCGTCGAAATCGCAGCCGTGTGCGACGTGTACCAGCCGAGGCTGGAAGCCGCCGCCAAGCTCACGGGCAGCCGCCCCTACGCGAAGTACAAGGAACTGCTGGCTTCACCGCAGATAGAGGCCGTCTCCATTGCGACGCCCGACCATTGGCATGCGCGTATTGCCTGTGACGCGTTGGACGCCGGAAAAGACGTCTACTGCGAGAAGCCGATGACGTACTGGAAGGACTTGGGGCAGGCCAAGGAGATCGTCAAGGCGGTCAAGCGGAACGGCCGCGTGCTGCAAGTCGGCACACAAGGGATGTCCGATGACATCTGGGAACTCGCCGCCGCGCGGATCAAGGAAGGCGCACTTGGCGGGCTGCTCCAGGCGCAGGCCAGTGACTTGCGGAACGGCCCCTTGGGCGTCTACTCGCCGCTCAGCAATGACGGCCTCGCCAAACCCGGCGAGAACCTCGACTGGGATACTTGGCTCGGTCCTGCGCCGAAGCGCCCCTGGGAGCCCGGCCGGTTCTTCGCGTTCCGGTCGTTCTGGGACTACTCCGGCGGCGTCGCCACCGACTTCTTCCCGCACATCCTGACCCCGCTGGTGCGAACGATGGAACTTGGCTTTCCGCACCGGGCAACTGCGTCGGGCGGCCTGTACCAGTGGCACGACGGGCGCGAAGTGCCGGACATCATCACACTGATGATCGAGTACCCCGAAGGGCCGTCAGTAATGCTGGTCGGTTCGGTCTCCAACGACACCCCGATCCCGACGATGATCCGCGGGAAGAACGCCACCATGTTCTTCCAGGACCCGGGCGCAGTCATCGAGCCGCAGCAAGCCACCAATCCCAACGGCAAGCGGGAGGAAATCACCCGCACCCGCGGCGCCTCGCTCGACGAGCATTGGCAGGACTTCCTCCGCTGCGTCCGCACGCGCGAGAAACCCAGGAGCAACGAACTGCTCGGCTGCCAAGTCATGGCGGCGCTGCACATGGGCGTTACCGCGTACCGGACGGGGCGGACGATGGAGTTCGATCCGGTGCGTGAAGTGGCTCGACCGGTGTAGCGGGCCGGACCGACGCTTGACGCGCTTGGACCACGGGGTATCATCCCTGTTGCCATGACACGAGAACAGATCGCCGAACGCATCAAGATCGACCCCAACGTCTGCTTCGGGAAGCCGGTGGTCCGGGGGACGCGAATCTGGGTGTCGCTCGTTGTCGACAACCTCGCTGAAGGCGTCGCCGAACAGGAACTGCTTGAAGCCTACCCGCAGCTCACCAGAGAAGACCTCCGCGCCTGCCTCGGCTATGCTGCGGAGATGACGCGGGAGCGCGTGCTGCCGGTTCCCGTGGAGCGGATGGCGTGAGGTTCAAGCTCGACGAAAACCTCGACGTCCGACTGGCTCCTCTGCTGGTGGCCGGCGGGCACGACGTTGAGACCGTTCGAGACGAAACCCTGTCGGGAGCCTCCGACCGGGAGCTGTACAGCCGCTGCCGGCAGGAGCGCCGAACGTTCGTCACCCTCGATCTGGACTTCGCGAACCCGTTCCAGTTCCCGCCCGAGCCGACGGCGGGGATCATCGTCCTTCGGCCGCCGAAGCCCTTGTTGCCGATGATCCGGGCCACGCTGACCACGGCTCTTACCGAGATCCTGACCGGGGACGTAGAGGGTGCCCTTTGGATCGTCGAACCCGGACGAATCCGCGTCCACCAGCGGGCCGAGGAGCGTGAAGTGGCCCGCCCGGTGTAGCGGGCCGGCGCTCTGGAGCGCCCACCGGCACCGCCTCCGGGTTTGGGGTCGCCCCTGTACTCACTGCCCTGGGTATGCCGCTCTTTGCCATGAGGTGTCCGGCCGCTCGTGGCGCGAGCTGGGATTCCGGTGGGCGCACGGCAGGCTGAGCCGGCCGGCGGACCGGGCAAGCCGGAGCGGACGCGTGGCTGGAGCGGCAGCGACGATGATCGCGGCAGGTCCCCAAGATCGGGAACTCCGCTCCCTCTCCCGCGCGCTCAGGACCATTTGTAGCGACTGGGGGCTTCGCCCCCAGACCCCCAAAGTCCAAATCCCCAAAACACCAAACCTCAGGGGACCCCTGCAGGCACGACACACCGGAACCCGATGATGTAGTGGCAGTTCGACGGGAAGTGGTTGTTGCGGTAGGCGGCGCGGAGGAAGACGGTAATGAGGAAACAC
>PEVN01000547.1 GCA_002779825.1 Armatimonadetes bacterium CG06_land_8_20_14_3_00_66_21 | reverse complement strand
GCGACCGTCAGCGTAGTCCCGCAGGTAGATCTCTTCGTACTTCACGGTCCGCCACAGCCGTTCGACGAAGACGTTGTCCAAGGCGCGGCCGAGGACCCTCATGGGGAACTCCACCAGCGTGCTGGCTGCGCGGTTCCACACCTCGGGCTTGTTGTCGATGTAGCAGCAGCCCGTGGTCGCCATGCGAAGCGTGTTCTCAGCGGTCGCTTCGCCACCGATTGCTTCCCCTCGCGGTCGGTGGATCTGCCAGACAGGGGACTTCGCGATCTCGGCACCCGTGAACCTAATTTCTTCCCCGAGCGGGGTCGGCAGCTTCACTCCCGCCAGCTTCGCTTTCAGGTTCGCCGTCGGGTCTCTTAGCAGCCAAGCCAAGGTGAACCGGGCGCAGCGCAAGTCGCGACCGCCTTCCACATCCTGTTGCCAGACGGCCACCAGCGCGCCGTCGGCCGCTTGCTCGCACCCCGGGTAGGAGGCCTGCTTGCCGCCAGTCGGTCCGGCGATGTCCTTCGGCCAGCTCCACGTCCGGCCGCCGTCGAATGAGGCGGCTGCGCACAGGGGATACCGGTTGGTTGCGTTGTCCCACACGCACAAGATCCCCCGACGCTCGCCGACCTGGAAGCTGCACAGCGCGCAGGGCGCGTTCGTCCCCCGCAACGGGCTGGGGCCGATTCGGGTCCACGTCTCGCCCTCGTCGGTGCTGCGCGCCTCATCCAGGTGCGTCGAACCGGTCCGCATGAGCATGAGGACACTGCCGTCGTCCAACTCGACGATCGACGGCTCGTCGGTACCGTGGACGGCGCCGCCCGACACCTTCTGGTAGGCCGCGTCGGTGTCCCCGCCGTTGTGCCATGTCGCGCCGTCGTCGGTCGAGCGCATCACCCCCGCCCGCAGGTGCATCTCCCCTTCGCTCTGCAGCGTCTTCCCCTCTTCGCACAGCACGTCCCACGAGTAGCCCATCAGCAACGTTCCCGACTTGAGGCGGACGCCGTGGGCCGTTTTCCCGCATGTGTAGCGGTGGTTCATCGGGATCTCGCACAGTGCGCTCCACGTGGCGCCGTTGTCGTCGCTGCGGGTACACCAAGTCGCCGAGGCGTGAATGCCGCCCCCGGCTGCCGTAGTCGTCGAGGTGACGAAGACGCGCTTGCCGGACACGATAATGCTCGGGTCGTAGTCGCGGCCGGTCTTGGTGTCGATGAGGGGAATCAGGTCAGCCCACGACCGCCCGCAGTCGCCCGAATGCGCGCCCACAATCCGGCTCCCCTTGAGCGCCGACCAAACCACCAGGAGCCGCCCGTCGTCCAGCCGGGCGAGGCAGGGGTAGCAGTTGGAGGCGAGCTGCTCGTGCGAGGAGACTACGGAACGCTCGAACACCGGCAAGTCTCCTTCGGCCGCCGACGCAGGCAGCGCAGCGGCGGCAATCAGGATTGCGAGAGAGGTGTGGACCAACGCGTTCTGCAACGGCGGGTAGCTCCTTCGGAAACGTGCCATCAATCTGAGCCACGACCGTGAGGGCGCGCGTGAGCCGTCGGAGTCGGGCGCCGCGTCAGCGTGTCACGCGCTCCCTCAGGGTCGCGGTCAACCCCCGGGGGGGGTGATCGGACTGGCTCGCCCCCGAGGCAAGCTCAGCAGTCGGCGACGAGGAACGACACCTCGCTCTCGTTGAGTTCCACCTCGCCGCCAGCGCAACTGTCCTCAAGTTGGGCCAGTGTACGGCACCCGCAGACGGCGAAGCCGGGAAAGGGCTGTGACGTCAAGTAGGCAAGCGCAATGTGGTTGGCGGTGCGCCCTTTCCCCTCCGCCAACTCCTGCGCCCGCTCCAGTCGGCGGAAGTTCGTCTCGCAGTAGTAGCGGGTGGTGACCTTGGCCGCGGAGGTTCGGTCGGTCGGCTCGATCCCTTGACCGTACCGGCCGCTGAAGAACCCCTTCGCCTGGGAGGCATACCCGGCGCAGGCGAGGCCGCTCTCGCGGTGGAACGCGAGGATGTCGTCGTCCATGTAGACCAGCGTCTTGTCCTCCAGGCGATCGGGCATTGGCTCCGCCAGGCTCCAGCCGATCTGGCTGATTACGAAGCCGGCGAGGCCGTGTGCAGCCGCGTATTCGTTCGCCTCACGGCTGCGCGCCACCGACCAGTTGGAGCAACCCAATGCGCGAAGCTTGCCCTCCTCCTTGGCTTCATTGAGCGCGCCGAGGATCTCGGACACAGGCCGCGCTGGGTCATCGCGATGGAGGTAGTACACGTCGATGTGGTCCGTCCGGAGTCGTTCCAGGCTGACGTCGATGTCGTGCCGGATGTCCTCGGGCGCCAGTCGGGGAATGTGCATGGCGTCGAGGTTCGGGTGCGCGCCCTTGGTGCCAACCACCATCTGACCGCGCACCCCGCGTGACTCCAGCCACTCGCCGAGGGTCTTCTCGCTACGCCCCTTCTCGCCGGGCACCCAATCGAAGTAGACGTTTGCCGTGTCCAGAAACGTCCCGCCCAACTCAACGAACCGGTCGAGCATGCGGAAACACTCGTCGCGCGGCGGGTTGTGGCCGAACTCACCGGCGCCGAGGCAGATTACGGAAGGGCTGAGGTCAGTGTTGGGGAGTGGTCGGTACCGCATTTCAGGGGGCTCCTCACTGTCTACTTCAGGTCAACAATCTGGCACTTGCCGTCTGCGCGGGGCACCCGAATCTCTTGGTCGCCCACCTTCAGGACGACGGGCGCTTTCGCGTCCGTGAAGTCCGTCCGCCGCACCAGCACCCTATTGCCGAGACGGACGCCCGAGACGACGGGGCTCTGCCGCTTGGGCACGTCGAATGTCACTGGCTGGCCGTTGGTCAGGAAGTCGGCATATTCCAGCGAGGCCGCGTAGACCTCGTGCAACTGCGGCAGCTCCTTCCCGGTGTCGTTCCCCGGGCACCACAGGAAGAAGGTGTCGTGCCCGCGGAGGAGCAGGTGCCAGAGCAGCTCCTGGTACGCCGCGATACTGAACTGCTTCACGCTGGGGTCGGGCTCTTTCCCGGTTGGCGGAATGAGCTGCCAGTGGACGAACGGGATTGAGGGCACCCCCTTGGCCGTGTGCCCGCCCGAGCTGCTAACTTCCAGCAGCAGGCTGTAGAACCAGCGGAAGTCGGGGTTGCTGTAGTCGTACCAGGTGAAGTTGCGATACCACGGGTAGACGACGGGCATCGAGCAAGTGAACTCCGTCGGCGGGAACTCGTGGAACCACGCCCGGTACTTGCCTCGCTGGTCGAGCTTGCGCGCAGCCGCCGCGGGGATCTCGTCACTCTCATACCAGTCGTACCAGTAGCGGTAGCCGTCGTGCGGGTTGACGTGGTAGTTGCCGACCATCGCGTTGGGGAACCTGGCCAGCACCGGGCGGGCCAGGCACTCGCGTTGACAGCGCGACCGGAGGAGCCGCAAGGCGGCCTGGAACTCGCGGAAGTTGTCGAGGCTGGGCAGGTGCTCGCGGCACCGGGTGCACTTCTTCGAGTGCGCCCAAGCGTCGTTCCACTCGGTCGGTCCGTCAATCTCCCAGTCGTAGAAGACGAAGTCCAAGGGCAGCCCTGCCTCTTGGTAGGCGCGGACGAAGAAGTCGACCTGCTGCTTCATTGGCCCGAGGCGTTCCTCCAACGCGAACGGGCAGCCCATCTTCTTTCCGGGGAACGACTGGTCCGCGAACGGCTTGCCGTCGTCGCCTACGTGCAGCGTGCTCTCGTCGCCGTTGAAGAACGGGTAGCTGCACGCGTTGGCGTTGACGCAGATCGGCAGCTCCAACCGCTGCTGGATCCGCCCCAGCCAGAGCGCCCGCTCCAGCGCCTTCTCTTTGTCGTTCGGTCGCCAGACGGCAATCACGGGAATGCCCCGGGCGTCCAGCTCTTTGAGGACGCGTTCCGCTTCGGCTTCGTCGTCGGTGCCGACTCCGGTGATTGTCCAGACGTAGAGCGGCAGCCGCTCCCCGCGGGGGAAGTGTAGCGGCTTGGTCTTCGCCAGCACCTCGTTGATGATCTCTGTTTGGGTCATGTTGGGCTTCCTCTCGGCACCGGCGGGGGCGACGGTCAGCACCAACCCGGCCAGGGCTGTCAGCAAGAGTCGGTGTGTCACGGTGGTTACCTCCGAAGGTACGGTCGGATAGGCGTCGGCACCGGCGCGACGCTCAAACAAGCGGCCGAACGCGGCCCCTCTCTGCTTCCGCAGCCGCCAGGATTTTCTCGGCCTCGGCCAGCTTGCCCGGGTCGAGCTCGGGTCGTTCGTACCGAGCGACAGCGTCCTTCCAATGGTCGTTGACGGCGTCCAGCATCCGACGCTCGGCGCCGCTCTCGTTTCGATCGCCCTGCCAGATCTGCCGGTCCAGCCAGCGCGGGTACCACTGCTCGGAGGCATAGTGCCGGGCTGTGTGCTCAGAGTCCAGAAACGTCGGGCGCTGGCGGTGTGCTGCGGCGTCGACGAGGTCGAGTGCGAGGGTGTCGTCGTCAACCTTGAGCCCCGCATTGAAGCGCTGCCAACCGCCGAGCATGTCCAGGTCCAGCAGGTGCTGGACGGGGCTGTAGTCCTGCCCGGCGGAAAGCAGGCCGGGGCTGATGCCGGCTCCCTCACCGAGGAACGGCGCGGCGACCAGCGGGAGCAGCTTCTCGTAGGTCGCCTCAATGCCCGGCGTCTTGCAGTCCACATAGCCCAGCGCCACGTGAACGCGGATGCCATACAGGCGGCGACACACCTGCGCGGTGGCAGTGTCCTGCAGGTGCGCTTCGGGCGAGCCAAAACAGGCTCGCAGTGTGCGCATGTCTAGCGACCCGCTGGCCACGATGCCGCCGACGCTCAAGTCCGGGTCGAGCAAGTAGCCGATGACCCAGCCGACGATGAGTTCCGCCAGGCACACTGCCACCGTGCCAGCCAGAGTGACCGGGGCCGAGATCCCGCTGATGGGCATCGTCCCCGGGACATGGGGGCAGCGGAACTTCGCTTTCTCAATGGCGCAGTCCAGCATGCGCCGACCGAAGATCAGCGGAGCGACGGAGAAGTTGCAGGTCGCCAACAACGAGGTGTCGCCCGGCACGCCAGTCTCCAATTCGCCGAGGCGCACCAAGTGCTTGATGTTCTCGTGGTACAGCACTTCGCCGCCGCCGATCGGCTTGTCGGTCAGCGACA
>PEVN01000055.1 GCA_002779825.1 Armatimonadetes bacterium CG06_land_8_20_14_3_00_66_21 | reverse complement strand
CGCGCTGGTCTTCAACGCGGGCGTGTGCAAGTACCAGGGCAAGTACGTGATGGTGTTCCGCAATGACTACGGGTCGCTGGAAGAACAGCGGCTGGACGGCACCAACCTGGGGCTGGCTCTCAGCAGCGATGGGGTCAACTGGGACGTGCAGCCGGAGCCGTGCTTCAACCTGCGAAGCGAGGAGATCCAGCGAGCGTACGATCCGCGGCTGATCCCGATGACCGGGCGCGTCTACATGTGCTTCGCTGTTGATACCCGGCATGGTGTGCGCGGCGGCATCGCGGTAACGGACGACTTCGACCACTTCGAGATCCTGAGCATGTCGGCACCCGTTGCTGGCGCCCGAAGCCCCCTACGAGGTCGACGGCGGGTTCCGCAATAACGTCATCTTCCCCGGCGGCATGATCCTGGAGGACGGCGGTGAGGTCAAGCTGTATTACGGCGCGGCGGACACGGTGACTTGCTTGGCGACGGCTGAGCTCGGCGAGTTGGTGGGGCTCTGTGAGGCTTGTTCCGGGTGACGCTGCGCTCCTGACCGACTGAAGACCGCTCCCGCGGCACTGGCACTACTCAGCTCGCCGGCGGCGCTGCAGGAGACGTTTCGTCATGCTGCGGCTCTATCTGCACGACCGATCCGCCACCGCCGCCTTGGCGCCCGGCATGTCCATGCGCGGGCGCTCCGCCAGCAGCGTTCGCGTTGGTCCAATGAGCGTCAGGAGCGCTTGGTAGTCGGGATCGGCGGTCGTCTCGAAGATCGGCTTGCCGCACGATTGGCGGCCGCCGGCTGCTCGGGAGAGAGGGGCGACGAGGAAGTCGTTCGGTTCGGGGTCGGTGAGGCGGATAAATCCAGACGAGGGCAAACCGCCTTGGTGGCAGCTCGCACAGCGGCGCTGGGATACGTCGCTCAACTTGGCGTCGAGGTCTTGCGGGTAGAGCCGCCGGCCGCCCTCGGCGTCGGGGTAGGCCATTTCGTAGGTGCCGTAGTAGGGGACGTTGAGGTCGATCCAGGCGAAGAGGCGACGACGGCTGGCGTCGTCCAGGTGGATGCGGTCCATGCCCTGCTGGTCTGGGTGGCCCGACAGCAGGCGTTCGGTCAACTTGCTGGCCGGCGAGCCCCAGGCGTTGGGGGCGATCTGCAGGATGTTGGCTTCCTGGCCGTTGCGCGTATCGATCCAGCTCACGTAGCCCCGGGTGAGGCAGTCGTAGGAGACGCTGAACCAGTCCGTCTTGCCGCCGCTCAGGTCGAGTCGTCTGGGGGCATTGACGCCGCTGTGGCACTTCGCGCAGTGCTTGTCGAGGACCGGCTGCACGATCGTTGAGTAGTCGAAGTTGCCGGCACCCCACTCAGGCGGCTCCAGTTCCTGCGGGTTGCGGCTCGCGGCGGCCGCCTTGCGCGACCTCGGGGTCTCGTTACGGTGCTCGTGGCAGCCGACGCAGCTTCGCTTCTCGCCGGGCATGAAGTGGGTGAAGCTCCGCATCCGCTGGACCGCCTGCCCGGTTGCGTCCAATGCCTCGAAGTACAGCGGCAGCCCGGTGGGAACGCGAAAGTGAGCGGAGCCGTCCGGCTCCACCTTGGCGTAGCCCCAGACCTTCTTAACCGCATAGGTGGCGCCGCAAGAGATGACGGGCCGCTGGAAGCCGAATCCCAGCACGGCGGTGCGCAACGGCTTCGCGACCTCCTCGACTACGGCAATCTGCTTGATAGTGCCGCGCTGAACCTGTGGCTCCAGACCGTTGTACACGTCCAGCAGCAGGAGTGCCGCCTCGCCGGGCTCAGTCGGCTTCGGATCGTGGGCGATGACCGGGGGCGCCGGCCGCGGCCGCAGCGGCTGTGGGTTGTAAAAGCCGAGACCGTCAGCGCGCGGTTTGAGCAGCGCCCAGCGTCCGGAGTAGTCCCCGACAAAGACGTTGCCTTTGCCGGACACAAGGAACCGCTCCGCGTCCAGCGGGTAGGGGCTCTCGAAGGGGCCGTTGACCTGATTGCCACTTCCCTGGTCCACGCGGCCAATGTCCACCTTCGGCGTCAGGTTGACCAAGGCATCCTGCGCGTTGTCGCCCCTTGAGCGGTCGACGACTCCCACGCCGCCGCGGATCGGGCCGTTGTGCGCAGTGAGCGTGCAGAGCACCTTTTCAGTGCCAGGGATGGCGCGCGCCTCCAGGAAGCTCGCCGGGCTGAGGACGCGGTTTCCGTAGAAAGCGGACAACTCCGTCCCGTCGGGGTTGAGCGTCCAGAGGCTCTGGATTGGGATGGCGGGTTTGTCCACGTACTCCCAGCGGGAGTACAGCAGACGCCCGTCGTCCAAGACGCTGGGCGTGAAGTCGTTGACGTAGTTGGCGGACAAGCGGGTCACGTTGGAACCGTCGCGGTCCATCCGGTACAGCACGCCGGAGGGCGTCACGAAGCACAGGGCAAAGACAGTCGCCCGCGTGGAGCAGAAGGCGATGCCGCCATCGGGCAACCAGCAAGCGTTGTAGTTGTGATGGGGGCCCTCCGTCAGTTGGGTCAGTCCGGAGCCATCGGCGTTGATCCGGTACAGGTGGTAGGTATCGCTGGCCGTTCGGCGCCAACTGAACAGGATCTCCTTGGCGTCGAACGAGACGTCGCAGTCCAGGATCTGCCCTTCGGGAGAGTCCACAAGCCGCGTCAGTTCGCCGTCGGGCGTGGGTGGTGACAGTACATAGAGCCCGCCGCCCGGTTGGAAGCCTTCGCAGCAGGCGGTGTAGACGTGAGACGGGTTGAGTTCCTTGCGCTCGATCAGCAGCAGCTTGTCGAAGCCGAGCCTCCTCTCGCTGACGAGTTGCGCCAGTTCTGGTGACTCCTCGGGCCGATCCCAGCCCCCGCGTTTGAACTCGGACAGGAAGCCCTCGGGCGGTTCCCGGTCGAGTACCTGGATCTCGGCCGCACCGGGGTTCGGGCCGCCGTAGGAGCTGAGGAACTTCAGCGTCACCTTGCGCACTTTGCGCGGTGTGAGCTTGATCGGCTGCGCGCCGGAACCCAACTCAAACGTGCCCTTGGCTGCCGGCCGCTCGTCCGCGTCCAGCCAGAGCTCGAAGTCCTTCCAGCACTCCTCGACCAGCACCGCGGTGCGTCCGTAGTAGACGACCTCCGCCACGTCCACCGGCTTGTCCCATTCCAGAGCGAATGTTGCCTGGTTGTTGGCTTCACTTCCCTTGACCGCCCACGCCTTGCCGACATCGCCGTTGCTGAACGGCTCCGGGATCTGGCCGTCAACAGCCAACCGGCCGAGGTACTGGTCCGAATACTCGGACGAGACCGTCACCCTGGCCTCAAGCGCGTGGTTCTTCGGGTACCTCTTCAGCTTGGGCAAGGCGTCCTCCGGCGGGCTCTCGGAGTAGACTTCGATCTCCGCTGCGCCGGGGTTGATCCCGCCACGCGAGCCGAAAAAGTCCAGCCGGACTTTGCGAACTGAGGTCGGCGTGAGACTGATCCGCTGCGGCCCGGCATTCATCTCGAACTGCCCCTTGGCAGCCGGTCCCTCCGAGTCCTCAAGCCGGACCTCGTAGCCTTTCCAGCACTCGCCGATCAGCCATGACGTGCGCCCATAGTAGATGACCTCGCCCACTGTGACGGGATGATCCCATTCCAGGATGAAGGAGGCTCGGTCTCGGGCTTGCGCGCCATTGACGGCCCAGGCGCGGCCGGCATCATCTTTGCTCATCAACTCCGGGATGATGCCGTCGACCGCGAACTTTGCCAGGTAGGCGCCGGAGTATTCAGAAGAGGCCGTGACTGTGGCGTCGGCGGCCAGGTTGTGCGGCTTGGCCGGCTGCGGGGCCGAAACAGCCGGAACGGTAACTGCAAGGGAGGCGACCAGCAGGGCAATAGACATCGGGGGTCTCCTGGACAGGCGTCGCTCGGCGGACGCGCCGAGACTGGCGGTGATTCTACCCCAATGACGCCGGTGTGTCCCTCGCCAGCGGGCGTTGCCGGGCTGCACCGGCTCCCCAGGCTGCGCGGCGCGCGTCGTCTTGGGTACAATACCTCGACAAGCGCGGATCGGCGACCCACTTAGCTATCGCGCAGGAGGAACGGAATGAGTTTACGTCCTGAAAGCACGTTTTGGCGTCGGTCTTCGGCGCCCCTCGGTACCGCACTTTTGCTCGGCGGGATACTGCTTCAGGGGGCAGTCGCTTCAGACTGGCCGTGCTGGCGAGGGCCCACCCGCGACGGCAAGTCCTCGGAAAAGGGGATTGGGACGTCGGTCAAGCCTCTCTGGAGTGTCAAGGTCGGTCAGGGCTATTCGGCCGTCACCGTGAGCAAGGGGCGCGTCTACACCATGGGCAACGACGGGTCGAACGACACCGTCTGGTGCCTGAACGAGAGCAACGGCAAGGTGGTCTGGAAGTACTCCTATCCGTGCACCAAAGGCGGAGACGGCCACACGGGCCCGCGCGCCAGCCCCACCGTCGATGGCAGTACCGTCTACACCATGAGCCGTACCGGGATTGTCACCGCGCTGTCCACCAGCGGGAAGAAGATCTGGTCCAAGGATGTGCCGAAGGAGGTTGGCGCCGCGCTGCCGCAGTGGCATCTGGCCAGTTCCCCCGTTGTCAGTGGTAGCTCCCTGATCCTGAACATCGGCAAGGCCGGGGTCGCACTCAACAAAAAGTCGGGCAAGGTCGTCTGGAAGACCGGGAAAGACGCGTCCGGGTACGCCAGCGCCGTGTTTGCCACTTCCGGCGGGAAAAAGATCCTGGCGATGTTCGGGGCCAAGGCGCTCTACGGTGTTGACCCGGCCAGCGGCAAGATCCTCTGGTCGCACCCGTGGGAGACCAAGTACGACGTGAACGCGGCGGACCCCGTCGTCTCCCAGTCCAACGTGTTCATCTCGTCCAACTACAAGAGCGGCTGCGCGCTGCTCAGCCTGTCTTCCAGCAAACCCTCCGTGCGGTGGCAGAACAAGAGCATCTGCAACCACTTCAACAGTTGCGTCTTGGTCGGTGATTGCCTCTACGGGAACGACGAGAATGACCTCGTCTGCCTGGCGCTCTCAAACGGCGCCGAGAAGTGGCGCGAGAAGCGCGCTCTCGGCAAAGGCGGGCTCGTCTACGCAGACGGCAAGCTCATCTGTCTGAGCGATCGGGGCGAGTTGTTCTTCGTCAAAGCGTCCTCGAGCGGCTACTCCGAGCTTAGGCGCGGCAAGGCTGTGAGCGGGCAGGTGTGGACGCCGCCGGTGCTGGCCAACGGCAAAGTGTACTGCCGGAGCCACGAAGGCGACCTCGCCTGTGTCCGCGTGAAGTAGCCCCGACCCAAGAACTCGAAGCACGAACCGAAGGCTGGGGAGCCGTTGCTCCTCAGCCTTTTCCGTCTGTGGCGGGGCCGCCCTTCTTGCGGACAAAGACCCGGAGGGACTTGCGCGCCGTGTCTAGCGCCAACACGCGGCCGCCGGAGTCGACCGCGAGGTCGAAGGCCTGGTGCTCCTCACCCGTCGCGTCCGTGGGCGGGGGGCTCCCGACCGGCGGCGCCAACGCGTCGGGGCCGGCGACCAGCCCGTCGAAGTCGCCGACCGCGTCGCAGTGCCTGATTCGCAGCACGCCTTTCTCACTTGTCACGAAGCCGCCGGTCGGGTCGACTGCGAGGTGCACCGGGTTGCAGCAGCCGCTGAAACCGTCGTCTTTGAGGGAAGGCTTGCCCCAGGCGAGTTCGAAGTCGCCATCGTAGGTGTACGCTTCGACGCGAGTGCGCCCCGGGTTGACGACCCACAGGAGCCCCGCGGGACCCAGCGCCAAGTCGAAGAACGGGTTGGGGATGGCGAAGCCGGGCACGTTACGGGCGTCGTCCTTCTTGCCGATTCGGGAGACCAACTTCCCTTTGAGGGAGTAGCGAAGCACGATCCGGTTGCCCGCGTCGGCGACGAACACGTCGTCCTTGCCGACTGCGAGGGAGGTGAGGGCGGCTTTGTCGCCCAAGCTGTCCCAGTTCCCTTCGTGCCCGCCGCGGGATTCGTAGACCTCTACATGGTCGCTGGCGCCGAGGAACACGGTGCCGTCCTGAGCGACGGCGAGGCAGGTCGGGGTGCTCTCCGGCTCGAAGGCCAGGTCGTGCTCGCCGCTGCTGGTGAGGCGCTCGACGCGGTAGCGCCCGCCAACGTAGATCGAGCCATTCGGCCCGAGTGCGACGCAACGTGGCTCTCGGATAGAGGGGCTGAGGGATGCCTCCTCGCGGTACGTGGCGACGGTGGCGTCCGTCTGCTCGGGCTTGCCAGGGGCGTCCTTGACGCGGTCGCCGGCTTCGCGCAGCTTGGTCCTACAGCCGCATAGGGTTGGCGCGCAAGCAAGTGACGCGAGCAAGAAGGCAACGACTGCTGGTGGGGTTGGGGTCCGGCGCGAGGTCATGGCGGGGGCACCTGGAATGTCAGCGTTGGCCCCGCAGGTCGAGGCAGACCATGCGAGTCATGTCGCGGACGAGCAGCCGCCCACCGGCCAGCGCCATGGGCGCCCACGAGTCGTGCCCCTTCAGCACTTGGGCCCGGGCGAGGGGCCTGAAGGCGCCGGGCGTTGCCTCCATCGTCGTTAGCAGACCCGAATCGTCCATCGCGAGCAGCAGGCCGTCGGCGATCATGAAGGGCCCCATCCCGAAGGCGTACTTCGGCCCGCTGGCCCACACCACTTTGCCGTTGAGGTCGAGGCAAACCATCTCGCCATTGGGACGGACGCCGAAGAGGTGGTGCTCATACGGAACTGGGGTCTGCTGCGTGGCGCCGAAGACGGCGGCCTTCAGTCGGAAGGCAGGGGTGACGCTGAACGAGCCCCCAGCGGCAGCCACTTTGAGCATCAGGCTCCCCGCGCCGTAGCCCCCCGACAGGAACACCCGGTCGTCGCCGACCACGACCGGAGACGGCACAGTCGCGATGCCGATCTTCCAGACGTCGGTGTCCCACAGCAGTTTGCCGTCGGTGGCAGACACGCCGACCACGCCGCGTTTGGCGCAGTAGACGTAGGTGCGTTGCCCGGCCACCTCCATGGGGGTGATCGAGGAGTGAGTCATCGCCCACCCCTTTGCGTTGGGCGTCTCCCAGAGCGTCTTGCCGGTGGCGAGGTCGACGGCGATCATCAACTTGCTGCCGCCCGGCGCCAGAATCGCGCGGTCCTTTTCCAGCAAGGGACACTGCCCGGCATACCACTGAGGCACCGTCGTGCCGAACTGACCGACCAAGTCCAGCGCCCACCGCAGCGTCCCGGTCTTGGCGTCGAGGCAAGTCACGTGGCACTTGGGGCCCATGGTCACCACGACGTCGTCGTTGACCGCGGGAATCGTGCGCGACATCCCGTGGTTGCGCTTGACCTTGACGGGGTAGGAGAAGCGCCAGACGTCCCTGCCATCGGCCAGCGACAAGCAGCGAATCACGTCCGCCTCGTGCTCGCGGTCGTAGTCGATCAGGTAGACGCACCCGTGGTGAATCGCAGGACCGGCGAAGCCTTCGCCCAGGTCCAGATTCCACAGGACAGGCGGACCTGCGGCCGGCCACTTCCTGGCGAGCGCGACCTCTTCCTCGCTCACGGCGTTCAGCCGCGGGCCGCGGAATTGCGGCCAGACCCCGGGGAGGTCTGCTGGAACTCCCTCGCCTGCGGTGAGCGTGCCGTGCATCTGGGGCAGTCGCGGGCCTGCTGCTTCGCCCTTCGGGCGCTTGTCTGCGCCAGGCGCGCGGAGGGTGACCTCGCGGGGTCTGCTCGAAGTCCACCAAGTGGCCAGAGCAATCGCTCCCGCACAGGCAGCGAGAAGGGGCAGAGCGCGTGTTGCTGAGTGCAACCTCATTGAAGGTGCGGGCTCCCTTATGGACCTGGCGAGCGGAGTGCCGACGCTCCCCGACGGGGCGAGAAGTCGGGTGAAGGGCCTGTGACAGATGCAACTCTCTTGCCCGGCCGAGCGATTCCCGAAGCGGCTATACTGGTCACAAGGCTGTCCGGCGCGGCAAGTGGCCCGCAGCACGGCCCCTCTTGGCGCGCGCCGCTCTGCGGCGCATGGCAGCGCTCTTGCAGTTTTGACGTGTGGGTGCCTTCCCCGAACGGGTCTGCGATAGATGACGATGACCAACGCCACCGCCGACGAATTGAGACCCTCCCGTCGCGAGTTCCTGCGCACTGTGCTTCGCGGCGTGGCACTGGCTGCTGTTGGGGGGCTCGTCGGTGCCACTTGGCGACGGGGCCGACGACAGACGTTGGCGACCGCGTGCATTGCGGACGGCCTGTGTAGCGCCTGCTGCCTTGTGTCTGACTGCAGTCTGCCCCTGGCCCGCGCGCACAGAGACAGGCTTTCCCCCAGGTGAGCGCAATGGCCAAGCCGACCGACGCAACCAATCGACGCGAGTTCCTCGGCGCCAGCCTTCGAGGTGCCTGTCTGCTGGGCGTAGGCGGGCTGACGGGTCTGACGGTGGCGCGGGGCAAAGCAGACGACTTGGTCTGGCAGTTGGATCCGCAGAAGTGCATACAGTGTGACAACTGCGCGACGCACTGTGTGCTGGAGGAGTCTGCCGTCAAGTGCGTCAACTCGTACGAGATGTGCGGCTACTGCGACCTGTGTACCGGCTACTTCGAGCCTGAGCCGAACGCGCTGGACACTGGCGCCGAGAACCAGCTTTGCCCAACCGGCGCGATCATCCGCACGTTTGTTGAAGATCCGTACTTCTCTTACGACATCGACGAGCCGCTCTGTGTCGGCTGCGGCAAGTGCGTCAAAGGGTGTGCGCAATTCGGGAACGGGTCGCTCTACCTCCAGGTGCGGCACGATCGGTGCCTGAACTGCAACGAGTGCTCCATCGCGCGGGCCTGCCCGACGCAGGCATTTCGTCGTGTCCCGGCGTCGAAGGCGTATCTTCTGAAGGGACGGGAGGCGCAGGGCGCGTGAGGCGCTGGCTGAACGTTGTCCGGGTTGCCTGGGCTCCCCTTCTATTGACCTCCGTCGCTTGGGCGATGGAGCGGTTTCCGCCGCCCGACTTCGAGACGGCATACCGCCTCCCCAAGACCCAGGTTCCGCTCCCCCGCACGCTTCTCCAGGAATACCTCGATGTCGCTTTGTTGGCGCTGGCGTTGTCTCTTGCCGCCTACCTTGTGTACAAGCGACGGTCGCGCCGCGAACTGACGTTGCTAAGCGTGTTCTCGGTTGCCTACTTCGGGTTCTGGCGGAAGGGATGCGTGTGCGCGATTGGCTCCCTCCAGAATGTCAGCCTCGCACTGGCCGACCGCGCGTACCACGTGCCGCTGACGGTGGTCGCGTTCTTCGCCTTGCCGCTGGTGTTTGCGCTGTTCTTCGGCCGGACGTTCTGCGCTGCCGTGTGCCCCCATGGCGCTCTCCAAGACTTGGTGCTGGTCCGGCCGGTCAAGGTCCCTGCGTGGCTGGAGCGGGCCCTGTCGCTGCTGGCGCATGTGTACCTCGGGGCGGCGGTTCTCTTCGCCGCGACAGGGAGCGCGTTCGTCATTTGCCGATACGACCCGTTCGTCGGGTTCTTCCGGTTGAGTGGGTCCTACGGCATGTTGGCGACGGGAGCGGGCTTGCTGCTTCTTGCCGCGTTTGTAGGCCGGCCCTACTGCCGATTCCTGTGTCCCTACGGCGTCCTTCTGCGGATGCTGTCATGGATCTCCAAGTGGCGCGTGGTGATCTACAAGTACCGCTGTACCCTCTGTGGCATCTGCCCCGAGGCGTGTCCGTACGGAGCGGTCCTTGAGCCGACGCCACCGGCAGGCGCGGCCGGTTCGCGGCAGCCACGGCTCGCGCTCCTCGGCGCTCAGGTCGTTGCCCTGATGGCAGTGTTCGGCTGGGTCGGTTCGCGGGTCGCCGTGCCGCTCTCTGCTTCCCACCCGACGGTAAGTCTGGCCGAGCGTGTCTACTTGGAGGACGCTGGCAAGGTGAAGGGCACGACGGACGCAAGCGCCAACTTCCGCAACTCCGGTCAGTCGTCGAAGGAACTCCTCGACCAGGCCGGCGTCATAGCACACCAATTCGCGAGCGGGGGCTGGCTGTGGGGCGCTTGGATCGGCCTGGCCCTCGGCGGGATGCTTTTCGCTCAGTCACTGCCACGTGAACGGGCCGAGTACGAAGCCGAGCGGGGGGCGTGCGTTGCCTGCGCGCGCTGTTTCGAGCCGTGCCCTGGCAGCCGCAAAGCGGCTGCTGACACTGAGACGGAGCGACCTGGTCCCGCAGCTCTCTGAGTCGCCTATTCCGGAAGGAACCCCATGAACGAGAAACCAGCCCAACGTTCAGCCGGCGCGCCCAATGACCCAACCACCGCGGCACGACTCCGCGCTGTCGTGACCACAGCCTGGGTGGCCGGAGTCTTCTCCGCGTTCGTTTGCGGCGCACTGGTCTGGAACTCCTTCGGAATGCTGGCGGCGAACCCGGTTGACGCCCAATCCATCGGCGCGCTCAAGACACACCTGGCCAAGCGTCCCAACGAGGAGAAGCTCAAGCGGCAGATACGGGCCAAAGACCTCCAGCTTCGGCAGGCGTTCTTCCGCCGGCAGCGGCTGGCCTCGGCGGGGGGCTACCTGCTGCTCGCGGGCATCGTCGTGATGCTGGCCGCGATGAAGAGCGCTGGCTCTCTCCTGAAGCGGCGAATTCGTCCAAAGCGCCGCGGGAAGGACTCGCTCCGCGAACGGAGTCCCGGGCGCCCCGCCCTGCTGGGAATGGGAGCGGTGTTGGGACTGGCGGCGGTGGCAGTCATCCTCCCGGGACGACTGTCCTTTCTGGAAGCAGTGGCCGAGAAGGACCCCTCAGGCAAGGACTCCGTCCCCACCGAAGCCGAGGTTCGGCAGCAGTGGCCGCAGTTCCGCGGCCCCTTTGGTCTCGGCGTGGCGGGTTCGGCCGAACTGCCGGTGTCGTGGGACGTCAACTCCGGCCAAGGGGTGTTGTGGAAGACCGAGGTGCCGCTGCCCGGGAACAACTCGCCGGTGGTGTGGGGAGACAATGTCTTCCTGACCGGCGCCACCGACAAAGCGCGGGAGGTGTTTTGCGTTGACGCCAAATCCGGCGCGGTCCGCTGGCATACGCCAGTCAATGAGGTAGCGCAGCGTCCGGCGAAGCCACGCGAGGTGATGGAAGACGCCGGCTATGCGCCCGCGACTTGCGCCACGGACGGGCGGCGCGTCTATGTCACCTTCCCGAATGCCGATGTTGCGTGTTTCGATCTTGACGGGAAGCAGGTCTGGGCGCGGGGCTTCGGCTGGCCGAACAACTCGTACGGGCATGCTTCCTCGCTCGCAATCAACGAGAACCTGCTGTTCGTCCTGATCGACCAGGGCACTGCCGACGACCACGCCTCCAAGCTCTACGCGCTGGACACCGCCACCGGCAGCACGGCGTGGGAGAAGCCTCGACCGGTCGGCTCGAGTTGGGCGACGCCGGTCCTGGTCCCAATCAAGGACAAGCCGCAACTGGTCACCATTGCAGACCCTTGGGTAATCGCGTACGACCCGAAGACCGGCGAGGAGCTGTGGAAGGCCGAATGCCTGAGCGGCGACATCGTGCCTTCGCCCACGTTGGCCGCCGGGCGCTTGGTGGCGACTGAACCCTACAACCGGGCGGTGGCGCTCAAGACTGACGGCCACGGGGACGTGAGCAAGTCGGCTGTCGCCTGGGAAGGCGACGAAGGCATTCCTGACATCGCCAGCCCCGTCGGAAACGACCTGTTCCTCTTCGCCGTCGCTACCGAAGGCTGGGTCGTCTGCTACGACGCGGTGCAGGGCAAGAAGCTGTGGGAGAAGGAACTGGAGTTGACGGTACACGCCTCGCCGATCATCGTTGGCGACAAGCTTCTGATTGTCAGTAACGAAGGGACGGTCGTCGTCCTGGGTGTTGGCGGCGAGCCCAAGGAGATCGCCCGCATGGAGCTGGGCGAGAAGGCCAACGCGACCCCTGCCGTAGTCGACGGGCGGCTGTACCTGCGGGGTGTGAAGCACCTGTTCTGTCTGGGGACGAAGTAGGCCCTGCAGCCGTGAGCGCTGAGAGGACTCGACCCATGCGCCCTAACTCCGCGACCTCCCGGCGGGCGGCGGCTCGCCTTGTGACCGTTGGCGTAGCCTGTTGCTTGTTCGGCGTCAACGCCCACAGTGACTCCTGGCCGCTCTTCCGCGGCTCGCGCACCCAGACCGGCGTCGCTGCCGGGAAGCTGTCGGCGTCGCTGTCGCTGAAGTGGCGGTTCAAGACCGGCGACGCAATCACCTCCTCGCCGGTCACCGACGGCAAGCGCGTATTCGTCGGCTCGCAGGACCACAGCGTGTACGCCGTGTCGCTGGCGTCCGGGAAGAAGCTCTGGTCGTTCAGGACCGGAGACGCTGTCGAAGCGCCGCCCTGCTACGTGGACGGGCGCGTGCTTATCGGCTCCAAGGGCGGGACTCTCTACTGCCTGGATGCCGTGGGTGGCAAGCGCAAGTGGCAGTACGGAACCGACGGTGAGATCATGGGCGGGGCGACCTACGCGCGGGACGCGAAGACGGGGAAGCTGGCGAAGATCCTGGTGGGTAGCTACGACAATCGCGTGCACTGCGTCAACGCCGATACTGGGAAGAAGCTCTGGACCTACGAGACCGACAACTACGTCAACGGCACTCCGGCCGTAGCCGGCGACAACGTGGCGTTCGGCGGCTGCGACGGTGTGCTGCACCTGGTCTCGATCACGACGGGCAAGAAGGTGAGGTCGGTCGAGGTCGGCGACTACATCGCTGCCTCCGCAGCAGTGGTTGGCACGCGGGCCTATGTCGGGCACTACGGCAACGAGCTGATCTCCATCGACCTCACGCTGAAGAAGATCCTCTGGCGGTACAAGAGCCGCCAGCCCTTCTTCTCCTCGCCGGCAGTCGACGCGAACGTGATTGTCATTGGGGATCGTGACAAGCGCGTCCACTGCGTCGACCGCGCCACCGGCAAAGGTCGGTGGACATTCTCCACACGCGGCGAAGTGGACAGCTCACCGGTCATTTGCGACGGCAAGGTGGTCGTCGGGTCGGGGGACGGCCGGCTCTACCTGCTGAGCCTGGCGACCGGGAAGAAGCTCTGGTCCTATGAGATCGGCGAAGCCGTCACCAGCTCGCCAGCCATCGACAGCGGGACCGTCGTCCTCGGGGCAGCTGACGGGTATCTGTACGCATTCAAGTGAGTGCAGGGAGGCAGTCTCTCGCTGCGGGCCGGTCAGGGCACCAGACTACAGCAGCCTCCAGTTGCCGCGCTCCCGCAATGTGGTTCATCATAGAACCATGCGCATCGTTCAGCTAACTCCCGGAACCGGCAGCTTCCACTGCGGCGCCTGCATTCGCGACAACACCCTTGTCACGGCATTGCGCGAGCTTGGTCACGACGCGGTGATCGTGCCGCTCTACCTGCCGATGACTCTTGATGAACCGAACCCGACGCCTGAGGCGCCTCTGCTCTTCGGCGGCATCAATGTCTACCTCCAGCACAAGTCCCGGCTGTTCCGGAAGACGCCGGCGTGGGTCGACCGGCTGCTGAACTCGCCCGCACTGCTGAAGTCGGCGGCCAAACGGGCCGGCATGACAAGCGCCGCTGACCTCGGGGCGCTGACGCTGTCGACCCTGCGGGGAGAAGAGGGACTGCAGGCGAAGGAAGTCGAGAAGGTGGTGGGCTGGCTGTCGGAGGGCGAGAAGCCCGACGTGGTGTGCCTGTCCAACGTGCTGCTGGTCGGGTTGGCGCGCCGTCTCCGACAGGCGACTGGCGCCGCGGTTGTGTGCACGCTCCAAGGGGAAGACTCGTTCCTCGATTCACTGCCCGAACCCGAGCGTACTCAGTGCTGGGAGACGCTCATCGACCGCTGCCGCGAGGTGGACGCCTTCATCCCGCCGAGCCGGTACTACGGGGAGGTGATGACCGGCCGCCTGCGCCTCCCGCCGGAGAACGTGCACGTCGTGCACAACGGCATCAACCTGGACGGCTACGCGCCGGCCGCCGAGCCGCCCGACCCGCCGGTGCTGGGCTTCTTCGCCCGACAGTGCCACAACAAGGGGCTGGGGACGCTCGTGGAAGCGTACCTCGAGTTGCGCAGGAACGGCGGCGTGGCCGGTCTGAAGTTCCGCGTCGCCGGGACGCAGACTGCCGAGGACGCCACGTACGTCGCCGGTCTGCGTGCGCGGCTGAGCGCAAACGGACTCGGCTCTGACGTGGAGTTCCTGCCAAACCTCGACCGCGACCAGAAGATTGCCTTCCTGCGCTCGCTCTCTGTGCTCTCCGTGCCGGCGACGTACGGTGAGTCGTTTGGGCTGTACGTCGTTGAGGCCCTGGCTGCCGGCGTGCCGGTGGTGCAGCCACACCACGCTGCGTTCCCAGAGCTGGTCGAGATCACCGGCGGGGGCGTCTTGTGCGAGCCCGATGACCCGGTGGCGCTGGCGCGCGCGGTTGAGGGACTGCTACGAGACCCGGCGGAAGCCAGGGCGATGGGCGAGCGCGGGCGGCAGGTCGTGTTGCGCGAGTTCAGCGCTCGGAGAATGGCGGAGGGAGTAGTCACAGCGCTCGTGTGCGCGCGTGGCGGCCGGTAATGGAGGGTTGCCGTCGCTTGGCGTGAGCCGAATCGCAGGGGCGCGACCAGCCTTGCGCAGAGGCAGACCCTCGTCCATGATGCTATCCTGTCAATTGTCGGGACGCCGCTACACTGGGAGCGCTCGCACTCAGCACACGTTGAGGAAGAGACCATGACCCGAAACAGCCCACTGCTCAAGCTGGAGAATGTCACCAAACGCTATGCCGCCCCTGAGGATGGCGGGGCGGCACCGGACGTCCTGCGTGGCATTGACTTGGAGCTGACTACCGGGGAGTCGTTAGCCATCGTCGGCCCCTCTGGCTCGGGCAAGAGCACGCTCCTGAACATCATCGGGACGCTGGATCAGCCAACAAACGGGACAGTGCTGTTGGGCGGGCGACAGCTTGGGGCTCTCTCGGACGGGCAGCAGGCGGAGTTGCGCAGCCGTGAGATCGGGTTCGTTTTTCAATCACACCATCTGTTGCCGCAGTGCACTGTGCTGGAGAATGTGTTGGTGCCCACGCTGGTGGTGCGCGCCGGCGCGGCCCGGAGCGGCGCAGACGCGCGTGCGAAGAGCCTGCTCGAACGCGTTGGGTTGTCTGAGCGCCTGACGCATCGCCCCGGGCAACTCTCGGGTGGTGAGCGCCAACGGGTGGCGGTGGTGCGGGCACTCATCAACGAGCCGAAGCTGCTGCTCGCCGATGAGCCGACCGGCTCGTTGGACCGCGCCGCGGCGGACAACCTGGCGGAGTTACTCGTTGAACTGAACAAGGAGACCGGCGTCACCCTCATTCTGGTGACGCATGCACTGGATCTCGCCGGCCGCATGGCACGGGTGCAGGAATTGCGCGACGGCGTCCTGCAGGATCGGGGGGTGTAGGCGTGTCGTCGTGGCGACTGGTTCTGAGCAGCCTTCGGTTCTACTGGCGCACGCACCTCGGGGTCTTGCTGGGCGCCACGCTGAGCACAGCCGTCTTGGTCGGGGCGCTGGCCGTTGGCGACTCGGTCAAGTTCAGCCTGAAGTCCATTGCCCTCTCCCGACTGGGCAACGTGCACTACGCCCTGGCCGGCGGCGAGCGGTTCTTCCGCGCGCAGCTTGCCGGGGAACTCGGCCGGGACCTCGGCGTTGACACGGCTGCATTGCTGCAGCTTCGCGGGACGGTCAGCAGAGGTGGGGGAGCGGCGCGGGTCAGCCGCGTACAGATACTCGGCGTCGACGGCCGCTTCTGGAAGCTGGGTGGCACGTCGAGCCCGCTGGCGCGCAGTCCACACGACTCGGTCGTCGTCAACGAGAAGCTGGCGCGCCAACTCGGGGCTCGGCCGGGAGACGAGGTTCTGCTTCGCGTGGAGAAGCCCAGCCTGTTGTCCCGTGATGCCCCGCTTTCCACCG
This sequence comes from Armatimonadetes bacterium CG06_land_8_20_14_3_00_66_21, assembly GCA_002779825.1. GTDB lineage: Bacteria > Armatimonadota > Abditibacteriia > CG2-30-66-41 > CG2-30-66-41 > CG2-30-66-41. Next base: position 12,931 of record PEVN01000055.1, on the reverse strand, counting down.
TCTCGGACTTCTCCGTGACGCTGCGCCTCACCGTAGCGGCCGTGGCGGACGCCAAGCACTTCGGGCGGTTCAGCCTAACTGCCAACCAACTCGCGCCCTGCACCGCCTTCGTCAACCTGCGGCGGCTGCAGGAGCGTGTTGAGCGGCCCGGGCGGGCCAACGCCATTCTGGTCGGCGGGACGGAACAGGCGAGTCCTGACGCCAAGTCGATCTCAACAGCGCTTGCCCGCCATCTCCAACTGGGCGACGGCGGGCTGCAGTTGCAGGAGTTGCCGGGCCCCGGTGTTGTGGCGCTGACCTCTGATCGGCTCTTCCTGGAGCCGCCGGTGGCGGCCGCTGCGGAGAAGGCATCCCCCGGGGCGCGCGGCGTGCTCACGTACTTCGTCAACCGCCTGCGGTGCGGTTCGCGAGCGACTCCGTACTCGTTCGTCTCGGCGGTTGATGAGCCGCCTGTGACGCCAGACATGCGCGACGACGAGATTGTCCTCAATGGCTGGCTGGCACAGGACCTCAACGCGAAGATCGGCGACGAAGTACGGCTCGATTACTTCGTCGTCGGCGCCATGCGGAGGCTGGAAGAGCGCAGCAGCACCTTCCGTGTGCGTGCGGTTGTGCCGGTCAGAGGCGCTGCCGCCGACGCGGCGTTGACTCCCGCTTACCCCGGACTTGTGGACGCTGAGAATTGCCGCGACTGGGAGCCGGGTGTGCCCATCGACCTCAAGGCAATCCGCGACAAAGACGAGCGCTACTGGCACACCTACCACGCGATTCCCAAGGCGTTCGTCACGCTTGCGGCCGGGCAGCGCATGTGGGACAACCGGTTCGGCAAGCTGACCTCCGTGCGCTACCCGCTGTCGACGGTGGCACGCGGCTCGGTGGAGTCCGCACTGCGCAGTCGGCTGAGACCGGAGTTCCTTGGCATCGCCCTGCAGCCCGTTCGCCAGCGGGCGTTGGCTGCCGCGACCCAGGCGCTCGACTTCGGGCAGTTGTTCCTCGGTCTCAGCTTCTTCCTGATCGTGGCGGCGCTGGTGCTGACCGTACTTCTGTTCGTGTTCGGCATCGAACAGCGGACGGAGGAAGTCGGCACGCTGCTTGCGGTTGGGCTGACACGTCGCTGCGTGCAGAAGCTGCTACTCCTTGAGGGCGGCGCGCTCGCTCTGGGCGGAGGTCTCCTGGGGACGTTTGGCGGCGTCGCCTACACCCGGGTGATCATTGGGGCGCTCAACACGCTGTGGCAGGGCGCGGTTGCCGGTTCGTCGCTGCGGTACCACGCCACCGCAGCTACGCTCAGCAGCGGCGCCGTGAGCGGGTTCGTCGTGGCGCTGCTGTCCATTTGGCTCGCGGTGCGCAAGCAGGCGAAGGCGCCCGCCCGGGAGCTGCTGGCTGCGGGAGCGGAGTCGCAGACTGCGCTGCTATCCGGCTCGCCCACAGGGCGCCCGCGTGGGGTAGTGACCGGAGTTGCGGCCGGGACCATAGCCGTGGTGATGGTCGCGCTGGCGGGAGCCGCGCAGGATCAGCGGACAGCCGGGATCTTCTTCGGCGCCGGTAGCCTGTTGCTGATCGGCGGGCTTGCGTTGGCTCGCGCGTTCCTTGGCGCCTTGGACCGGGGAGCGGCGACGGCGCGGCTGTCGCTCTCTGTTCTCGGCCTCCGGAACACCGCCCGCCGGCAGGGGCGCAGTCTGGCTACCATCGCCCTGCTGGCATGCGGAAGTTTCCTCATTGTCGCCGTGGGCGCCAACCGTAAGGACCCGGCGAAGAACGCCGGCCGTCGCGCGTCCGGCACCGGCGGCTTCGTGCTGATCGGTGAGTCCACGATCCCCGTCTACCACGACCTCAACAGCCAGCGGGGCCGCGAGGCGTTCGGACTCGACGCTGACTCTTTGCGGCAAGCCAAGGTGGTGCAACTCCGCGTCCGCGAGGGAGATGACGCGAGTTGCCTTAACCTCAACCGCGCCCAGACTCCGCGCCTCCTCGGCGTGGATCCGGCGGAACTGAAGAAGCGCAGCGCCTTTACCTTCGTGAAGACCCTCGACGGCAACCTCAAGGGAAGCCGGTGGGATCTGCTGAACCTCGACTCGAAGGCTGAGACGGCTGCAGTGCCGGCTATCGGCGACCAGAGCACTATCACCTGGGGGCTTGAGAAGAAGATCGGCGATTTCCTGCCGTACGTGGACGGCCGCGGCGAGACGTTCTACCTCCAACTCGTTGGCATCATTGGCGGTTCCGTGTTGCAGGGCAACCTGCTGATTTCCGAGAAGAACTTCACCGACCGGTTTCCCCTGGAAAGCGGCTACCGCATGTTCCTTGTAGACGCGCCTGCCACACAAGCAGACGCCGTGGCGAAGACCCTCTCTGGGGCGCTGGTGGACGTTGGCTTGAGCCTTACGCCGACGGCCGAACGATTGGCGGAGTTTGACCAAGTCGAGAACACCTACCTGTCGATCTTTGCGATTCTGGGCGGACTCGGGCTTTTGCTCGGCAGCGTTGGCCTAGGTGCGGTGGTGCTGCGCAACGTGCTCGAGCGCAGGCAGGAGCTGGCACTGCTTCGCGCACTCGGCTTCCGGCGCGGCGCGCTGCAGTGGCTTGTCTTCAGTGAGCACGCCTTGCTGTTGGCACTTGGGTTGATGGTCGGCGTGGTGGCGGCGATCATCGCCGTGCTGCCCGCGCTACGGTCGCCGGGGGCGGAGGTGCCCGTCGGCTCGCTCTCGGCGACGCTCCTTGGCGTCGTCGTCAGTGGCCTCTTCTGGACATGGCTGGCGACTGCGTTCAGCGTGGGTGGGCCGCTGCCGCGGGCGTTGAGGAATGAGTAGCAGAGGCTACTTCGCCGCCAGACTCGCGCACACCAACTCCCCATCATTCCTGGCGAACACGTGCTTGTACGCGAACGCCGGGTGCGCCCAGCAGACGCCGCCTCGTTTCTCGCCCGGCAGTTGACCCAGTGTTGGCTTGAGCAGCTTGGTGCGGCTGATCTCGTGGTAGCCCGCGGGTGATAGCGTCGCGAGAATCAGTTCGCCCTTCTCGTTGAACAGCCACACCTGGTCGCCGTTGCGGACCATGTGGGCGGTGGCCCAACGGTTCTCGGGCACTGGCTCGAACGTCTCCCACACCCGATCGCCCGTGGCGGCGTCCAGGCAGCGGAGAGCACCGTAGCTGTCAAGACCGTAGACGTGCGCGTCGTCGACAATAGGCGTTGAGATCATGCAGTGCAGGGCGTCGGTCTGGACCTCGGACTCGCCTCGCCGGCGCCAGACCCCGTCCGCGGCGAGTCGGTCCGACGCCAGCTTGAGCATCAGCGAGCCATCGTAGAATGACGAGACGAACAGCCACTGCTTGTGCACAACCGGCGTGGCCACTGCGATGACCATCTTCGTGGGCGGGAACGGGCAGTCCCACAACAACTCGCCTGTGGTCGGGTTAAGTGCGGCCACTCGTTCTCCAGTCAGACAGACCAGCACGCGCTGACCTGCTTGGTCGATGACGAGAGGCGACGAGTACGACGCCCGGTCGGCCAACGCTCGCCAGCGTTCCTTTCCGGTCACCTTGTCGAAGGCAAGCAGGCACGCGCCGTCCTCGCCACCAACGTGGACGATGACCAAGTCGCCCTCCACCAGCGGCGCTGCCGCGACCCCCCAGGTTGGGACGCGGGCTTTGTAGTCGGTCTGAGGGTCCTTGCGCCAGAGGAGGTCGCCAGTGGTGGCGTCCAGGCACCTCAAGTGTCCCATCGTGCCCAGCGCGTAGGCCCGCCCGTCATCGACCGTTACGGCAGCCCGCGGGCCGGTGGTGAAACTCACCTTGCCGTAGTCGCACGGATAGGCTTGCGCCCAGAGCTGCTGCCCGGTGTCCCACGCGAAGCAGAGCACGCGTTCCTGCTGTGTCGGCTCAGTCACGCGGTCGGTCACGTAGACGCGACCGTTGGCGACGGTGGGCCCGCTGTATCCGCCAGAGATTGGCACCCGCCAGCGCAACGGCAGGTCGGATCCGGTCAAGGACTCGACGAGCCCCGTCTCGTGCCAGGCGCCATCCCGGTCAGGACCGCGCCACTGGGGCCAGTCGTCCGCTGGCGTCCTGTGCGCTGCGGAGAGCCAGACTGCCACTGCCGCGACCACCGTCCGGGTCAGAAGTGAGTTCCTCACATGGTGTCCTCCTCAAAGCCGCTCTCACGCCCCAAGTGGCGGCAGGCCGAGCTGCGGCCGGCATGTCGGGCGCCCGGCCATTGACAGAATCACTGGAGAGCGCGCATACTGTCTAAGTCTGTCGGAGTCGCCCTTCCAGGGCAAGCGCGCAGCGCAGAAAGGGAGTTGTGAATGAGAGCACGCCGATCCGCCAAGGGCGGATTCACCCTGATCGAGTTGCTGGTTGTCATCGCCATCCTCGCCATCCTCGCGGCGATTCTGTTCCCGGTCTTTGCTCGGGCACGTGAGAAAGCCCGGCAGGCCAGTTGCCTGAGCAACCTGCGCCAGATGGGTCAAGCAACCACGATGTGCCTGCAGGACTATGATGAGACATTCCCCATGTCCGCGTTCCCTGCCGGCACGTGTGTCGCCACGCTCAACACGGTGCTCGTGCCCTACGTGAAGAACGCCCAGCTCAGCCAGTGCTCCTCAGAGCCCAAGGCGATGGACCAAGTCGCCATGTTCCAGATGGTGGGCGGCCCGTGCCCGGGCACCCCCCAGTACACCAGCTACAGCGTCAATGACGCGTTGTTCGCCAACGGCTACAACATCGCGTTCATGGGCGGCACCACGGTGCACGAGACCGCCGTCCCGCGGCCCTCCGACACGGTCATGCAGTACGACGGCAACGCGACGCCTCCGCCCAACAGCGCCCAACCGGTGCAGGCGCGTCACAACGGCACTCTCAACGCCAACTACGCAGACGGGCACGCAAAGGCCGCCTCCGCGACAGAGATCGGGACTACGACCAACTTCCTCGGTCAACCCATCAAGCTCTACCGCCTCGGATCTGGCGCCGGTGACTACAAGGGGAAAACCGACTGCCAGGGCATCCCGCAGTAGCGCGGCAGGGCAGTTGAGGCGGCCCCGGGGCAGCTCGTCATGAGCAGGAGTTCGTCTCGCGTCTTGGGGTAGGCGAGCGCGGAACGCGTTCGCCTACCCGGGTTCCCCTCGCTCCTCCAGGCCGGCTATAATGTCCCCCCAATTGGTCCCGCTGCGCGCCAGGGCAGTACGCCAGATCGGTCGACAGCGACTGGCAGCAACGCGGAGGCAGCCAGATGGAGGGAGCGTGATCTTGAGGCATCCAGACGACCCCACTCCCGAACGGCCCGTCGCGTCACCCGCGGCGCCGCAGCAGGCGTCGGTGTTCAGCCGACTGCGCCGAGCGTTCATCGGCGAGACGCTGTCTACCAGGCGGATCAAGCACCAGAAACTCCCCAAGTTCCTGGCACTGCCGGTCTTCTCTTCCGACGCCATCTCGTCGTCGGCGTATGCGACTGAAGAGATGATCCTGGTCCTCTGGGCCGGGGGCGCCGCGGCTCTGCATCTGTCGGTTGGCACCGGCTGCGCCGTGGCGCTGCTGCTGGCCATCGTCGCGTTCTCCTACTGCCAGACGGTGAACGCCTACCCTCAAGGCGGCGGGTCGTTCATTGTCTCGTCGGAGAACATTGGCCCGCTATTCGGCCTGAGCGCCGCCTCCGCGCTGCTCATCGGCTACGTGTTGACGGTGGCTGTAAGCATCGCCGCCGGGGCTGCCGCGCTGACGTCCGCAGTGCCGTCTCTGCTACCCTATCGCCTTCCGCTCTGCCTGCTGTTCGTGGCACTGGTCACGCTCGCAAACTTGCGCGGGGCCAAGGAGTCGGGCACGCTGTTCGCCCCGCCTACGTACGGGTATATCGGTCTCATTCTCCTGCTGGTCGGCGTCGGCTGGTGGAAAGCCGTGAGCGGCCAGCTACCGGCAGCCCCGTTCCAGCCGTACACCGGCCCCACGCACCCGCTGACTGCGTTTCTGGTGCTGACTGCTTTCGCGCGCGGGTGCGCTGCATTGACCGGCACTGAAGCCATCGCAGATGGCGTCCAGGCGTTCCGGCCGCCGGAGTCACGAAATGCCGCAATCACCTTGGTCTGGATGACGGTCATCCTGGGCGTCCTGTTCCTGGGAATCAGCCTCCTGGCCAGCCAACTGGGCGTCGTGCCCGGAGTCGACGAGTGTGGGGAGCCGGTCGAGACGCTCGTGTCACGACTTGGGCGAACGGTGTTCGGGGTGGGCCCGCTCTACTACGTGCTCCAGGCTGCCACTATGGCCATTCTCGTCCTGGCCGCCAACACGGCGTACGTGGACTTCCCTCGGCTCTCCTCAATACTCGCCGGCCGGGGATACGCGCCGCGACAGATGGCGAACCTCGGCGACCGGCTGGTGTTCAGCAACGGCATCATCGTCCTCGGGATCATCTCCGCAGTGACGATTCTGATCTTCCGCGGCGATACGCACGCACTGATTCCGCTATATGCGCTTGGGGTGTTTCTCTCGTTCACGCTCTCGCAGGCGGGGATGGTGCGCCGGTGGCTGCGACTGCGCACGCCGCGGTGGCAGTTCAGCGCGGCCCTCAACGGGATCGGGGCGTGCACCACGGGAGTGGTCTTTCTCGTTCAGGCTGCGGTGAACTTCCACGATGGCTCCTGGGCGGTCCTGCTGACGATCCCGGTCGGCGTCTGGATCCTCTGGCGCATCCGAAACCACTATGAAGCAACGGCCGACGCCCTGACCATGGAAGGCCATCAGGAGTCCGGCGCGCTGCATCACACCGTGGTGGTAGTGGTGCCGGACGTGCATCGTGGAGTCATGCACGCGCTTCGGTATGCGAAGGCGATCTCCGGCGATGTCGAAGCCGTGTACGTCAACACGCAGCCGACGACCCACGAAGGCATCTACCGGCGCGTTCTCAAAGCCACCCCGGAGCCGTTGGCACCGCAACTGGAGGTCGTCTCGGAGGCGGTTGAGCGGCTGCGAGAGCGGTGGGATAGGTGGACCCCGGAGATCCCCCTGGTCGTGCTCGACTCGGAGTACCGGTCTCTGGCCGATCCCTTGCTGGAGTACCTGGACGGTTTGTCGGAACGCAAGCCCGTGGATACAATCACCGTCGTCATTCCGGAGTTCGTGCCGCAGCGATGGTGGCACCATGCGCTCCACAACCAATCGGGCCTCGCCCTGAAACGCAAATTGGGGAGCCGGGCAAACGTTGTGGTAGCAAACGTGCGGTACTTTCTGGGAGCAAGCGAAGAGTGAAAAGCCAGCAGACGTTGCCGATCCGCCACATCGTCGTGGCGTTGTCGGAGGCCTCGTGGGACGAGCAGGCGCTGCACCTCGCGGCCCGGTTCGCTCGCAGCCTGAAAGCAAAGCTCACCGTTCTCCACGTGATGCAAGTTCCGCCTCGCCGCCGCGTCGACGACGCCGACGAAAAGGCAGTTCGGCAGGCTGAAGTGCTGCTGCACCATGCAGAGGAGGTGGCCCGAGAAGAGCGCCTGCAGATTGACACCGACATTATTCAGGCGCGGGACGCGGGCGTCGGTCTGGTGGAAGCAGTGCGAGAGCTCGGCGCGGACCTGCTGATCGCGGCAGGGCACTGGGCCGCGCATCACCCGCAGCTCCCTCTCGGCGAGACCGTCACCTACCTGTTGCGGCACGCGCCTTGCCCCGTGTGGCTGGCGTGCGAACCACACCTGGAAACCGTTTCGGATGACACCACCGTGGGAACGGAGGATCTGCAGGCATGAAGGCCATCGTTGTCGGTTGCGGAAGGCTGGGCGCGATTCTCGCCTGGCGAATGGTTGAGCAAGGTCTCGAAGTGGTGGTGCTGGACCCCGACCCGGGAGCGTTCCATCGGCTCAGCGACCCAGCCCGCGTGCGAGGGATCGCCGGGAACGGCACGCACCTTCAGGTTTTGCGGGAGGCTGGTGCCGAAGAGTGCGCCGTCTTCGCTGCAGTGACCAACAGCAACCCCATCAACATCGCCGCTGCGCTGGTGGCGCGCAAGCACTTCAAGGTGCCCAAGGTACTGGTTCGCGTCAGCGATCCCGAGCGCGTAGGGCTCTACGAGCAGGAGGGATTCCACGTCGTCTGCCCCACAGACTCTGCTGCCAAGGCGGCCCTGGCGCTGGTGGCCTCCGAGCAAGTATAGCGGCCAAAGAGAGGACTTCGGCAAGTGTATGTCATCGTCTGCGGAACCGGCCAGATCGCGTACAACTTGACGGTTGACTTGACGTCTCGCGGGCACGAAGTGACGGTCGTCAGCCTTGATCCAGAGCTGTGCGAGCACGTAAAGGAACGCTGCAAGTGCAGCGCCATCGAGGGCTTCAGCTACGACCCCAAGGTCTTGGGTGACGCCGGCATTGAGCGCGCCGAGACCCTGGTGGGCTGCGAGCTGACGGACGAGGAGAACCTCGTCGTGTGTCACCTGGCCAAAGTGCTGAACCCCTCTGTGCGGACCGTGGCCCTCGTCCGCAGTCCTGAAAACGACGAAGTGTATCGGGAGATCGCGGTCGACATCCCGGTGAACGCAACGATGACCCTGGTGCTGGCCATCGAGCAGAAGGTCACCGCTGCCAACGTGATCGCCCTGGGGCATCTGCAGCGGACCAACATGGATATCATCGGCGGCGTGATCAGCGAGGGTTCCTCGCTTGCCGACAAGTCGGTGGGCGACCTGAACCTGCCACCGGGGGTGCTGCTCATCAGCATTGTGCGCGGTGAGGAACTGATCGTTCCGCACGGCGGCACCTTCCTCCGCCCCGGCGACGAGATCATCGCTCTGGCGGAGCCCAGCAAAGCGCCCGAGCTGACCAGCCAGCTTTCGCTGTGACGACGGCGTGCGACCACTCTCGTCTGTAGACGGAAAGGACCCTCCGATGCCTGACAAGATCAGAGCGCTCTGTTGGACGGATGCCTCGGGGCTGCACACGCAGCAGCGGCCCATCGCCTACGAAGAGGGAATCCACAACGCCGTGGCCGACTTCCTGAACGCTTCAGGGGACTTCGAAGCGACGGCCGTCGCCACAGCGGATGAGGTGTTCCAGTCAAACGGGCTCTCGCAGTACGAGGTCGTACTGATGTGGGCGCACGGCCGGCCGGTGAGTCTCGAAGCGCAGCACAACCTCGTCCGCCACGTGGAGGCGGGACGGCTTGGCTTTGTGGGGCTGCACAGCGTGCTGATGTTCCCCAGCTACCCGGTTCTGGTTGGACGGTTGTTGGGGCAGACCGGGCGCTACGGCTGGGAAGACGGCGTGCCGATGCGCTTCACCGTCGCCGCTCCCGAGCACCCCATTGTGGAGGGGATCGAGAGCTTCGAGCTAAGCGACGAAGCCTACTACGAGCCGTTTGGACTGGTCGAGGGCGCCGAGGTGCTGTTGACCATGGAGGTCTGCGAGACGGCGCCGCGTCGTTCGCAGCTCTACAACCACGCACTGGGCCGGTACGAGCAAGTCCAGCACCAAGTCGAGGGCGTGGTTTCCCGAGCGGCGTGGACGTACCGGGCAGGGGAGGGGAGGGTGGTCTACTTCCAGCCAGGCCACGAGACCGACCCGACGTATCGCAACCTGCTCGTGCAGCAGCTCCTCCACCGCGCGGCTCGGTGGGTAGCTCCTTCGAAGCGGGGATGAGCGGGGGTGCGGGAGGGTCTCGTTCCCGGATACCCCCTAGTTCCGGGCAGAAGCGTTGCAGTTGTCGGGTGGGGGGATTGATTGATCCCCCCACCCGCGAGGTCACCGAAGCGTGCGCATCCCAAAGCTGACAGCCCTCCTCTTCGACGTGGACGGACTCCTTGTCGACACCGAGGAGATCTACTACGGCACGTTCAACGAGACCCTCGTCGCCCACGGCGCGGGCCTGGTGCGGGAGGGATACGCGCCGTACGTCGGTCACCCCGTCGAGGACAACAGCCGCTCAGCCGCGGCGCAGTACGCGCTGAGCGTGAGCGCGGAGGCGTTCTGCGGCGAGTGGATGGGGCGCTTTGAGGACACGCTTGCCGATCCGGCGCAGATTCACCTCATGCCCGGTGTCCTCGAAGTGGTCACCCATGTCCGAACCAGGGGGTACCGCCTCGGCCTCGTCTCCAGCACGCCCAAGGAACGCATGCTGACAACCGTCCGCAACGGGCTCCTCAGTCGGTTGGACGGGGTGGCGTCCCTGGAAGAGGTGTTCTCCGCGATCCTCTCGCGCAGCGACGTAGTGAACCCCAAGCCGGCACCCGAAGCCTACCTGCTGGCCGCGCAACGGCTCGGCGTGGCACCCGAGCAATGCGCTGTCTTCGAGGACAGCGAACCGGGCGTCAGAGCGGGCAAGGCAGCGGGGATGTTCGTATTCGCCGTTCCCAACTTCTACACGTCCCACCAAGATCACAGTGCCGCCGACGTGACGCTCGGCAGCCTCGCCGAAATCCTGACCGAGGGGTACCTGTAGCGGGGAAGGGAGCCCCTTCCCCGAGGGACTCGGCCATGTTCGCGCTTCGCTTGAGCACCCCGGCGGAGGAAAACGCTGCCACCGGACGCCCGAACTTGTTCTGGAGCTGAGCGCGGGCAGTACCCCAACAAGTTGGGGCGTCCGGAGTGCATTCTCGAAGGAATCACTCATGCCCGCCCTCCGGTTGGGCATCACACCAGATGAGAACGCCGCGGTCGGTGCACTGCCGGTCTCCGCAATCTGCAATCTGCAGTCCCAGATCTGCATTCCCATAGGAGTTGCCCTTCATGAGTACGCCCGACCGTCCCAACATCCTCTTCCTTCTCACCGACGACCAAGGCCCGTGGGCGTTGGGCTGTGCGGGGAACCCGGAGATCCGCACACCCAACTTGGACCGACTCGCGGCGTCCGGTACGCGGTTTGAGAACTTCTTCGTCGCCACGCCCGTCTGCTCGCCCAGTCGCGCTACGTTGTTGACTGGGCGCATTCCGTCGCAGCATGGCGTGCACGACTGGCTGAAGGGCGGCAACACCGGCCCAGACGCCATTCGCTACCTTGAGGGCGAGGTCGCCTACACCGACCTCCTCGCGCGCAACGGCTGGACGTGCGGACTCAGCGGCAAGTGGCACCTTGGCGACAGCCAGATTCCGCAGCATGGCTTCATCGACTGGTTCAGTCATCAGTTCGGCGGCGGCCGCTACAACGACGCGCCGATGGTGCGCAACGGGCAGCTTGTGGACGAGCCGGGCTACGTCACCGACGTCATCACGGACGAAGCGCTGCGCCTGCTGGACCGCTATGCCGACCTCGCCGTCCCCTTCTACTTGGGCGTCCACTACACGGCTCCCCACAGCCCCTGGACCGGCCACCCGCAGGGCATTGTCGACTCGTACGACGACTGTCCCTTCGAGTCCTGCCCGCAAGAGCCGATCCATCCGTGGGCGAAGGCTGAGGGCTTGACCACGAGTTGCATGAACAACCGCGAGATGCTCAAGGGCTACTTCGCCGCAGTCACCGCCATGGACGCCAACGTCGGCAGGTTGCTCGATAGGCTGGAAACGCTTGGCATCCGCGACAACACCCTCGTCGTGTTTGTCAGCGACAACGGGTTTTCGTGCGGCCACCACGGCTTCTGGGGCAAGGGCAACGGCACGCTGCCCCGCAACATGTACGAGAACTCCATCAAGGTGCCGTTCATTGCCAGCCACCCCGCCGTCATTCCGGCTGGCCGCGTGACCGATGCCATGGTCAGCGCGTACGACTTCATGCCGACGCTCCTGGACTACGTCGGTCTTTCCGTGCCCACGCGCTCCAACTCTCCCGGTTGCAGCTTCCTCCCAATCCTCCGCGGCGAACCCGCTGAGGGCCGCGAGGACGTGGTACTCTTCGACGAATACGGCCCCGTCCGCATGATCCGCACCGCCCACTGGAAGTACGTCCACCGGCACGCGCACGGCCCCCACGAGCTGTTCGACCTCGTCAACGATCCCGGCGAACGTCTCAACCTGGCCGCCGACCCCGACCGCGCCGAGTTGATTCAGCAACTCCGCGGCCGAATAGACGAGTGGTTCGCCCAATACGTCGAGGGTCGCCGCGACGGGCTGCTGCAGAACGGGATGGTGCACGGGCAGGAGCGGTTCGTGGACCGATAGAGTCGGAACGAGCGGAGCGCGCTCTCGGCTCTGTCGCCTCGCCGCGAACGTTCAGGACCAAGCCAACGAACGCTGTCGGAGGGAGCCGCGCGAACCCCTACCCGCCGCTCTTCGTCCGCTCGACTGCTTCTCGCCACTGGGCCACCAGGGCGTCCCGGCTCTCGTCTGCCATCTGCGGCCGAAACACCCGGTCAACCGCTCGCAGCTCGGCAAGCTGCGCCGCGTCTTTCCACAAGCCGACGCCCAGTCCCGCCAGGAACGCGGCGCCCATGGCTGTGGTTTCCACCGACTGCGGACGGACCACAGGGACACCCAGGACGTCCGCCTGCAACTGCATGAGGAAGTTGTTGGCAGAGGCGCCGCCGTCCACCAACAACTGCCCAATACGTTGCCCCGTATCCGCCTGCATCGCGTCAATCACGTCCAGCGTCTGCAGGGCGAGGCTCTCCAGCGTTGCCCGCGCCAGATGCGCCCGGTTCGTGCCCCGCGTCAGGCCGAAGAGGCAGCCGCGTGCCTCGGCGTCCCAGTGGGGCGCGCCGAGGCCGACGAACGCCGGCACGAACACGACGCCGCCGCTGTCCGGCACGCTGCGTGCCAGTCCCTCAGTCTCCGCGGCGTCCTTGATGATCCCGAGTTCGTCGCGCAGCCATTGCACCGCTGCGCCAGCGACGAACACGCTGCCTTCCAGCGCATATGCCGGCGAACCCTCGGCGCTGCACGCCATCGTGGTCAGCAGACCGTGACGCGAGTCGGCCGGCTGCTCGCCGGTATGCATCAGTGCGAAGCAGCCGGTGCCGTAGGTGTTCTTCGCTGTGCCCGGTGCGAAGCACGCCTGCCCGAACAGCGCCGCTTGCTGGTCTCCGGCGATCCCG
>PEVN01000354.1 GCA_002779825.1 Armatimonadetes bacterium CG06_land_8_20_14_3_00_66_21 | reverse complement strand
CCGGAGATGGACGGTGTGGAGGTCATTGCCGCGATCCGGGAGCAGGTCCCGACCGCTCGCCTCGTGGTGCTCACGACCTACGCCGATGAAGAGGACATCCACCGGAGTCTGCGGGCGGGCGCGAGAGGCTACCTCCTGAAAGACGCCCCGCGCGACGAGTTGCTGGACTGCGTCCGCGCCGTTCACGATGGGCAGACCGTCATCCCGCCTGCCATCGCGCTGAAGTTGGCGTCCCGCCTGAGGGCTACCGAACTGACGCCGCGTGAGCTGGACGTGCTGCGCCTGCTTGCCACTGGCCAGAGCAACAAGCAGATTGCAGCAGCCCTCTTCATCGCCGAAGGCACCGTCAAGACCCACGTCAACGCCCTCCTAAGGAAGCTTGAAGCCGCTGACCGCACCGGGGTCGTCACCCTTGCTCTCAAGCGAGGTCTTCTGCGGTTGGAGTAGCCGCCCGGGACCGGGGTCCTGCGTTGCACCTACAACGGCAGCCCGACCACCCGCCCTCCGCGGCTCGGATTCCGTCCCTACGTGACCACCACCGCCTCACTCGCCGCCTCCCCGCCCATCGCATCCACCGCCACCACGCGGAACTGCCTCGGCGGCGGGACGAGGAGCGGTGCGCCGGTCCAGTTCGCGATGGTGCTCGTCGAAATCATGACGAGGGTCTGCCACGTGCTCATGCCGTCGAGTTGCTGGACGGAGAAGTGGTCGAAGGGCGGTTCGGGCAGGTTGTCGAGCCAGCTCCACACGATGTAGAGGTTGCCGCCGGACTCGTGTATCTCCGCGTGCTGGACTACCAGCGCCAGGAGCGTTCCCGGCACGCTGCCTTCGAGCGTGCTCGACAGCTCGTTGCTCGCCTGCGACGCTTCCTCTATGTTGTAGACGACCACGCGAACGGTTTGGCCGGCGTCCATCGACAGGGCGGGGCCGGTCCACTCCTGCGGCGTCAGGTCGAAGCTTGTCGCGAGGTTGGTCCAGTCGCCGGCCATGTCTTTGTGCTGTACGACGAACCGGTGGAAGCCCGCGGGGCCGACCCAGAACCAGCCAACGGTGATGTTCTGCGGGCCGACCTGATTGACGGACTGCAGCGTCGGCGGGTTGAACGGCATCGGCGGCGGGGTGTCGGGATCGTCAGGGGGATCGCCGGGGTCCCCAGGGTCCGGGACCTCGATCGGTTCGTAGGCGGTGGCCGTTAGGCGGGTGCCGAGGCTGGTTGCCAGTGTTTGGCCTTGGGAGTAGGCGCGGACGGCGACGTAGACCGGTTCGCCCTCGGCCACCGTCGATGTCACCGAGGCGACCCGCACTGTCGGGCCGACGCTGTCGCCCATCGTTGCACCGGCCAGGTTGGGGTAGGGCGACGCGATGGCGGCAGAGGCGTCCACGCCTTCGGTGTGGTTGACCGAGAACCCCAACTCCACCCCGGTCGCCAGTTCGTCGACGGACGTGAGCTCGATGGCGACGGCCTGCAGTTCCGTCGGTCGGCGACCTCCTGCAACTTGCTGGAGGGCATTCGCAAGCCGCTGGCGACCTTCTGCAACCTACTGGAGGAGGTCTGCAAGTTGCTGGCGACCCTCCGCAACAGACCAGAGACGTTTCGTGACCTGCTCCCGCGACCCAGGCGCGCGCCTCCCTGCCTTCGGTGGCACTTGCGCCATCGAGCACACCAGCTTTGCGTTTGCGGTGAGGGCGTTCATGCGGGCGGTTCACCTCGCGAGTCGGTAAGCACGTAGCAGGTCGAGCTGCCCCAAGTAGACCCGACCCCTCCCCAATCTGTCTGTCCGTGAAACTGCGGTTCTCCGGCCGCGGGAGGTGTTCTCTGGGTTCTTCACGGAATTCCGCGAAGAACCCGAAAGAACTCCGAGACCACTATTCGACAGCGAACTGCGGAAGTCAGGGCACCAGCAATGTGATTGCCTGTGCGCCTGTTGTCGCTGGATCACCGTCGACTGCCGTGTCCTGTCCGGTCGCGACCGAGAAGAACCGGGGCGGGTTCTGCTGGGCAGAATCGAACGGCTGGAATCCGTTCGCCGTCACCCTTACCGAGTAGCTCCCTGCCGGGACGAAAGCGCGGAACCAGCCATTGTCTGGGTCGATCGTCCCCGACGCGATGGCGCTGGTGCTGCCTTGAGGCACAACCGACACTGCGGCGGTTGGCCAAGCCGTAGGAGGCATCACGCTTCCGGACAACGCACCGAAGCTCGAGAGCGAGGGTTGGACCTGAACGATGCGGATGCCCGTGGGTTTGAGAAGGAACTGCCCACTCTGACCCGCTTGGACGATGGCTTTGTCCGGGCTGAAGTCGAGCAGGATGGCGTTCAATACGCCTGGTTGCACCTGAAAGCTCCCAAGCACCTTGAGCCCGGACTCCTGTCCGCTGGGCGTCTTCAAGGGATGCTTGGTGCTGGGGTCCGAGTTCAAGGTCACGAAGTTGACGGGCTCTTGGCCCGGCTGGTTCTCTGCCAGAACGAGTCGCACCTGCTCGTAGGTGCCGGCAGGCACGACCGCGCTCCCCAGCAGTTGCTGCTGGAAGAGCAGGGCCAGCACGTCAACAGCCAGAGGCGTATTGAAGGCCTTAATCAGAGGCAGACCGGACGTTGGATCATTCCCCTGCCCCACGGGATTGACTCTCACCTCGTTGATGGCAAGACCGACACTTCGGAAGGTTCCCGATTGATCTGTCAACCCCACCTGGAGTTGCCCCGTGCTTCCTGTCGCTCCATCGCCTCCGCCTCCACCCCCGCAACCCGCTAAGAGCACAGGCAGCGCGGTCAATGTCAGGAGTGCGACCAAGCACCTCCATGAGTGAGTCGCGGCTATCCGCGGCCCACACCTTCTCATCAGGCTGTTACTCGTGGTTGGTTTTCCCATTACTGTTCTCGTCCTTTCACATCAGCCCCAGTATTGGAGTCACTTGGTTCGTCTCGCCCCAGGCACGTCTCTCGCCCTTCTCGTGGTTGTGCCGCCTCCTTCTCTGGTTTTCGCCTGCGGCTCTCAATAGCCACAAACGCTAAACCAAGCATAGCAGGCGTAAGCCCTCTTGCGTATCGCCCGTTGGGTGGGTTTCCGGCCCTATCAGTAGGCCGAGTGACGGGTCTGCCAAAAGGTAGAGAGGAATCCATGAGCGGGTGAGAATATCGGCTGGAGGTATTGCCCAGAGGCGTGGACTGAGCGTCATCAGGTGGCAGCCGCTCGCCGCTCTTCTGGCAGCTCGTGTCGGGTCGCGGGCTCCCCGTTGTAGTACCTGACTCGCTGTGTCGCGGTCTCCTGACCGGGGCATCCAGTCGACCGAAGGTCGCCCCGGGAACTCGCCGGAGCGCTGCGGCGCGGCACTCCACCCACAATAGAAACGCCCCGCGCCCGCAGTGTAGCGTACTGCCGCCTGGGAGTCAACGGCGTCACCCAGCGGTGATTTCCCCTGGCGGCGGGGGCCGAGAGGGTGACCCGGCAAGTGCTGCGACCGCCTCCATGTTCGACCCCTCCCCTCACTCGCCTCCGCTCCTCCCCCAAAGGTTATAGAATCTCCCCCCCCTTCGAGGGACCTCGCACTCAGCCCTTTTGGGTAGCTGAAAACCTACCCAAAGGGCGACGTGAGGAGGGGCATCGATGCGCTACACTGTGCATCGATGTATTGAGAACCGCACCGGGAGGCGCAGCGATGAGAACGTGTTTGAGCACCTGGAATCGGTTTGCGCTGACTCCAACGAGAACAAACCTCGGGAAGGGGACAGAAATGCGTAAAGGCAAGTACATTTCGTTGTTCAGGGCGTTCCTACTGGTCGGCTTTGTGACCGGCTACGGAAGTGGGGGGGGAAGGGCAATCGCCCAAGACATCACCGCGCCCACCGTGAGGTCCACGAAACCTGCCAATGCTGCCACCGGTGTGTTCATCAACAGCAGTGTCAGCGCCACCTTCTTTGAGGCGATGGACCCGGCAACGATCACCGCGGCAACCTTCACCCTGAAGACGGGGGTAACGCCTGTCTTCGGCGTGGTGACGTACACCGGCATAACGGCGACCTTCAGTCCGGCGGGCAATCTCACGCCCGGCCTTTTCTACACCGCCACGATCAAGGGCGGCGCCACCGGGGCCAAGGACCTCGCAGGCAACCCAGTCGTCGGCAACGCACCGGGACCGGGAGGCGACTTTACCTGGAGCTTTACGACAGGCGTACTGGCGCGTCAAGCGCCGGTAGACCTTCGCTCCTGCGCCACGTTCATTGCGCTGGCGGCCACGACGGTCACCAGCACCGGTGGAGGCGTGTATAACGGGAACGTCGGCCTGTGGCCAGGGACAGAGGTAGTCGGATTCCCGCCGGCAACAGTGCCACTGCCCTACGCGATACACATAAACGATGCTGCCGCAATCCAGGCCCAAGCCGACTTGCTCCTCGCGTATCAAGACGCCGAGGGTCGATCTTTGGCTCCGATCACTCTGTCCGGAAACCAGGGCGGGAAAACCCTCACCCCCGGACTCTATAAGTCCACCTCCACGCTTGCGATCTCGTCAGGGGATCTTACGCTCGACGCCCAGGGCGACCCGAATGGCGTGTTCATCTTCCAGATCGCGTCCGGCTTCGACATGACCTCCGACCGCAAGATCGTCCTGAGCGGCGGGGCCAAGGCGGCCAACATCTTCTGGCAGGTCGGCTCTTCCGCAACTTTTGGAACGACTTCTGTCATAAAGGGAACCGTACTTGCGTTGACCTCAGTCACGATGCTTGCCGGTGCAACGCTCGAAGGCAGAGCCTTGGCACTCAACGCCGCGGTCACACTCAACAACGCC
>PEVN01000302.1 GCA_002779825.1 Armatimonadetes bacterium CG06_land_8_20_14_3_00_66_21 | reverse complement strand
CACCCGAGAGAGTAGCCGAAACGTCTGGAGAAGTCAACGGTCTGAACCTGCCGGTAGCCAGAAGCGGTAAACTCACGAAGTGCGCATTATCCGGATGAACCATTTTTCCGGAGCCTCCACGGTGCTTGGCGGTGCCAAACGTATTGAGGGAGTAGGCGGGCGCGCCCAGCCTGGAGGGCCAGGCGGCCTTGCAGAACCCGCCGGTGTCTGCCTCCTTTAAGGCAGACACGCCCGCACCCAGTCCGAGGCCGGCGTCCGTGGGATGGAGCGCCGCGCGGGAGTCTGGCGCGCGGGTGAAGATGAAGAGGCGCTTGCTACGGCGGCGGTGGAAGTCCGGGCCGCGAGAGAGGGCCTCGACAAGGAGTTGAGCACCAGGGACGTGCTCGCCGGTCAGTTACACTCCGCCACCAGCGGCCCGGCGAGTTCCTGCAGGAAGAACAGCCGCCCGGGCAGTGTCGGCATGAAGCTGCTGGGCACCCACGGGTCGGGGCCGTAGCGCAAGGTCACCCAAAACGACAAGCCTTGCCACTGCATGCCGCGGCTGAGCGAGCCATCGCAACCGCCGATGATCTTGTCGGCTTGCAGGAAGAGCCCGGGGCCGATGGTGTTGGCGTTGGCGGGGACGAGGGTGGTGCGGCTCTTGAAGCTGGTGACCGCGTTCTGTTCGATGGTGAGCGGGTGGAGCCGGGCGCCCAGGCGGTGGGTCTGCTCCTTCCATTCGTCGACGCAGTCGAACTCGGCGGCGAAGTGGGGCTCCCAGAAGGCGATATGCATCACGCGGCCGATGCCGAACACGACGACGAGCCGGGCGCCCTCGGCTTTCAGGGCGGCGATCTTCTCGGCGTACTTGGGCAGCGACTTCCGGGTGGCGAAGTTCCGCTGGCTCTTCGGGACGGTGAGCTTGCCCAACGGCCCGTAGAACGCCTGCCCCATGGCGTTCTGGAACGCGCCCTCGGAATCGCCGGGGAGGGTGTTGCCAGCGGCGTCGCTCCATTCGTCCATGTTGAATCCGTACACGTGCTTGCAGTCGATTCCCCACTCCTGCAGGAAATAGACCGCCCACTTGTACATGCCCATGGGGCCCACCGGCAGGATGAAGGCGAGCTTCTGCTCCGTGTACTTCGCGTTGAGGATCTCGAGCGCGATCTCGTGCCCCATCTTGGTGTCGAAGTCGCCCAGGGTCTCACAAGGCACCGGCTCGAACTCCTTGTGCCACCAGGGCTGGCGGTCCAGCACGCTCTCGGGCGGGTTGCTGCAGCATTCGTCGAACCGGGCCAGGTCCCACCCTGCCGGGAAGAACCCCTCCAGCAGACTTCCTTTGATGGTTGAAAGCAGATCCATGTTCGTTCCTCCGTTCTGTGGGCAACTAAACGCTTCAGTTCGTGGTTCCCTCCTCGGTCTCCTTCCCCGCGCGCGATTGGGGTTCCGTGCCGGGAAGGCCGGCTGGCGTCCGCGTGCCGCCGGTCCCGCCGTTTCCCGACCGGCATGATCTGGGTATAGACCCCAAGAGCGATTGGGTGCGTCGGGTGCATCCCACGATTACGGGGCCCCAGTAGCGTAGCCCCTGGTGGGCGTCACCCCGCGCACCGGTGACGCCCACCAGGGGCTACGCTACGAGGTGAACCGAGGGGAGCATTCCGCCCCCCGTAATCGCGGGATGCACCCGGGTGCGTCCGTGCCGGCCGCTGACAGGCCCCGGCGATCGCAACGCGTTCTCTGTCAGGAGTCCCCACAATGACCTTCCGCGCGTTCCTCCGCGCCTGCCTGCTCTTCCTCGCCGCGTGCGCGCCCGTTGGGGCAAAGGAGTCGGCCGCGGGTCGTGCCGCCCTGGTCTCGCCGGTCGAGGAGATCACCCGTGCCTATCGCGCCGGTCAGCTCAGCGATGAGCAATCGCTGATTCAGCGCGTGCTGGCGGTCCGCGATCCGGGTCGCCTTCAGCCGCGATTTCGCTCGCCCGGAGGCCCGGCTTCCCGCTGTGGCTCGGCGGTGTTCCACGAACTGGCGGTCAACTGGAACCGGCTGTCCGCACCCACGCGGGCGGCGCTGGCGCCTTACCGGGCGCGTCCGACCAGCTCCGGGATCGTGTCCTATGACAAGGCGGCGACGGTCAAGTCCTTCAACTCGTCCGGCGGCCACTTCAAGATCCACTACGTCACCTCCACCGTCGACGCCCCGCCGCTGACCGACAGCGACAGCGACGGCACGGCGGACTTCGTCGAGAGCGTCGCCGGCGCGTTCGACGCGGCCTGGCAGCGGTATGTGGTTGAGCTGGGATTCACCCAGCCATTGAGCGACTTCCCCGGCCCCGGTGGCGCGGAAGATGGCGGGGACGGCCGCTTCGACGTGTACCTGGCAGAGATCGCCGACTCCCGCGGAGCGTTGGGTTTGGAGGTCATCGAGTTCGAGGGAGGAAACCCCGTCCGGGACACCGCTGTCGGCTTCATCCTGTTCGACAATGACTTCCTGAACAGCGGCTTCACCACGGTGACTCCGTTGGAGCTGATGCAGGTCACCGCCGCCCACGAATTCATGCATGCAGTGCAGGATGCCTACGAGACGGACGACCAGCGGCTGCCCGACGGCTCGCTCAACTTCTGGTACTCCGAGGCGTCGGCCGCGTGGGGCGAGAAGGAAGTCTGCCCCGGCATCGACGCGATCCTGGAACGCCTCCCCGGGTGGTTCGAGTACCCGGAAGTCGCAATGGACGCCTATGCCGACGCAGACCACCCGGAGCATGAGTATGGCTCCATGCTGCTGAACGTGCTGTTGACGGCGAAGTACGGAGCGGGAACGGTGCGCCGAATGTGGGAGTCGCTCTCGCGCCAGCCGGACGGGACCGACCTGACCAGCCTCCAGGCATTGGACGTAGTGCTCACTCAGTTGGGCAGTTCGCGGTCCGGCCTGATGCGGGAGTTCTTCGTGTGGAACTACCTGACCGGGGCCAACGCCGACGGGCGCCACTATCCCGAGGCGGCAAAGTACCCGGCGATGTTCGTCAGCAAGGACCACCACACGCACGCGGTCTACCCGGTCCAGAGCCCGTCGCCGCTGCCGTACAAGCCGGCCCACCTCGGCAGCAACTATGTCTCCTTCCTGCCGCCGACTCCGGCGGGGGGCGCGCTGAAGGTTGAGTTCGACGGTCAGGACAGTGCTCAATGGTCCGCGCAGTTGATCGCCGTGACCGCCGGGGCGTCGCCGGGGTACGTCCCGCTGACGCTTGCTCTGGACAGTGCGGGACAGACCGGCAGTCGGACAGTGGACTGGGCGGGGCTGTCGCGGGTGGTTCTGGTTGCGGGCGTGCTCTCCGTGAGCGGCGAGGACTGCCAATACACCTATCGAGCCACGACGGTGGCGGCGATCCCGCCGAAGGTGGCTGGGTCGGCCGCTACGCCGACCAGCGTCGAGGTCACCTTCGACGCGCCAGTCGTTGCCGGCGACGCCACGACGGTGGCCAACTACCGCCTGGAGAGCCCCGCCGGAACCAATCGCAGCCTCGCGGGTGCAGCGCTCTCGTACAACGCCGCCACGCGAACGGCGCGCCTGACCGGACTGGCTCTGTCGCCGGCTGCCACCTACCGGGTCACTGTCACCGGTGTCCGGCACGCCGATACCAACGCGCCCCTCGTCGCGGACGGTTCGGGCAACGTCTCCAGCGGCACCGTGAGCCGGCCGGCTGCGAGCGGCTTCCTGCTCGAGGTCAACGGCGGGTTGGATGACAAGGGCCGCGGCCTCTATTCACTCGTCGCCCTGCCGTTGAGCTTGACCGACCCCAACCCCGCCACCTACTTCGGCGCCGGGGTCAAGCTCGCCACGTACGACCCGCGGCTGGGCGCGAACGTCGGCGAGTACCTGCGCTTCACCGCGCAGGCGCCGAACTTCGGGCTGGAACCGGGTCGCGGGTACTTCCTTCAGTCCACCGCAGACAGCCTGGTCTGGTTCGACGGCGCCGCGGTCCCAGCGACGCAGCCCTTCTCCGTCAGCCTGCCGGCGGCCTCGTGGTACCTCATGGGGAACCCGTTTGCTCAGCCGTTGGCATGGGACCTGGACGCGCTCCGATACCGGCACGGCGCGAACTCCGGCACGCTGCGCGAGGCGCTGGCCAGTGCCAACCCGCCCGCGGAGCCGTATGCCTGGGTCTGGAACACCGACCTCGGCGACTTCGAGATCCTGTTCGACAAGTCGCTTGTGCCCGAGGCGCGTTCGGTGCTCCGGCCCGGCGAGGGCGCGTTCGTGTTCTGCAATGCGACGGGAGCCAGCCTGGAGCTGGCGTCTTCGACCGGCAAGGCCGCCGCCTCGCGCGCCTCCCGTCCCGTCGGCGGCTGGAGCGCGGAGATTGTGGCGCAGGGCGGCGAAGCGCGCTCCTCGAGCCGCCGCTCGTTCGGCGTTGCTCCCGGCGGCCTCCCCAGGGGGGTGCGGATCTCGCCGCCGCCGGCCGCCGCCCCTGGACGGGCGGCCGCGGACCTCCACTTCCTTGAGACGGAGACTGGGCGCGCGCTGGCTGTCGACCTCCAACCTGCCGGCCGAGCGACCCCGCAGTGGCGGTTTGTGGCTACCTCCGAGCTCCCCGGCGCCGAGGTCGTGCTGTCCTGGCCCGACTTGTCCGCCGTCCCCAAGCAACTCGGGCTCAGACTGGTGGACCTCCAGACGGGCAAGCAGCAGTCGTTGCGGTCCACGCGCTTCTACCGGTACCGGGCGGGGGACTCTCCGCGGGAGTTCCGCCTCGAAGCCTATCCGACCGCCGAGGGGAACCTCACTGTCACCGGAGTGTCGATTCGCCCCGCCGGTCGCGGCGGACCCGGACCCGGTATCTCATTCACGCTCAGCCGCGCGGCAGACGTGCAGGTTCGGCTGCTGACCACAAGCGGCCGGACGGTGAGCACCACCGCCAAACCTGCCCTCCCAGCCGGACTGAACGCGCTTGACCTCGCCGGCCGTACCGGCGAGACGCGCGCTCTGGCGACAGGGGTCTACCTGGTAGAGGTGGTGGCACGCGCGGAGGAGGGGCAAGCGGCCAAGGTCATCCGGGCGATGCGCGTGCGGTGAGGGCAGGGGAGACTGTCGGTCGAGGTGTCGGCGGGATCGGGAGAGCCTCGCCGAGCGTGGGCGGGGCTGCCTGCTCGGACCCGTCCGCCTTGTCCGACCTGTCGGACGGGCCGCAACGCGGCCAGCGCTACTTCTTCGCCCGGAACTCCTCGGGCACCGACTGCGCCAACTGAGGGTTCAGCTCCCCGGCTTTGGCGTACGCTGCTTTCGCCTCGGCCTTCTTGCCGGCCTGCTGGTAGACCGACGCCAGTTGCCAGTAGTGGGAAGCCAACTGCGAGTTCAGGTACTGGCGGCGGCCTTCGCCGGAGGGGTCATCCGCGCGGATCTCTGCCAGGCCCTGGCGGTCCATTTCGAGGATCTGCTTCCACTGGGCCAGGGCTTCGTCCCATTTCTGCTGGCGACCCAGCAGCGCGGCCAACTGGAAGCGACTGTTGACGTCTTTGGGGTTCTTCTGGAGGAGCTGTCGGTACTGCTCGGCGGCTTCCTTCTGCTTGCCCTGCTGCTCCAGGCAACGCGCCATCCCCATCCGCGCGGCCATGTCATCGGGTCTTGCCTTGAGCCACTTCCCGTATTCCGCTTCGGCGGCGGCGTAGTCGGTTCCGCGCTCGGCCGCTCGCGCCAGCTCCTGGTAGGCCATGGTCTCGTAGTACTGGGCCTGCTGGTCTTCCTTCTTGGCCTTGTACACCTCGGCCATGGCGCGGTACGCCTCGCAGCGTTTCTTGGTCAACTCCGCCTGGCGGGTGTCGGCTTGCTTGCGGATCTCCTCCAGGTGCGTGTTGAGCTGCTCCCGCTTGGGTGCCCAAGTCTTTTCGAGTTCGTCCAGCTTTGACTGGTACTCCTTCTGGAGGTCGGCCCGCTTGTCGTCGGTCAGCCCCTTCTCCTGCTGCGCGCCGTCCAGCCACTTCTGGATTGTGTCGCGCTCTTTCGCATAATCGGCGTTGAACTGGGAGCTTGCCGCGACGATTGCCCGGCCCTCGCGGTCGGCAGCCACTTGCAGCAGGGAAGCCACGGTGCTGTAGTGCGCCGTGGCAGCGTCCAGTTGGTCGGCCGCTTTGAAACGTTCCGCTGCTTCGCGGTGCTTCTCCGCCATCTCGACCAGCAGGTCCGCCGGCAGGGGCTTCGCCTGCTGGACCTCTGCCTGCCGCTGCTTCATGAGGGCCTGCTGCAGCAGCCCGAGGGCGCCCTGCAATTCCACGGCCGCGGCCTCCGCGTCGTCCCGCTTGAGCGCTTGGTGGGCGGCATCCATGTACAGCCCTATCGTCTCGACGGTCTTCTCTTCCGCGACGGG
>PEVN01000348.1:21010-24830 GCA_002779825.1 Armatimonadetes bacterium CG06_land_8_20_14_3_00_66_21 | reverse complement strand
CTGCATGACCTGCCGAGCTATGCGCAGTGGTTCATGGTCGAGCCGGAGAAGGGCAAGTTCGTCTGGTACGACGGGCCGGTCGACGCCATGCGTGAGCAGGGCATGGAGATTCTTGGTGTGTTCTGCCGCACGCCCGAATGGGCCGGTCGCGATCCCGATGGCGAGAAGGTTGACTTCCACGCCTGGCCGCCGCGCGATTGGGACGAGTTCGCGACCTACGTCTACCGAACGGTCGCTCACTACAAGGCGAAGATCAAGCACTGGGAAGTCTGGAATGAACCGTGGGGGCGTGGCTTCTGGGCGGGGACGCCGGAGGAGTACGCCAAGCTGCTGGAGGTCGCGTACACGCAAGCCAAACGCGCCGACCCAGAATGCGTTATCGTTGGCGGCTGCTTCTGGCCGGCGGCGCCGGAGTTCACCGACCGCGTGCTGGCGACCGGCGCCCTCAAGTACATGGATGCCGTCTCGTACCACCACTACTGCGAGCCGGACGCTTGTCCGGTTGTCAGCCCATCGGCTCCGTGGAGTCCGGCCCCTACCGGATTCACGTGTTCCAGAAGCCGGGCGAGGTTGTGCTCGCCGCTTGGGCGCGGAGGGCCTTGCTGGCACCGCAGGAGTTGTCCGTTCAGTTGCCGGCAGAGGTCCATTGCTCGGACCTGATGGGCGGCGTCGTCCCTCTGGTCCGCGAGGGTGCCACCTGTCGGCTGGCGCTTCGGTCGGCGCCTTGCTACCTTTCGGTGCGGGGAGTCGAGCCGGAGGTGCTCCTGAAACGGCTCGAGCAGGCGACCCGGCAGTGAGACTGCCCATGGCGAGCGGACGGGGGGGGGCGCCACCATGCCGCGCTTCGCAGGATAGGGAGTGTGTCGCCACCAGGACCAACCCCAACACGTTCGCGCTCTGCCATTCTTTCACTCGGAGGTGCAGGATGAGTTCCACGTCCTTCGCTCTACGCTTGCTCGGCGGCATTGCCGCCGTGGCTCCAATGCTCAGCAGCCCGCGGCTGGCGGCCGCCGAGGAAGTCCGCCTTCCTGTCACCCGCGACACGTGGTTCTCCAACGTCGGCAACGAAGCCGACTGCAACACCGGCGGCGCGGCGAAGCTCAAGCTCAAGTCGATCCAGGAGATGTCGCTGGTTGATGCCGATCTCGCGCCGCTCAAGGGGCGGGTCGTCAACAAGGCGACAGTGCACCTGCGCAAGTCGGGGGACGAGCGGCTGTACCGGGTGACCGTCAGCACCTTCGCTTCCCAGTGGGTGGAGGGCAGCGCACCCACCTACCAACCGCAGCCGGGCAGCTCCTGCCACAACTGGCAGCAGTACCCCGACGTGCCGTGGGCGTATCCGGGCAGCGCTCTGTGCTCGGTGATGCTGGCGCAGGGCGGCACACTTTGGAGCATGGCGGATGCCACGTCGCCGGACACTGAGGGATGGCAGCACATTGCCGTCGACCCGCGCGTCGTCGCGGCCCGCATTGCGGGGATCAGCTACGGCTTCCTGCTGTTCGACGACACCGGCTCAGAGTGGACGCGGGACGGGGATCAGTTCCAGTGGCGCCACTTCCCCAACCGCTTCGTGTTCAGCCGGGAAGCAGGCGAGGAGAACGCGCCGTACTTCACCGTGGAGTTGGGCACGCCCGACACACAGCCGCCGGCCGTCCCGACGGGTCTAGCGGCGGAAACCGAGGACCTGCCCGCCGGAGACGCCTGGGTCTCGTGGACTACGCCGGAGGACGGCGGAGCAGCCGGGACCATTGGCTTCTCTGTGGAGGCCAACGGCAAGCCAGTGGCTCGGCATCAGGTCCCTGCTGCGGGACCGCCCGGTCAACCGGTACGCATGCACCTGCGAGACCTCGGGCTGCCCCCCGGGGCGCGGGCCGAGTTGTCCGTGCGAGCACTCGACGGTGCGGGGAACGTCGGAGAACCGGCAGCGCTGCGGTTTGCGGTGTCCGCCCACACGCCGCCGGAGCTTCCTGAAAGCGGGCCACAACCGTTTGCCGATGGCGGCCCGCTCCCGCGGCTGGGCCAGGCGGAGGTTGCAGTCATCGACGCCCTGGACAAGGTAGCGCCGGCGACCGGCAAGCTGGTCCCGCCGCAACCGGCGGAGTACCTGTCCGCGAACCACCTGTGGAACGCCCGCGAGAAGCGCGTCCGGCTCTTCGCCGCAAGAAACGAGTTCGCGACATTCCAGGTTGTGATCCATGGCCCCGCCGAGCAAGTGCTGCCTTCGCTGACGTGTGCGGGCATGCCCTCGGCCGGGATCACCGTGTCGAGGCTGCAGACCGTTCAGAGCAAGAGCGGACCACTGCCCGACCCGGTGGTGCCGTTGGGTGAGGGACTCGAGGTCGCCGCCGGAGAATGGCGAAGCGTGCTGTGCGAGCTCTACGTCCCGCGCGAGGCAGCGACCGGCGAGCACGACGGAACGCTGACGCTCACGTCGGCCGGGAAACGTCTCGATCTCACGGTGGAACTGCACGTCTGGGATCTTGCGCTGCCGGATTCCCTGAGCTTTCTCCCGGAGATGAACTGCTATGGGCTGCCGGCCAACGAGCGCGGCTACTACCGGTTGGCGCAGGAACACCGGACCGTGCTCAACCGGCTGCCCTACTCGCAGAGCGGAGACCTGCACGACGGCTGCGTGCCGGCCAGGGCGGGTGAAGCGCTCGACTGGACAAGCTGGGATGCGCGCTTTGGTCCCTACCTCGATGGTTCCGCCTTCGCCGACCTGCCTCGCGGCGCAGTGCCCGTCGAGTGCTTCTACCTGCCCCTGCACGAGAACTGGCCCTCCCCGATGGACGGGAACTACAACGGCGACTACTGGGCTGATCGGGCATTCCCCCCGTCGTACCGGCAGGCATTCGTCGACATGGCGCGGCAGTACGCCGAGCACTTTGAGGCAAAGGGCTGGCACGACACGCTGTTCCAGGGGTTCCTGAACAACAAAGTCAACTTCAAGGAGCGTGGCTGGTCGCGCGGCTCGTCGCCGTGGCTGCTGGACGAGCCGGCCAACTGGCAGGACTACTGGGCATTGCGGTTCTTCGGACTGGCGTTTCACGAAGGCGTGCGTGCTGCAGGCAGCACGACGAAAATGGCGTACCGCTGCGACGTCTCACGCCCCGAGTGGGAGCGCAACTCGCTGGAGGGGCTGCTGGACTACTACGTGGTCGGCGGAAGCGCCTTCCGCAAGTACCGGCGACTGGTCCTTGACCGCAAGGAGCAGTTCGGTTCGGTCGTCGTCGACTACGGCACGACCAACGCGATTGGGGAGAGCAACCTGCAGCCCGTCGGCTGGTGCCTCGACTCGTGGACCCTCGGCTCCGACGGTGTGCTTCCTTGGCAGACCATCGGGAACGCAGATTCGTGGAAGCAGGCCGACCAACTTTCGCTCTTCTACCCCGGGGACACCGTCGGGCAGGCGGACCCGATTCCGTCCATCCGGCTGAAAGCATATCGACGCGGCGAGGAAGATATCGAGTACCTGACGCTGCTAACCCAGGTTCTCGGCGAGCCGCGTTGGGCGGTGGGACAGGCCGTTCGCGACGCGCTCAACGTCGCCGCGCAGGCAGGCGGGACGGGCTTCGCCGGCGGTGAGGACGCGGGCGCCCTCCGCTACGCCCAGCTTCGGCCGCAAGATGCCTGGGCACTGCGCGTCCGCATCGGCCAGTTCCTGTCGGACCGGCACCCTGAACCGAAGCGCAAGCTGGTCGACTTCCGCCCGCCGCGGCGAGACCCGGCGAAAGTCGCCAGGCACGCCTACTTCGTGGGCGATCCGCAGCCGGCGGCAAAGTGAGGCACGCAGGCCGGGGTGGCGTCTCGCTGACGATCG
>PEVN01000348.1:20587-21003 GCA_002779825.1 Armatimonadetes bacterium CG06_land_8_20_14_3_00_66_21 | reverse complement strand
CGCGCCACACGGGCGCTGACTGGATCGGTTGGAAGTGGGGTCCGCAGCTCACGGCCGAGAAGGAGCCCGCCCCACCGACGGCGAACGAGTCTGGGCGCTTGTGGTAGAGGGTCGCATCGGCGCGGAGCGTGTTTCATGCTCGACCCCTTCAAGCTCTTCGCGGTGGCTCTGGGCGTGGCAGGACGGCGAAAGGGCTATGGTCTTCCCCAGCCGATCCGGTGGGCGGCGAGTACGGGGGGGCACCCTGGGCGGGCTGATGGCGCTCCTTGTCGTAGGGTCGTGGGTGGCGGGAGGAACGAGAGCCACGACGCCACCCACGACAGCCGCGCTTGCTCCGTTCATTGCCAGCACCCAGGCTCCCAAGCGCAACGCGAAAGACGGCGCCCCGCTGATCTACATCCCGGCCGGCGAGTTCC
>PEVN01000348.1:0-20236 GCA_002779825.1 Armatimonadetes bacterium CG06_land_8_20_14_3_00_66_21 | reverse complement strand
CCGGGAGTGGTGCGCTGATTGGTATGGCGAGAGCTACTATGCTAATGCGCCGAAGGACAACCCAACCGGACCTGCGAGTAGCGGCTACCGCGTGGGGCTTTTCCGCGTGTCGGGTAACCGCGTAGTGCGGGATGACTCGTGGGTCGCCGAGGGCAACCCCGACGACTTCCGCTGCGCCGACCGGTCCGACGACTTTCCTCTCGCCGGAGATGAATACACGGGGTTCCGGTGTGCGTTGTCTCGCCCGGACTCCGGTTAGGCTTTGGACTTTGGCCCTTTTACCCTTTGCCCTGACCGCGCGGTAGCTGTTGGGCCACTGGGTGGCAGCGGAAGTGTGAGATCGAGGAAGCCGCAGGCGATGAGAGCGAAGCAGGCGTCATACGAGGTCCTGTTTGAGCCGGACGCGGTTGAGCATGTCCAGGGCCTGCGGGCCGGGGAGGCCTCAACGGTTCTACGCGAGATCGAGGTGCAGTTGACTCGCGAACCCGAAGTGGAGACCCGCAATCGGAAGCGCCTTCGCCCGAATCCCCTGGCGCCGTGGGAGTTGCGGATCGGGGACCTCCGCGTCTTCTACGATGTGGAGGCGCGTCCCTCATGTGTTAGAATCGTTGCTGTCGGCCGAAAGCAAGGAGAGCGTCTCCTCATCGGCCGCGAGGAGGTCCGCCTATGAAACGACTCGCGCTTGAGGGCCAGAACCTGAGCCTCCTCGAGCTGGTCCAGTTCGCGAAGGCTGAGCCGGTAGTGCTCACCCGGAACGGGACGGCCGTTGTGGGAGTGCTCCAGGTGGATGAAGCCGAGGTGGAGGCTTGGTCTCTGGGCAGCAACCCGGACTTCATCGCTATGGTCGAGCGCTTCCGCGACCGAGGTCGCCGTGAGGGCCGGATTCCGCTGGACGAAGTGCGCCAGCGCCTGGGTATTCGTCGAGGAGCCCGGCGAGGGAAGGCTGCCTGAACCTCGGGAGCGCGCCTCGCCGGCCGCCACCCAGCAGCGAACTGCCGGAAGGCGCGTCTTCTCCTCCTCCCCCTCGCTGGTACGCACTCGGGGCAGACTCCGCCGCGGCACGGCTCTTGACAGCGGCCGGACTTGGCTGCTATCATCCCCTCACGTAACCCAAGTCCGGGAGCAGCATCTCATGGCGTTTGTTAGTCTTAGCCGATACGTCCGGGAAGCGCTGACGATGGCGGAATACCGGAAAGGGAGCGACTTCGACTGCGTGGTAGTGTTCGTGCCGGCGCTTCCGGGCTGCCTGACTCAGGGGGCGAACCTCGAAGAGGCGCGCTCCAACCTGATCGACGCCATAGAAGTGTGGGTGACGGCTGGGCTCCGAGCGGGGGAGGCGCCGCCGCCTCTGAATGGCTGCGTACTGGGCGTGGCGGCGCGCGAGCCGGAACTGGTTGAGGCAGCCGCCTGTGCCTGAGGTCCCTCCCTGCTCCCGTCGCCTGCTGATCCGCAAGCTCCGGCGACTGGGGTTCGAAGGCCCCTTCGTCGGAGGCAAGCACGCCTACATGCTTCGCGGACACTTCCGACTGACCCTCCCGAACCCGCACGGGACCGAGCTGGACCGGGAGTTCGTCAGGGAACTCCTCAAGCAGGCCGGAATCTCCCTTGAGGAATGGCTGGCGGTGTAGGCTGGTCCCCGTGGCCGACCGAGGCGTGGACGACGGCAACCGGGAGCGGTCTCGGGTGATCGGGTCGGAGTATGAGCGAGTGGAGTCCGGACCGAGGTTGACGGTGGAGGTGGGCTGATGTGCGACTCCGTGTCGTGCTACGCGATCTGGGTCCCTTCCACCCCGAACTCCACAAAGCAATAGCCCTCATTCCACTGCCCCGCGCAGCCGAACACGCTCGGCTCCTTGTAGAACGACGGCGGGGCGACGGCGTAGCTTTCGCCTTCCTCCAGGTGGTGTGGGCCGAGCAGGTTGCGGAGGCCGTTGGTCAGTTCGAGGACGAACTCGTTCTCGCCGGGTTGGAGCAGGCCGTCGAGGTTCGCTTCAAAGGGCCGCCAGAACCACTCCTTGACTGACGTGCCGTTCACCGACAGGCTGGCGACGTGTGCGCGCATGTCGGCGAAGCGGAAGCGGCGGCCGTGGATCTCGTCGGCGGCAAGCGTGACCGTTCGGGTGAGTCGGACGGTGCCGTTGAAGAAGGGCAAGCCGTGCTGTACGAGGTCGGCGAGCGGGATGCTTGAGGGCGCCCGGGTGAGGAGGAAGTCGCCCGGGCAGCGGAGCGCGTGGCGGGGCAGTTGCTCGAATGGTTCCGGCGTGACGACGCCGAAATCGCCGATCAGGTAGACGGCCTCAATCTCGCTGTTGAACGTGAGCTTGTTCTTCTCGGCCTCGAAGACCTTGGCTCTTTCCAACTGCTCGTAGACGGCCGGGCTCTGCGCGAACCGCGTCTCCAGCAGGATCTCGTTCCTGCCCGGCCGGAGCAGACCCTTCACGGAGAGCTTGCGGAACGAGGTGTCCCGGTAATGGCCGGCGTCGTGAGCCGTGAGCGGCGCACCATTCACCATGATCTGGAAGTCGTCGGGTCGTTCCAGGACGAGGTACAGCTCGCCGTCCGGATCGAAGTCCCAGGCCGCTCGCACGGGGAACCGCAGCCGGAGGTCAACCGGGCGCCCGTACTCCAGGCACCGGCCCTGAACCACGCTGATGTGCTCGTTCTCCGCGATCAGTTTTCGGTCGATCCAGAAGTCGCAGTAGTCGAGGGTGAGGGCGTTGGGATCGAGGAGTTGCAGCTCCCACTCCCCGTCGAGCGACGTAGCCTTGGACGCCGAGTCCAAGGAGTCCGTGCACTCGGCGGGCACGGCTACGGAGGCGGGCGTAGCCTTGGACGCCAAGTCCAAGAACTCCGTGCCCTTGGCGGGCACGGCTACGAGAGCGGGCATGGCTACGGGGAGGGCGCGATCGTCGGCGTAGACCAGCAACGCCAGAGAGTCCATCGGCGCGAACGTGTGGCGGATGGCGACCTCGTTCACCTCACGGGTGAACGGGAGTGGTTCTGTGGCGCCTGTCTCCAGTACCAGCCGCTCGGCGGACTTGCCGAGGAGGCGAACGACCACCTCGTAGCCGCTGGCGTTGTCGGCATTCGCCAGGAAGTAGAAGTCCGCCGGACCGCGGCCATCGTAATCGGCGAAGTGCCGGTGAGTGGCGGCGATTCTCTCGATCTCAGCGCCGTGGTCGTCGATTACCGAGAGTCGGTATGCCTGCTTGGGGAGGCAGGTCTCCAGGACGGTGCAGTCGGGGACAGACTCGCCTCGCTGCGCCAGCGCCGGCAGCTCCGCGCTCGGCTCGCCTTCGACGAGCGTGGGCTTTCCCCCGACCCAGACAAGCGCGCCGCCGGCGTCGGCATACTGCTGGAGCAGTTCCACGGTGCTACGCGCCAACGTCTCGCACGGTGGGACGATGACGGCGAAGTAGAGCTGGTTGCCGACTCGGAGTCCGCAAGCTGGGAAGCTTGCGCCACGATCACAGGTTCGGAACCCTGTGCCACGGAGCTCGACCTCGCCGTGCCGCGCCAGGATTCGCTCGTCGCCGTAGTGGAACGGGACGTGGGCGCCTTCGAGGGTCTTCGTCACGTCGAGGAATGGCTGAAACAGCTCGTGGATGCCGTCGTTCTTCCCATTGTCAAACGCCAGCCACGCTGACGACTGCGGATGGATGACCAGCACGTCGAACTGCACCTCGCCCTCCGCCAACAGCATCCCCAGCCGTGACACGTAGTCGTTGAACGCCCGGTACTTGTCCCACCACGGCTGCTGGTAGAACAGCGAAGGCGGGTAGTCGCGCTTGCGGATGCCACGGAGCGAGTAGCCTTCGAGGTGCTGGCAGAGCTGGGTGACGCCGCGGACCGCCTGCCACTCGAACAGCCACTTCAGCTCTTCCCAGCTCACGTTCCAGCCGCAAAGCGCGAAGGTCTCGCTCAGGATCTGCTTCCGGCCGAGCTGGTGGGCGACCGAGGCCACCTGCAGCGGTGTGGTCGGCGGGTCGATGTGCCTCCCGAGCCAGTCCATGCCCGGCACGTGGAAGAACTCGTAGTGCGGCATGACGGCAGCGTTGGAGGTGACCTGCGAGAGCAGCGTCTCCTCAAGGACCATGTGCCCCGTCAGTTGCGCGCCGTGCCGCTCGCACCAGTCGTACATCTGCTGGGTGAAGCTGGTCACAAACAGCTCCTGCACCAGATGCCAGAAGCGGTAGCGGGTGCGCTTGTAGGAAACGGGAGGGCGAGGCTCCCGCCGAGCGGCCGTCACCGCGGAGGGCGTCGAGCCGCACGGCTCGGCGGGAGCCTCGCCCTCCCCGGTCGGCAAGTCTACTGGCGAGAAGAGCTGCGGCAGCAGGGGCAGCAGGTCCTCGTCGTATGCCTCCCGGTACTTGCCCGGCAGCGTGAACGACCACGGGATGCCGTTTCGCGACACCTGCGGCTCGTCGGTGAACACACCCGGCAGCGCCTTGCCCAAGTCGTCGGGGAAACGTGCGGCATACTCGTCGAGGATGGTCTCGATGAACGTCTTGACGACGTGGGCGTCGAGCGTGTCCACGTAGAACGGGTTCACTTCGTAGTGGAAACGCAGGCGCTGACCGTCGCTGCCGGCAACAACGGTGATCGTGCGGTCCTCGTCTTCTGGGCGGACACCCGGGTCCGCCCCTACGGGGTCCATTCGTAGGTACTTCTGCTGGTACTCGATCCCGAGTCCGTTGACGCGGCCGTCGCCGAAACCGCTGGGCCAGCCGTTTTCGTCGTAGACCCAGGCACCCATGTCGCGCTTCCGGGCTTCGTCGATGCCGGCGGCGATGTTGTCCATCCACTCTTCGCCCAGGTACGGCGTCTGCAGGC
This sequence comes from Armatimonadetes bacterium CG06_land_8_20_14_3_00_66_21, assembly GCA_002779825.1. GTDB lineage: Bacteria > Armatimonadota > Abditibacteriia > CG2-30-66-41 > CG2-30-66-41 > CG2-30-66-41. The sequence goes on along the minus strand of PEVN01000348.1, from coordinate 15,403 downwards.
CGCCGCGGGCGTGCATGAAGTAGCCGCCGATCCCCGCCTTGTCCATCTCGGCGATCTGGCGGCGCGTCTCGTCGACCGTCAGGCGTTCGTTCCACGACCAGAAGGGGATCGGGCGGTACTTGTTCAGTGGGTTCTTCAGTCGGGCTGCGAGGTTCATAAGGGACGCCTCCTGGGAGGAGTGATTGGCGTGTCAGGTCTCGGGCGTCAAGTGCTGGGGGGCTGGGTGGCTACGGAGCCGGACTGGCGTTCCCGGATTGGTCTACGGCGAGCACTTTGTAGTGGATCGGGGCGCCTGCTTCGGTCTTCTCGTCGATGAAGCTGGTGGCGACGGTCGAGGCGATCTGGTTGGCGAGGGAGGGAACGAACTGAGCCTCCGGGGACCGGTACACTCGGTAGTAGCAGAAGTCGGGTTCGGGGCTGGGTTGCCATCCTGCGCGAGGCTTGCCGTCTGGTGTCCTTTCGACGCGAACGCCGCCCATCGGCGCGGGCGGGTCCTCGTCGTAGGCAGTCGTGTACACGACGAGTGTGTTCGGACCGAGGCGGTCGTGAAGGCGGCCGTTCGCCATCTCCACCTTGCCGACCGGTGGCTGGAGGTCGCCGAACGGGTTCTGGGGCACCCGCTTGGGGTCGTACACGTACTTGCGCAGCGCCAGCGTCGGTGGGGCACTTTCCAGCGTCAGGGAAAACGGTGCCTCGCCTGGATACCGGCTGATCACCGCGACCGAATACGTCTTCGCGCCGTGGTGTTGGACGGCGGCGGCCCGCAGGTACGGATCGCTACAGTCCACCCGGAACACTGTCGCCGGGCCGCGGAAGAACTTGGTGAGCAACCCGTAGGCGTAGTAGTGGGCGCGGGTTGAGCAGTCGCTTCCCGTCCACTTGAACATGCCCCACTTGTTGAGGTACGCCTTGTTGTAGTCGTCGGGGAAGTCCATGAAGGTCCAGTTGCCCATGGCGTATACACCGGCGTTGATCGCGGCGAGGGCGGCTTCGCACAACTGGATCGCGACCATCGGCTCAGCCGGGGTATCCCAGTAGATACACACATCGCGCTTGACGCCGTCCACGGTTCGGCCGTCCTGTTTGCAGCCGAACTCGCCCAGCAGGAAGTCTTTGCCCTTCGCCTTCGCCAGCCCGACGCCCCACTGCAGCTTCGAGAGGAACCACGGGTAGAACCGCTCATCGCCCAGCGGGTTGTCGTTGAGGTAGTGGTGTCCGCCGTACACAGCGGTGATCTCGTCCATGTTCTCCGTCGCCCACTTGATGCTGTGCCAGTAGCTCAGCGGCGAGGCGTCTGTCGCCAGCAAGCCGACCGGCAGGTTCCGGCGCTTCAGTTCGTCGAACAGCTCCTGGTGGTAGTCCCTGAACTTGGGCAGATCGCTGATGAGCGAACCCCATTTGCCAAGTGACAGCTCATTGGTCATGCAGTACCACTTGACGTTGGTGCACCCTTTCTCGCGAATCAGGTACTCCAGGTTGTCGATCTCCCGGCTGGCGTAGGCGCGTCGGTCTTCGCCGGGCTGCGTGTCCTTCGGTCCCCAAGTGGTCATGTAGACCTCAGTGCCGGTGACCCTGAAGCGCAGGAGGTACTCGGCGACCTTGTCGAGCTTCTCATGGTCCCAGTCCCATCTGTCATTCAGGCGGGCGAACGAGGGGTTCACCTCGCGCCACCGCTTGACGACGACCTGATCCAGCATTGTCTGCGGGATGTCGTGGGTGTGATGGAAGACGTGGAAGCCAACGCCGCCGAACGTGGGGAGAATCACGGACTCCGTACGGACCACGAGGCTGCGTTCGGCATCGCCGAGGTCCGGCCATTCGTCCCTCTGTCCAGTCTGCACAACGTTCACCTCATCGAACCACGCCGTGGCGTGGGAGTTCAGGATCAGGTCCACCCGGCCCTTCTCGGTACCTTTCGGGGCCACCCCCTCGATGGTCAGTTGTTGCCAGCCCTTAGCGCCGTTGCCCAAGTTGAGTTTGCTGTGCTCGATACCGATCCGTTGGCCGCCTGCGTCGAGGAACTGCAGCGCCGCATAGGCGCCGGTGCCATCGGCGACCCCCTGCGACCGCACCCAGAGCGTCACCTGGAACGCGTCGCCGTACCGGACGGGCCCGAACTCCCGGTAGAGCTGTTGCCAGTGCAGCTCCACGCCGGCACGTACAGCGAGCTGCGCACACTGCCTGCCTTCATGGGGCTGATCCGTGACCGCCGCGAAGTCCGCCTCGCCCTGGTGGCTCCAGTCTCGGAGTCCGTTCTCAAAACCGGACTCCAAGACCGAGGGTGCCGGGTCTGCGGCCGCGACACCGAGCCGGGCCGGGGACAGCGCAGACAGGAAACTCAGTACCGCGATGAACGAATGGGCGTTGAGCCGCGTTGCCGTCGGCCCGAAGGACGGACGTCTCTGCATGCAGTGGTTCTCCTTGCGCTTGGACTCAAGACCATTCGCCGCCGCCCCGCGAAGTCCTTCGTGGGTGGCGGCCGCACCGGAGCCGGTCCAGGAGAGTCGTCCCAATGCAGGAACCATGGGGGAAGCGGTGCACATAGCGGTGTGTCCTGGGAGAGCCTGGACGCATCACTGGAGGCGGTCACCATGAGAAGCTGTCCACACTGTAGGTCGACACTGAGGAAGGCGGGCTTCGGCAGCGTTTCGGTCGAGGGGTGTGAGCACTGCGGTGGCGTCTGGTTTGACCGAGGCGAGCTGACAGCCGCTGCCCGTCGGCAGGATGGCTTGCTGAAGGAGGTCGAGGAGCGGTTCGAGCCTGAGGCATACGAGCCGGAGCCGAGAACGCGGAAACGCTGCCCGAACTGCGGCGTTGGCCTGTTCCCTTTCACACTGGACCACACGCCCGGCCTCACGCTGGACGGGTGCGCGAAGTGCAAGGGAGTCTGGCTCGATGACCGGGAACTCCAGGTCATTCACGAGCGCCTGCACGGCGGCGCCTCAGAAACGCGACCCGCTGAGGGCGCCGGGGGGCGTCGGGCCGGCGTTCGGCAGAAGGCGCGCCAGGCGGTGACGGTGCTGGTGCGGGTGGCATGCCCGAATTGCGGGGAGTCCAACCCGGTCTCCAGCCTCGTGTGCTGGGCCTGCGCCGCACCATTGGCCGTGCAGCGCGGGAAGCTGTGCCCACGGTGCGACGAGCCCCTGAGCATCGAGGAACTCGACGACGTTCGTGTCGATAACTGCAAAGAGTGCGCGGGCGTCTGGCTGGAGGCGGGCGAACTCCGGAAGATCGTCGCGCCTGGGCCGACGGAGGTTGCGTTCTTCCAGCGACTGCTGGGAGAAGTGGGGATCACCCTCGACGCCTCGTTCGAGACCCGGGCGATGCTCCTCTGTCCGGGGTGCACTGCCGTGTTGCAGCGGGAGGTGCTGAAGGAGGGCGCCGTTCGCGTGGACCGCTGCCCCACCTGTGAAGGCCTCTGGCTGGACGCTGGCGAGCTGTCTGCGTTGGCCGAGCAAGGGATAGACAGCGTGCGGTCCGGGTGAGTGAGCACCAACGGCACGCCCACCGGTCAGGGGAGGTCGGCGGGGAGTTCCGTCCACCCGAGTTCCCACGCAGCAAACTCGCCAAACGCCTCGACCGCCGTCAGGTCCAGCGAGAGCGGCGTTACCGAGATCTTGTTCTCAGCGATGGCGGCGAGATCGGTGCCCGGGTCGGCCTGGAAGTCGGGAAGATGCCCGGAGCGCCAGTAGTACACTCCGCCCCGCGGTTCCGTCCGTTTCTCCGCGCTGCCCCGGTAGCTTCGGCGTCCCAGCCTGGTCAGGACGACTCCCTGAACGTCGGCCGGCGCGCAGTTCGGGACGTTGACATTGAGGAGTGTCCGCTCCGGCAGCCCGCGCTCTGCGATGAGCCTGACCAAGCGGGCAGCGAAGGGCACGGCGACGTCGACGCGCGGGTCCTCATGGGCGGTCACGGAGATGGAGAACCCCTTCATCCCGAACACGATGGCCTCCATGGCGCCGGCGACCGTGCCCGAGTACGTCACGTCGTCCCCCAGGTTGGCGCCCTGGTTGATGCCGGAGACTACCACGTCGGGTGTCCGGGAGCAGAGGTGCTCGGCGCCAAGCGTTACACAGTCGGAGGGGAAGCCGTTGCAGGTGAACAGGCTGCTGCCATCAGTTCCCTTATGCTCGTTGAGGCGTAGTGGCTTGTGCAGCGTAACTGCGTGTCCGCAGGCGCTTCGAGGCCGCTCCGGCACGACGACAACGACGTCAGCGAACAGAGAGAACGCCTCCCGCATCAGCGCCAGGGCGGGCGCATGGGGGCCGTCGTCATTGGTGACCAGGACTTGGAGTTTGTCACCCACAAGCTAGACCAAACCCAGTCCGCTGGCGTCCACTGCCGTCTCGAAATCGACGGGCGTTACACCGGAGATGAGTTCCAGCTTCGCAATCTCGGCAACCACGTCGGGCGGCACCGGCGAGTCCACGTTCAGCACCATCACCGAGTCGCCGCCGATCTCCACGCGGCCGACCTGCATCGCGGCGATGTTGATATTGGCGTCGCCCAGCACCTGGCAGGCTCGGCCGATGATCCCAGGCTTGTCCAAGTGGTAGACGATCAAGATTTGCCCCTGCGGCACAACGTCGATGCGATAGCCGTCGATGGCCACGATCCGCGGGTTGCCTTCGCCGAACACGGTACCCTCGATAAGGTGCGCGCCTTCCTGAGTGGATACCTTGGTGGAGATCAGGCTGGCATAGTCGGCGGCTTCCTGACGCTTCGACTCCAGAACATCGACGCCCCGGGCTTCGGCGACGATCGGCGCATTGACGAGGTTGATGCCGCCGCCGAGAAGGGACTGCATCAGCCCGGTCAGGAACGACCGGGTGAGGACGCCTGTTTCCTCCTTGGCAAGCTTGCCTCGGTATGCCAACTCCACGGAAACCATCTGCCCGCGTGTAAGCCGGGCCTGGAGAAAGCCCAACTTGCTCGCCAACTGCATGTGCGGCCGCAGGGCTTCCAGCACCTCTTTCGGCAGAACGGGGACATTCACCGGCGTGCGCGGTGCACGCCCTTCCAGCATGTCCTTGACTTGCTCGGCCACGTCAACCGCCACATCGACCTGCGCCTCCTTGGTGGAAGCGCCCAAGTGCGGGGTGAGTACCACCCGCTCACAGTGGAGCAGCCGCTGGTTGACTGACGGCTCCGTCTCGAACACGTCGAGCGCTGCACCAGCGAGATGCCCCGCCTCGATGGCGTCTACCAGTGCGTCTTCATCCAGGATGCCTCCGCGCGCGCAGTTGACGATGAAGGCGCCGCGCTTCATCTTCCCGAATGCCTCGGCGCCAATCAGGTGGCGGGTCTCCGGCGTGAGTGGTGAGTGGAGGGTGAGGAAGTCGGCTTGAGCGAGCACCTCGTCCACGCCGCACAGCTCAACGCCCAGCGCCTTCGCCCGGGCCTGCGCCAGAAACGGGTCGTACCCGACCAGCCGCATCCCGAAGCTTGCCGCGCGCTTGGCCACCTCCGAGCCGACGCGTCCGAGCCCGATCATGCCCAACGTCTTCCCTTGGAGCTGCACACCCACGTAGTCGCTGCGCCGCCACTCGCCCCGCGCCACCGACGCATGGGCCGCCGGGAGCCGGCGCGGCATTGAGAGCAGGAGCGCCATGGTGTGCTCAGCGACGGCAACCGAGTTCCCGCCCGGTGAGTTGACCACCACAATGCCTTTCGCCGTGGCGGCATCGGTATCGATGTTGTCTACACCGACTCCCGCCCGGCCAATGACCTTCAACCGGTCGGCAGCCGCGATGATCGGCTGCGTGACCTTGGTCTGGCTGCGGACGATCAGTGCGTCAAAGCCGCCGATCACTTCGACGATCTCGGACTCACTCAGGCCGGTGCGGTACTCGACCTCGGCGGCCTGCTCAAGGATGCGGACCCCTTCGGGGGCAATCTTGTCGGTTATGAGGACTTTGGGCATCAATGGACTCCTGCTATGCAGTTGTGAGCCCCAGACGGGTTTGCACCCGAGACTGGCCGACCTCGTAGAAGCGGATTCCCCTGTCGGTCACGCGGACGACTTTCACCATGCCATTGCGGTGTTCGTCGTCGACGACCATGGAACTCCAGCGGATGCTCTAGCCTGCTCCTCAAACGCCCGGCCGGCGAGGGTAACAGCCTCACGCACCGCCTCAGGCGGCACCCCGTATGCTGAGGCCACTTGGTCGAGTGTCCCTCCCGACGCAATGAGCGCAATTGCGTGCCGAACATCGAGGCGTGTACGCTTGAATGTCGGGCGCCCTCCGCAGACGCCGGGGGCGCTCACCACGAAGCGTCCAAGAGAGTAGTACTTGGTAGATCTCTCCACCCAACACTTCGCGCTTGATCTGCGGCCGGGCACCGATCGTCGAATCTCCTGCTTGCCTATGATACCGCCTCCCAGCAGCAGCGCCAAGCCGGATGCGGCAGCCAGCCAGACACCTACGGCCCGCCAGCCACTAACGGGCGGGCGGGCAAGTCATCGCCCGCTGGGTCACCACCGTCGGGCCGGCATCTACCGTGTCCCCGCCTCCCCCAACCGCTTCTGCAACGTCCGCATCTCGTCGCGCAGTTCGGCCGCCTTCTCGAACTCCAGGGACTTGGCGGCCTCCTTCATCTCCTTCTCCAGCCGCAGGATTGCCGCTGCGAGATCTTCGGCGTTTTCGAGACCGGTCTCGTCGTGCTCCAGGTAGCGCGCCTTGATGGCCGTGGTTTGCTTGGACTCGATGATGTCGCGGACGGCTTTGTGGATTGACTCGGGGGTGATGCCGTACTTCTCGTTGTACTCCTCCTGGAGCCCGCGGCGGCGATTCGTCTCGTCGATGGCCCGCTGCATAGAGCCGGTGATGATATCGGCGTACAGGATGACCTGTCCGTCGATATGGCGGGCGGCGCGCCCGATGGTTTGGATCAGTGAGGTGTCAGACCGCAGGAACCCCTCTTTGTCGGCGTCGAGAATCGCGACCAACGTGACTTCGGGTAGGTCCAGTCCCTCGCGCAAGAGGTTGATGCCGACCAGGACGTCGTACTTCCCGGTGCGCAGGTCGCGGAGGATTTCCTGGCGCTCCAGAGTCGGAACGTCGGAGTGGAGGTACTGCACCTTGATATCAAGCTCCAACAGGTACTCGGTCAGGTCTTCCGCCATGCGCTTGGTGAGGGTGGTTACGAGCACGCGCTGGCTCTTGGCGACGCGCTCCCGAATCTCGTTGAGCAAGTCGTCGATCTGGTGACGGGTCTCGCGCACGTCGATCACTGGGTCCACCAGCCCGGTCGGTCGGATGATCTGCTCGACCAGCTTGCCGGCGCGCTTCAGCTCGAACGGGCCGGGCGTAGCGGAGGTGTAGAGTGTCTGGCCCATGCGGCCCAGGAACTCCTCGAACTTCAGCGGGCGGTTGTCGTAGGCAGAGGGCAGGCGGAAGCCGTGGGTCACCAGCGTGTCTTTCCGCGAACGGTCGCCGGCGTACATTGCATTGACCTGCGGGATCGTCTGGTGCGATTCGTCGATGATCAGCAGGTAGTCCTCGGGGAAGTAGTCCAGCAGTGTCCACGGTGGCTCGCCGGCCTGCCGGCCGTCGAGGTGGCGCGAGTAGTTCTCGATGCCGGTGCAGTAGCCGATCTCGCGGAGCATTTCCAGGTCGTAGTTGGTGCGCTGTTCCAGGCGCTGGTACTCCAGCAGCTTCCCCTGCTTGGCGAACCAGTCCAGCCGCTCGGCCAGCTCCTCCTCGATGGACTTGATGGCGCGCTCCAACCGGTCTTCCTCCGCCACGTAGTGGGTGGCGGGGAAGAAGGTGATCACGTCCAGCGCCTGCGTCACCTCCCCGGTGAGCGGGTCGATGAGCGCAACCTGATCCAACTCGTCGCCGAAGAAGTCGAGTCGGGTGATGATCTCTTCATCGACCGGGTAGATCTCCAGCACATCGCCGCGAACCCGGAACGTCCCGCGAGTGAGGTTGACGTCGTTTCGGCGAAACTGCATGTTGACGAGCTGCGCGAGCAGGTCGCGCCGCTGGTAGCTCTCCCCGCACTTCAGTTGGAGGGTCTGTTCGCGGTAGACGTCCGGCGCGCCGAGCCCGTAGATGCACGACACGCTGGCGACGACCACCACGTCGCGTCGCTCGCTGAGCGACTGGGTGGCGGCGTGACGCAGTCGGTCGATCTCCTCGTTGATGCTGGAATCCTTGGCGATGTACGTGTCGGTCTGGGGAAGATACGCCTCCGGCTGATAGTAGTCGTAGAAGCTGACGAAGTAGCCTACCGAGCTGTCGGGGAAGAACTCGCGGAACTCCGAGCAGAGCTGGGCCGCCAAGGTCTTGTTGTGAGCAATGACCAACGCCGGCCGGTTCACCCGGGCGATGACGTTGGCCATGGTGAACGTCTTCCCTGAGCCGGTCACGCCCACGAGTACCTGGTCTCGGAGGCCCTCGCTCAGACCGGCAACCAACTCGTCGATGGCTTTGGGTTGGTCGCCAGTAGCGGCGAAGTCAGCTTTGAGGTGGAAATCGGGCATGGAGTCCTGTCTCGCAAAACGGGAAGTGCGGGCGGCCAAGTGACGCGACCCGGCGGCGAACCGACATTGTAACACCCCGCCCACTGCGCAGTCCGCGTTGGTAGATGTGCTACAATCCTGGGCCACCTGAGGACCTGAACCAGTGGCTCGTCCGCCAATCTGGTCCCTTCAAGGAGAAGTGCCTCCTGTGCCCGAGAAGAAGACCGTACTGGTCTGCGACGACGATGAGAGCATCCGCAAGTCCCTCCGCTCCAGCCTGGAGTTTTGGGGACACTCGGTGATTGAGGCAGGCGATGGACTGGAAGGGCTCGAGGTTGCGCGCCTCCATCGGCCCGATCTCGTTGTCCTGGACATGCTGATGCCCGGGTTGAGCGGCGACCAGGTGTGTCGGGACTTGAAGGGCGACGACAGCACTTGCGGCATCCCCATCCTGCTGCTGAGCGGGGTCAAGGACGAGGCCGGGCTTGGGATGGGTCTCGATCCCGACTACCTGCCCGCCGACAGGTTCCTCGACAAGCCGCCGAACATGAAGGAGTTGAGAGCTGCGGTGGAGGCGCTCTTAGACGCGGCAAGCTGACAATCATGCGTGCGCTACCCTCATACCCCCTTGGCGGGGCAGCTCTGCTGACCCTCTTGGTTTCCTCTGCCCTCCATGCCGGCGCTCCCTTGCTGCTCAAGGCGCCGAAGGAAGGCGCCCGCTTCGTCCTTGGGGAGGGGGTGTTGTTGGTGGGGTGGGTCGAGGATCAGAAGGAAGTCTCAGACTCCGCATTCGAAGTGGACCGGAAGATCATCACCAATACGGCCGGTCTCCCCCTCACTGGGGCCTGGGACACGACTGGGTTCAAGCCCGGCAAGCACGAGTTGACGTTTCGCACGCGCCTGGGGCGAGACCTCATGCGGAGCAAGCCCGTTGGGGTGGAATTGGTTGAGCCGCCGCCCGGTTTCGACGCTGAGGACGTTTGTCGAAAGCAGCGGCTTGCCGCCGCCTTTGGCGTGGCCACGTTCGAGAATGCCTCGAAAAGCGAGACGGGGGAGTGGCTTGCGGTTGCCGTCCCGGAGTACCTGTTGGTTGCCGCGGCCCACCTGGGTCCGCTGCCGTTTGCAGCACGTGGTCAGACGCGCGATAGCGTCGCGAAGTCGCCCATTTGGGTCCGCCGCCCGCCGCCGGGAAGCGACCTGCGGACGCTGGGCGTGGAAGGGCGAGACGCTTGCCTGATCGATGGCGCTGTGGAGACGGGCCCGGGTCCGGAATCGGCTACGCTCCCGGTGACGGTGACGGCGCGGGTCTGGCGCGGCCAAGGCGACGTCTGCGTACTGAACTACCAGGTCCGCGGCCCGCTGAGCAGCTTGGCTGCGATGCAGGCGGAGGTGGCTACGACCGTGTTTGCGGCGACCGAGTTCTACCGGAAGCCGGAGGAAACGGAGCGGCTCCGCGCCGCAGTCCAGGTCAAGCCTGAGGCGTACCGGGCGATGAACCGGGCACTGGCCGCGGCCGACCGGGGCCAGGCGGCTGCGGCCCTGAGCAGCGCTCAGGAAGCCGCAACCAGTGAGCCAGACAACCCCGCTGTCGCGGTGGCGCAGGGCGAGGTCCGCTTGATCCAGCAAGACTATGTGGGCGCCCTCGACGCGTTCGAGAACGCCTGCCGGCTGGCCGCCAACGACCCGGGCGCGCTGAGCCTCGGGCGCTCGTGGCTGTCGACTGCCGCGGCCCTGGGAGGGGAGCGTTACCGGCCCGAGCAGACGGCAGAACGCTGGCGCTGCGCGCAGGTCGCCATCGAGCTTCAGCCGTCCTTCGCCGACGCCGTCGCGAACTGGACTTCGCTCGCCCGCGTCGTGGAGCCGACCCCGGAAAACCTGCGGCGAACTCTGGCGCTGGGGGAGAGCATCCTGCGCACGCAACCGGAGCTGGTGTCGGCAGGCACAGTGGGGACGATTCTGGAGAACGTGGTGCTCGCCCGCCTGAACCTGAAGCAGGAGGCGCAAGCAAGGGGATGGCTCGAAAAGGCGAAGCAGGACTTGGAGCTGGTGGCCTACCTGCGGCTGTGCTACCGCGTATACAGCGAGGCAGAGGGGCGAGACCGGGAGACAATCAACGCTGGCTCGGATCTCATTGCTTTCGGCCCGGCTGGCGAGAGCGCGGCGTTGGTGCGCGACTTGACCGCTCGGGTCAAGAAGCTGGACGGGCAGAACGGCGCCCGGGCGTTCCTGCAGGAGCGGGCCACCCAAGTCTGGAAGAGGGTCTCCGCCCCTGACCGCGGCGCTGATGCGGGTCGCGCAGCCGAGCAATTGGCTGGCGCCTGGGGCGATTTGGGCGATGAGGCAAAGAAGGCGGAATGGGCAGCGAAGGGCGCGGGGGCGAAGTAGGGGAGGGCCTGGCGTCCGCTGCTGGACTGGGACTCGAAGGACACCAGGGACCTCGAAGACGCCAGCGGGTCTGTGGGTCGGGCTGAGCCTCACGCGGACCCGGCCGGGTGCCGTCGTTGCCGTCCCTGCCGTCTCTTCGGTCCTTGTCTCTCCCTCCAGCGCCCTCACTCCCTGAGCAGCTTCACTCCCCACGGCGCCAGCCGCACCGTCGCGGTCTTGGCGTGCCACGTCAGCGTGCCGGTCTGTGGCGCGTCGGTCGCGTTGACCGCCACAACGGCCTCACTGCCGTCCGGTGCGCAGTAGGCGTTGTGCAGAATCGCGGGGAACTGGTGGCCGGACTGCTGGATGCCTGGCGTCTCCAGCCGCGGTGGGTGCAGCATCTTCCCCAGCAGCAGGTACGGCCGGCCTTCGCCGGCGAACAGCTCGACCCACTGCTTCATCAGCACATGGTCGGGCGGCACTTCCGGCCGCATGACGGGGACGGCTGGGCCATCGGGGCGGATCGCTTCCAGCGTCACCTCGTCGAGCCACAACCGGCACTTGCCGTTGACGTGGAGCATTATGCGGAGGAAGTCGGCGCCCTTCGGCAAGGTGAAGTTGACCTCACCTCGGGTCCACTCGGCCGACTTGGCTGGCAGGGAAATGCTCCAACCGCCTTTGGACTGCAGGTCGGTCGTCAGCGCCGCGAGCGCGAGGCTGTTCCGCTTCGCGAGTTCCGCTACTTTCATCCAGACGCTCAGCCGATACGCCCCACCCGCGGCGAAGCTGTCACACAGCGCGACGTTCTGCGACACCTGAACGCCGTCCTCGTCCTTGTCGTTCTGCAGCCGCAAGCTGGCGCCGCCGCCGGGCCGCTCCGCGTCGTCGCGGAAGCAGCGCCCGTTCCACACAGCGCCCTGATAGCCTGGCACTTTGTCCCAGCCGGTGGGCACCCCGTCCGTCCACTCCTCGAAGTCACCATTCCGCAGCAGCGGTCCTGGTCCAAGGAACTTCGACGGGACGAAGTGCGGGAGCTGCCCATTGACGAGGCAGTCCGCTGACATCAGCTTGTCGCCGGCCCGAGGGGTGCTCTGGAATGTGGGCAAATACTCGTGATAGAGGTAGTTGAACACAGAAGCCGGCTCGGCCGACGGCTGGCGGCGCAGGACCTCCCAGTCGCGACAGTCTTGGAGCGCTGCCTCCTGCAGGAAGAGTTCGTTTGGCTCCTCGAAGCACACCACTGCTTCCGGGTTCACCTTGCGGCACTCCGCCAGCATCGTCCGCAGTTGCTTGTGGAACACCTCGGTCATCCATGGGCCCGGTCCAGGCGGGTGGCCGTGAGTCGTGCTGTAGCAGGACGGGAACGCGCCGCCGACCACCTGGTCGACCTGCACAATCTCGGCGCCTCGCTTCACGAGCTGCCCGGCGAGCTGGTTGAACCAGTCGATCGTCCACGGGTCTCCAGGACACAGGCAGGCGTTCTCACCGCCACGCAGCCAGCTCGCCTTCCGTCGCAGGAGCTTCCCGTCGCGGTTGTGGATGGCGTGCGGCTCCGCCACTTGCTGAAAGCGCTCCCGGTCGTCCCACTCGAACGTGCCGTCGTCCCGCGCCTTGTAGGTCAGGGTGTAGTGGTAGCCGGAGGGCCACGTAAACGCGTGGCAACCCAGCGCGCGGGTGCGGTTGACGAGTTGCGCAAACGCCTCGTCCGACGGGAACACGGGGAAGTAGTCGGGCGTGACCCACGTGTCCACTTTCTCCCAGCCCCAGTAGGCGGTAATCAGCGGCACTGCGCTCGGGAAGGACTTCCGCCAGTACTGCTCCAACCAAGTCTCAATCCGCGGCGGGTCTGCCAACCACGCCCGGTTGAAGCGGACCATCGCCGGGCCGGACTTCATCCACGCCGGCACGTCGGGGCGCTCAGCAAAGGTGAGGGCGCACCAGGGCTGTCGGACGGCCCACTGCTTGTACAGGTCGGCCGCGTCGCGCCAGTCGGTGAGGCGGGACGGCTCTGAGGTGGCGAAGGTGGTGGTGGCGACCGCGTACTCCAGGTCGAACCGACCCGAGTCGAAGCACTGGTGCTGCCACTGGATCAGCAGCCCCTCTGCGGTTCGGAGCACGTCCAACACCTTCGGCCGCCCGGTCGCGTCCTCACACGCCGTGTACACCCCGGATGCTGCATCGTAGTAGCATCCAAACTGCGCCGCCAGCGATCCCGGCTGAGTGAAGGAGAGGTGCGTGTTGGGCTTCCAGTCCTGGACCCGCTGATAGATGCCGCCCTTCGTCGCGCCGGTCACAACGGCGTCCTCCGGATGGTCTGCGCTCAGCGGCGCTCGGAGCACGAGCTGCGGGAAAACCGCCGCCTCGAGGACAAGCGTCTCGGGGACGACGGCAGAGAAGCGCCAGCGGACGACCGGGTCCGCACGTCGAAGGGTCGCTGTGCAGGACACGTTGATCTGTCGCCCGCCGACATTCTCGAACTCGAGTTGGGTGACTACCGAGTCACCTTCGCTCCGGGGCTCCAGCCGGACGCGCTCCGCCTGTGCGCTGGCAACGTAGAGGCGCGGTCCGGCCAGCTTGTTGCGCTCATAGAACGCCAAGGTAAAGAGACTGGGCGCGGTCTGGTCGGCGATGAGTTCGCGCCCGGCGCCGGTCTCGACCAGCGACACAACGGCGCCCTTCTGGACCTTGCCGAGTGCCATGGTGAGTCGCGCGTTGCCAAGCACCACCCGGTCGGGCCGGTCGTCAAAGCGCAACTCACCCGAGCCTGCCGCCGAGAGGCACGGAGCGAGAAGCCCCAGAATCAGCAGGGCGGAAGCGGCGGGAATCGAGGTGGTCAAGGCTGAACTCCCCAAGCGTTGTCGGTCGCCTCTCTTTCGTTCCGGCGCCGAGCAGTGTACACTCGGCAGCGACTGCCGAAGCCACGGAAGTGAGTTCGGCACAGCGTCTGCACCCTCCTGCCTCCGCACCGAACACCAATGAAAAGCTAAGCCGCGTGCCCAACCAAGCCCGTCAGTCTGCCAATGCATTCGAGAAGACAATCACCAAAGTCGTCTCCGCCAACTACCTGCTCTACCTTCCCGAGGGCTACGAAGACACCGACGAGAAGTGGCCGCTGCTCCTGTTCCTCCACGGCGCCGGCGAGCGCGGCGGCGACCTGGAGAAGGTGAAGCTCCACGGCCCAGTAAAGCTCGTTGAGCAAGGCAAGGGCCTTCCCTTCGTGGTCGTGTCGCCCCAGTGCCCCGAGAACAGGTGGTGGGACGTAGAATCCCTTGACGCCCTGCTCGATCAAATCGTCGCCACCTATCGCATTGACGAGGACCGCGTCTACCGTACCGGGCTCAGCATGGGCGGGTTCGGCACGTGGGCGCTCGCGATTGCCCGACCGAACCGCTTCGCTGCTCTTGCTCCCATTTGCGGGGGCGGCGCGCCGCGGCTGACGCGACACCTCGCGCACATTCCTGCTTGGGTGTTCCACGGCGCCAAGGCCGAAGTGGTGCCACTCAGCGAATCGCAGAACATGGTCGAGGCGCTGAAGAGCTTCGGCGGCGACGTCAGACTCACCGTCTACCCCGAGGCCGGCCATGATTCGTGGACGGCGGCGTACGACAACCCGGACCTGTATGCGTGGTTTCTGAGCCATCGGCGGGGAAGCCAAGGAGAACGTGCGCATGAGAACGCTTGGGGCACTCCGGCTGCTGTTGTTGGGAACGTGCCTGTGTTGCGCTCAGCTCTGGGCGGCCGACCTCTACGTCGCCACCAACGGCAACGACCAGTGGTCGGGCAGGCTTGCCGCTCCCAACGCGCAACGGACCGACGGGCCCTTTGCCACGCTTGGCCGCGCTCGTGACGCGGTGCGGGCGCGGAAGCAGGCGGCGGCGGTGCCCGCGGTCGGGCTGGTGGTGGAGGTGTTGGCGGGGACGTACGAACTGCCGCAAACTCTTGCGCTGACCCAGGAAGACTCGGGCGCGGAGGGAGCGGCCGTCGTGTATCGCGGACAGCCTGGCGCCGAAGTGCGGCTCCTTGGCGGGCGACGGGTCTCCGGGTTTGTCCCCGCTGAAGGCGCGGTGCTGAAGGCCGACTTGGTGGCGCGGGGGTATCGGGAGTTGGTGGCGGCGGGGCAAGAGTAGGAGGCCGGCTGGGACTGGTTTCCCTGACGAAAAATGTCGGCACTGGGCCGTCTGTGCCGACATCTTGCGTCGGGGATTCTGTTCCGAAAAGTCGGGACTTGTACAGAATCCCCGACGTTTCGTATCCAAGCAGACGCGCCTATTGGCTCAAAATACAGGCACTGGCACTGGAAGTGCCGGTGTTTTGGGTTGACACCGGGGGGCGTCATGATCCAAATACCGGCATTATCGTTGTGTCCCTTCTGGACGCACCGGCGAGGCGAAGACCCATCTCGTCTCACCCGGCCGGTCCTGAAAGGACCACGTGACAATAGCCCATGGTTTCAACCATGGGGACCGAAAGGTCGCGCACACCACGCAAGTCCTGCTATGTAGCAACCTGTCAAGGTGTGCGGAAAGAAAACGGCACTTCCACGGGACAGAGAACCGATCACCAATCTCGCGC
>PEVN01000058.1 GCA_002779825.1 Armatimonadetes bacterium CG06_land_8_20_14_3_00_66_21 | reverse complement strand
CTCCGCTGTCTTCGTCCTTCGTTCGCCGCTGAGAGTATCCCATCATGGTCGCTCTGTCAATACTGAACTTTGAAAGCACGGCCCCGGTGTCGATCGGGACGCTTGCCGCGGTTTCGCATTTCCGTGTGCGGCTCAAACAGACTGAACAGCTTCTCCGCCGCGGGCACCGTCTCGCCCTGCTGCGTGCGGCGCGTGGTCTGGTCGCACACCCGCGCCGTCAACGCCAGGCGCTCGCGCAACTCCTGAGTCAGGGCGTCCCGAACCATTTGCGCCAACACGTCCCCTGCGTGCTCCTGGTTCGCTACCGCCGTCAGCGTCTCCTCGCACCGTGCCGCGATCCCTTCCACATGCGCGAGCAGTTCCCCGTAGTGCGCCTGCAGACGCGCGTCGCGGTCCTTTCCGCGACTGCGTCCCGCCTTGTCGATCCTCCGGTGCAGCGCCTTCCCGACCTTCAGCAAATAGCGGTGCTGCCGCCACCCCGACAGTCCCGTCTCCGCACTCAACGCTGTCACCAGCCGCAACAGCACCCGCAGACCGTCCAACAGCAGACTCGAATCCGTCGGGTAGTGAATGTTGGTTTCCACCACAAACCCGTCGAACCGAACGGCCGTGGGCTGCGTGCGTTTCACAGGGATACTTGCTCGTTCAAGGACTTGCGCATTCCGCTGCAAAATCTCCGCGAAGATTCCAGGGCTTCCCGCGGACCCTCCCGCAGAAACCCCGCTTTTCATTGGGTCTCTGCAAGTCCTTGGCCGATCACCCCCACAATCTTCGCGCTCTTCCTGGCGATGCATTCGGCGCGTTCGACCTGCCATGATAGGGGTTGCGCCTCCCGCACGGGGACCCAGACAAACACTCGCTATGCGCGCCCAACCCATCCGTCAATCCATCGCGGTCTCGCCTCGCAACGGATCACAACGGACCGCCAGAGTCGCGGAGGTCAGAACTGTAACCGGGGCTGATCGCGGCCCGGGGACATGGGCTGCGGAGGCGCGCTATGCGGCCCGACAACATCGGTCCCCAACAGTGCTTCCCGCTCGTACTCCGCCTCGTGCCTGTCCCGCAGGTCTGCGAGTCGCCGCCAGCGCTCCTTCCCCTCCTTGTCCGGCTCACGGTAGAACGCCACGCGGAACACGTTACCAGTGTGCGAGCGCCGACTCGGCTGGAAGCGCTCGGAGACGAGCGTGTAGGCGTGGTTCAGGCTTCCCGCTTTCTCACGATCCAAGGCGGGAATCTCGCACGCACCGCCCCGCAGTTGGGCTTTCTTCGTGCCGCGGAGCAACAGGAAGAGCGGCTTGTCTAGGAGGACCGAGACGAGACGGGTAAGCCCTGCCACCACGGGAAGCGCGTCGTCCCATTCCTCTGTTCGCTTGAGGTAGTCCCGGTCAATCAGGTTCCCGTTGAACCCCAGCCGGATCCGTTCGCCCTTGTCGAAGAGCTGGACTTGGCGCTCCTCCGTGATGGCGTGCTTCGCCGTCTCATCCAGGACGGCGTACTCGGGCAATACCAACTCACCGACCGCTCCGTCCTGCAGTGTCGGCATCGTGCCACGCTTGGAGTAGAAGAACGTGACCCGGCCTTTGACGATTCGAACGGGAATGTGCACGGTCTTACCTGCCAGCACATCGGGGACGTGCATTGCTCTGGTCTCCTTCCAGTGTGAGGTCACGCGGCCACAGTCATCGGCCGTCCCGCGCACCCTTCGTCTGGCGGCACAGCACTATCGGTGGGCCGAACAACTCTGGGTGGATCACCGACACACAGAACACTACCAGCATGTCCGGTATAGTGTGCTGATCCAGCGTAGGCTGTAGACCTTCCCGGAGGAACGGCTCCATCATGGGGTTTCGCATCTGCGCCAGGGATACACGTTCGGTCAGATCGACACCCAGACACGTGCAGGCTGCGTTCTTCGCTGCCTTGAGCTGCTTCTTCGCATCCAGACGCCGCTTCTCGATCTCCGCGACGATCTCCTCGATATCAGAGCCAACACTCCCCGTGACCACTCCTTCCTCCGCGCCAAAGGGCTCCTCGGGGGTGAACCGCTTCACCTCAACTGCCAGGCGTTTGCCGTTCAGCTCCGCGATCCATTCGGGGCCGCTCACGTTCGCAGGCCAGAAGGTGAGTGAGAAGCCGGACTTCACTTGGTGGTGGAGCAAAGCCAGTTCGGCAGTTGCACTGTCGTGAGTTGACCGCTCACTGCTAAGGCGCCTCCAGTATTCCGAGACCCTATTCGCATCGACACTCGAGACTGCCGTCAGCCAACATTCGTATGTCCGGAGCACATCTGGCAGCGAAGGGCTCTGCGCGAACTCGAGAAGCCTGGGTTTGGGGTCCGCCTGCTCATGTTCGGCGATCCATGCAGCGTCGACAAGCTTGCCCATCAGTGGTTGGCTGGCCGCTGCGGTCAGAACTCGGTGGCCGTCGCTGGTTGCCGGTGTCGGCATGTCGCACCTCGGGTATTGAGTTCACCCCGGGAGCTGCCCCTCACGCCTCATGCTCACCCACCCCTTCGTCGTCACGATGACGTGGTCGACGACTTCGACGCCCAACAGCTTCTCCGCTTCCACCAGCCGGCAGGTGATCTCCAGGTCCTCGGCGCTGGGTTCGAGGATGCCGTTAGGGTGGTTGTGGGCGAGGAGGACGGCGGCGGCGCGGTCGGTGAGGGCGTCGGCGAAGACCTCGCGGGGGTGGACTTGGCTGGAGTCGAGCAGACCGACCGTGATGAGGCGTTTGGCGATGACCTCGCCGGCGCCGGTGAGGGTGACGCACAGGAAGTGCTCCTGCTTTTCGTCGGCGAGGTGGCCGATGAGCGGGAGCAGGTCTTCGATCTCGTTGATGACCCGGCCCTTCTCACCCACGTACCGCCGGGCCAGTTCCAGCGCCACGACGAGGAGACACGCCTTGGCGGCGCCGACGCCTTCGAGCCTCTGCAGGTCCTGAACGGACAACTCCTGCTGGTGCGCCTTCAGCAGCTTCACGATGTCGCGGGCGACCTGGAACACACACAGGGCGGCCCTTGACGCCGTGACCCAGCAGCACCGCCAACAACTCCTCGTCCTTGAGACCCCGCGCGCCGCGCTTGAGCAGCTTCTCGCGAGGGCGATCCTCGATGGGGAGTTGTTTGGGGGAATGGAGGTTCATAGAGGTCGGCGCTCCCGGTGCTCACGAGATCAGCGGGGCGATGGCGCCGATCACGCGCCGGGCGATGCCCAAGCAACGCTCACAGACCGCGATGGTCGGGTCGAAATCAGGAAGGGCGCTGCCCAAGGGGTACTTCGACGGCAAGTAAACGGAGTCCAAGAGCTCGCACTCCTCATCGTCCAGTTCGACGGGCACACCGGCGTCTCTCAGCCGCTGGGCAAGCGCCTGAATGCTATGGGTCTTCCGAAACGCTCGCCCTGCCTGAGCAAAGCCGCCTTGAGAGCCTTCTCGACAGCCTGCTGAGCGTTCTGTAGGCAGGGGTTCAGCAGACTTCGTTCCAGTAGCACTTCCGAGGAAGTCAGGTTCTCGCGTGCGTAGCGTAGCCACGCTGTCGTCTCATCGGGCATAAATGGTCACCCCTCGGTCGATCTCCCTGAGAAACAGATGGTCTTGGAGACCCGCGCGCACCGGGAAGATGTCCAGCGGGATCTGCCGGGCGATGGTTCGCGTCAACCGCCGGTACCTGAGCGCCAGTGGCAGGTAGCTCTCCGAGCCCTCCTGGAACACCGCCACGTCAAGGTCTTGTGGGTCGTCGGAGTTCGCAAAGGAGCCGAACACGACGATCCGTCGGACCTCGGCCTGTGAACCCAGGCATGCCACCAGTCGCTGGTGGAAGTCTGCCTTTTCCTGAGGTGTCAGTCTCATGCCGGTCTCCTTCAGAAGCTACCTCGCGGAATGCAGTGGCGCCATTGTCGCAGACGAGCGACGTACTCTACCACCATCACGCGGTCTTCGGTGGGGAGTTGCTTGGGGGAGTGGAGGTTCCTCAACGCACTGCGCCTCCTGAATCAGGGGCTCCGCGAAACGCCCTCGCGAGCACTGACGGGATGATGCCCTCAACGGTGCCCAGTGAACTCGACAGCGCCCTCTCCAGAGCTTCCGTCTCGTCTCTGACGGCGCGAACAGCGGCCTGAGCCGGCCGGTGAGCCACTCCTGCGCCGACGGATGGGCAGCCGATACCAGCTCTGACCGGCCGCGATGCAGTGCGTGGGACCCTACGCAGTGACGCGCTCACAGTCGCAGGAAGCGACCCAGGGCGACGCTCTTCGCCAATGCCCCCGCCAAGTCGTCAGAACTGCTTACCCGGTCGTGCGGCAGCAGGTGGTACTCCCAGGGCTTCCTGCTGTGCTTGGTTGCCACCTCACACCATCCGACTGCCGCCCGTGCTTTCTCGACGACCTCCTGGTCACGCTTCCTTACCTTGCCAGCGTCCTTGACCTCGAGGATGTGGAACGTCTCCTCTGTCTCCGCGATGAAGTCGGGCGAGTAGTCGCCGAACGACCAGGGAATGGTAAACTGCCCCTCGGGGACCCGCAGCCAACGGAGAACCGTTGAGTCAGAAGTGAGCACATCGGCCAACGTCTTCTCTTGGGCGGAGTCGAAGGCGCACTCCGCGAAGACGGTCTTGGTGTAGCCGCCGACAACGAGCTCCCGCACGTCATCCTTGGAGGTGATCTCCGTTCGCTGCTTCACCCCTCCCTCCGTGCCGACCGTTCGGCGGGAGGGGGCGAACTGCACCTTGCTCCCAGTCGCCACCAGCGCGGCGCTCTCTGTCACGCGGACGTGCTTCTCGATCTGCGCCGCTAAGTCGTCGCGCACCGTCTGGCGGTGCTGGCGCAGCAGAGCTTGCCACTTCTTCTTGGACTGGCTGGCTGTCGCCGCCTGCAAGTACGGCTCAACGACGGCTTGGAGTACAGGCGCATCGGAGATGTCCAGGTGATCGTGGTTCAGGAGCCACTTGAGGAGGTCATGGACTTCGTCTTCGAGCTCCACCATACTGGCGTCGTCGACAGTCTCCTTGGCGCCGGTTGGCAGGTCAACGCCAACCAGCTTCGTCTCGGCGGCTCCCAACTCAACCTGCGGCTTGGCCGAGAACGGCTCCAATGCCGAGGAGGCGGTGACCTTCTGCTCGATCACCGGCACGGTGATTGCGTGTGAGGAGCGAGGTCCGGCGAACTTCAGTTCGTGGGACTCGACCTCGGGTTCTTCGTCGGCTGTTTCTGGACGGACCTCGCCCACATACTCCGCCGCCTCGATGATCGCTTTGTAGTTGTCTTTGCCCTT
>PEVN01000233.1 GCA_002779825.1 Armatimonadetes bacterium CG06_land_8_20_14_3_00_66_21 | reverse complement strand
CTACGTCGGCGGGAACGACTCAATGGACACGGCGAACATGCTGTCGAAGGCGGCGCAGGCGAGCGGCTACGAGATGCTCGTCGCCGGCGTGCCGAAGACCATCGACAACGACCTCGCCGAGACCGACTTCTGCCCCGGCTACGGCAGCGCCGCTCGCTTCTACGCCCAAGCGATGATCGACCTCGGCATGGACATCCGCTCTCTGCCCACGCCCATCTGCCTGATGGAGGTCATGGGCCGTAACGCCGGTTGGCTAACCGCCGCCACCATGCTGGCACGCAGGGCGCCGGACGACGCACCGCACCTGATCTACGTGCCCGAGGTGCGACTATCGCGCGAGAAGTTCTTAGCAGACGTGAAGGAGGTCTACGACCGGCAGGGCTGGGTGGTCATCGCCATTTCCGAAGGCATGTGCGACGAGAAGGGCGAGTCGTTGAGCCTCCCGACGGGCAAGGTGGCGGCGGACGGCTTCGGTCACCGCATGGTCGGCGACGTGGCGCCCGCCCTGGCGCGGCTCATCATGGGCGAGCTGGGTCTCCGCGCCCGCAACGAGAAGCCCGGTCTCATCGCCCGCGCGTCCAGCCATCACGTCTCGCCCGTCGACCGCGAAGTCGCCGAAGGCGTCGGCCGCTTTGCCGCGCAACGCGTCTTCGCCGGCGAGACCGACTTCATGGCGGCAATCCGGCGCGAGAGCGACCCCCCGTTCCGGGTCAGCTACTTCCCGGTGCCGTTGGAGAAGGTGGCGAACGCCGAGCGGTTGCTGCCCGCCGAGTACGTTGCTGACGGCGGTAACGACATCGCCGAGAGCTTCCGGGAGTACGCAGAGCCGCTGGTCGGCGGGGAGTTAAGGCGGTATGCGCGCCTGAGGTGGTGAGGACGCGACGCTACTCGGGTGGCTGGAAGTCCGCCGCGGTCAGCCCGGTATTGACCCGGTGGTTGCGGAACGCGCCAAGCAGGAGCAGTTGCCCCTTGTCATCGCGCACCTCCATGGCCTTTGGGAGGACGGCGAGGTCCTCCACCAGCACGTAGGTGGTCGTGATGGTCTTCCCCGGCCACGGCAAGTCCACCTCCCTTGGTGGTTGCTGGAGCGGCTGGCCAAGCCGTTCGGCTGTCAGGGAGCCCTTCTCGGTGACGCGGATGCTCCCTGCCGGGATCACCGTCTTGCTCTCGGCCACCCACCACTGACCGGTAGTCGCCTTCTCCACGCGCTCGGCCGTCCAAGTGCGCACTGCTTCGCCCTTCTGGTCATGCCACTCGCATCGCAGCGGCACACGGCGCTCGGAGTCGACCCACGTCAGCACCTTGCGCACCTGGTGAGCATCATCACACCACACCGGCTCGGGCAGGACCTTCTCCAGGAGTCGGCACTTCGCCTCGCCGAGGGTCGCTTCGCTACGCTTGGTCTGCGCGCCCTCCACGCCGAGGAAGGCGGCGGCCATGCCGGTGAGGAAGGGGCGGTAGTCCGACAGGTCGTGCTGCGTCAACGCGCCCTCGCGCTTCGGGTCAGCAACAGTTCCTTGTCGCCATTCCTTGAAGAAGAACTCGAAGAACGACACGCTGCCGGGACCGAAGATGTAGGTCGCGCCTTCGCGGTGCCGGAACGGCGTGCGGCCATTCGTGGGGACCACTCGCACCAGCGTCATCTTGGCCGCAGTGGGCGGTTTCAGGGCGTAGCGGAAGACCAGCGTTGTCGGCTCAAAGGTCGGACTCGGGCCCCACTGCGAAAGGGGCGGCCAGGAGATCGTGATCTCCCCCTCGAACTGAGCGTCGGCCAGCGTCCCGGCAGCCCCAAGGCGAAGAGCGCCGGCGGTCAGCAGAATGGCAGCGGTGGGGATGACACGAAGGCGAGGTGCACCGAGCGAGGTGGAATGGCTAGCGCCGGACGGTGCCGCACTCCGGTGCGCTACATGGGCCCTTAGTTGCGGGGGACGTGCAGATCCCGACCGTCGTGGATTCGTCGCACCGATGATGCGCATGAGCAGTTCGCTTCCTTCCTGTTGGGGTAGGGCGCTCCGCCGGCAAGCTGCGTCGAAGCAGCTCCGGCCCCGCTCCGCACTGGCCGTTCTGATGCGATGAAGGGGCAGCACCTCGCTGGCGGCCGGTGTCGGCACCGGCTCATGGGTTCCGCGCGGTTGTCGTCGTGCGCGCTACTCGTGCATGGGCGGAGTCGCCAAAGTGATAGCACCGTCCCCGGGTGCCCAGTTCACAAACCATCCCCATAGAAATGGGACTGCGCCGACCCCTCTATCACCTTCACGAAGGGCTGCCGATGACCTGAGGCGCTTGCCCCGACCGCGGCGTCGGCAGTCCAGATCGTGTAGGGGCCCTCGGCGTAGACCTCTATTGGGTCTCCAGGGACAGCCACGGGTATGTGGTTAGGCGTATCCCAGACCGTTTGGCTCAAGTGCCAGGTGCCCTGAACCTGGTAGGGCACCTCAGCGGTGGCCTCGTGCGCTGTTACGCTGAGGGTGTTGCCGGACAAGTGCCTTTCCTGCACGACAGCGTGCGCCATGCAGTTGTGCGTGCGCTCAAACGTGGCAACCTTGGTTTTCTGTGGCTCGCCCTTGCCCTGCCATTCCCACTCCCTGTGGATCATGGACTCCCCCCAGGCGGCGATCTCCGCGTTGCCGACGTAGGTACCACTGAAGGTGCAGTACGCGTGCGCATCCCAGTCGCTGATGGTCGCCCAGCGGCTCCATCCCGCCGGGGAGTCCTCGCGCGCGGTTGGCTCCCTGTTGCCGCACCACCAGCGATCGAGATGCACCCAGCTTCCATCCTCCGCATAGCCGGGTCTTGGGCCAAGAAACAGTGTCACTGCGCATGTCACTACAAGGAAGGTTGTCCTCATCGCGTTCTCCTTTCGGCTACGGACGGTTGTCTTCTACACCAGCTTGCCATGCAGGCGATTGCATGAGGTGGCGCACGGGGAGCCCGGCAACTGCATGGTCGGCCATGCGTCATCGTCCGTCCTCACCTCCCGATGTCTCAGGCACATTCAGCCACAAGGCACCCAGCAGAACCTCCGCAATGGTCCGGTCCACGTCGCGACAGAGCAGGCGCGACCCCAAGAGCCCCAGCATGGTCCGCGCGAGATTCTCCTGCGCCCGCTGCTGCTGGCCTGCGTCGCGTTCTTTCCGCCGCATTTCCGCAGCCCGCGCGTAAGCCTCCCCCACCTCGGCGGGCGTCCAGTCCAGGAGGGCTCCTTGTATCCGGGAGAGAAGCCCTTGCACGGAATCGTGGACGATCATCTTTCGGGCGAACTCAGAGCCCTGCTTCCGCACCTCCTCGGAGACGGACGACTTGGCGAGGGACGCGAGACGGTCCGCGTGCCCCTGCACGGCGTCGCGAGTCTCCTTCAGCGCCGTCCGGACCACGTTCTCAGGAACCAGTTGCTTGAAGGCCGGGTCGAGACAGTCTTCCGTGAAGCCGACCACGGACCGCTCGCATTCGGAAGCGATGCGCTCGGACTCAGAGCGCGTCGCTTCGCCGAGATGACCGACGGCAACTTCGATCCCTTCCTGGAGGTAGGTCCGCATCTGCTCGCGCACAGCCGTGCGGGCCTCGACGCTGAGCGGCGGTCGCCCGACGAACCTGGCGACACGTTCCCTCAGGTCAGCCGCAATGGCCCGTAACTGCCAATCCTCCCACGGGGTGTCGGCAGGGCCGGCCATGGCGACGTACCTCGGCAAGTCGTTTCTGAAGTCGGTCACCTGCTCGTCCGATAGCCTGCCTGCCCACGGCGCCTGCAGCCCTTCAGCGACGCCCTTCCGCACGGCTTCTGCCGTCTCGCCTGTCAGCCCCTGTTTCCGGATTGCCTCATCCGTGGCAGTCAGGAGGACTTGAGCCTGGTCCGCAAAGGGGTGTTTGGCGGGTGTTCCGGCCCGGGCAAGAACCGCGCTGAGCGCAAGCAGGGCCGCCGCATTCGCCGCGGCGCGTCGGGAAGCGGGTCTTCTCGTTGACATCATGGATCCTTCTCTCCTCTCGGGATGTAGAGTGCCTTGGCTCGTCGTCAGCACGAGCGGAGGCGCCCACGCGTGTGGTCTGCTTCGAGGTCAGCGTTCAGTTCGCGCCCCCTTTCTGCTGCGTCCCTGCTTCATCGAGGCGCCGGGACCAGAGTGACTCCAGCGGCCCGCCAGCCATGAGCTGCATGATCCCGCGAGACAGCAGACCGAAGCCGAACAGCCCCGCCATCTGCCGTTGCAGGAACTGCCGCTCCGTTTCCTGACGTCTGACCTCCTGCGCCTTCCTCCGGATCTCCGCGGCCCTTCGGTAGGCTTCGCCAACCTCTTCCGGCATCCACGTCATGAGCGCTCCCTGGACCCGCGAGAAGGCCCCGCGTACAGCGTCCTGCAAGGCGGTTCGTCGACTGGTCTCGATCTCACCTGCCTTCAGCCTCTCGGGCATATCGCTGGTGCTCAGCGCCTTTATGCGCGTCACCTGTTTCTCAACTGCTTCGCGAGTCTCCTTCAGAGCTTGTTCGAGCACCGTGGCAGGCACGAGCGCCTTGAAGGTTGGGTCCAGGCAGTCATCTGCCAGCACCGTCAGCGATTCCAGAGACTCAGTCGCCACTTCCTCGGCCTGCGCCCGCACCTCTTCACCCAGGCATTCGGTCGCAATAGCTACGGCGTCCCGGAGGAATCCACGGAACTGCGTCAACATCGCCTCCCGCGTCGCCGCCTTCATTGGCGGACTGCCGACGAAGTGCTCCACGCGAACTCGGAAGTAGGCCCGGATGCTGCGAAGGGCCCAGTCTTCCCTCTTCTCCTTGGCTGGATCCACGACGCCCACGTACCTGGGGAGAGTGCTGCTGAAGTCAGCAATCTGCTTGTCGGTGAGTTGGCCGGCCCACGGTTTCGCGAGCCCTTCAGCGACGCCCTTCCGCACGGCTTCCGCCGCCTCGCCCTTCAGACCCTGTTTCCGGATGGCTTCCTCCGCAGCCGCCAGCAGCACTTGAGCTTGGTCGGCAAAGGGGTGTTTGGCGGGTGCTTCGGCCCGCGCGCGGGCACCGCTCAAGGCGAGCAGAGCGCCGATGTACGCCGTTGCCGCTCGGGAAGCCGTTCGTCTTGCTCGCATCACTGATCCCCTTCTCCTCGGGCTGCCGGGCCGCCTCCCGGCGGTTCGGCTTTGCGCAAGTCCTTCAGGTACTGTCTCGCGATCTCCGCGAACGGGCAGTCCGGGTGCCGGTTCACGAGACCGCTTGCCTCCTGGAGTGCTTCAGCCGGCTTGCCTGCCTCGCGCAGGAGCGCCACAAGCCGCAGCCAGAGCCTCGGCGCCTCCGCTGACTCCGGGCAGTCCCGAAGCAGTTCCCGGATCGCGGCAACCGCTCGCTCCGGTGGACCGAGGGCGAGATACAGGTCCGCCAGGTCCGTCAGCCGTTCCGCCTTCCGCTCGGCTGTCAGTGCCGCGGCGTCGAGTGCTTGCAGAGCGGTCAGGCGTTGACGCGCCTCGCTCTCCGAACGGACCTGCGCCAGTCTTGCCTGGGCTTGGGCCGCTCGCCAGTGCTTGGGGTACCGCGCGAGGAGCGAGTCCAAGGCTTCTTCCTCGCCCGCCGCCTCGCCCAGGGCGCGACAGCAGTCGGCCAGTCGATACAGAGCATCCCCGGCCGCCTCCGCGCCTCCCTCACCGAAGCGGTCCGCGACCAAGCGGAGAGCGTCGCAGGCGCGTTGGTACTGTCCTGCGTCTTGGAGCAGCATACCGGCCCGACGCTGGAGCTCCGCCGCAAGAGCGACATCGTTCAGGTCCGCAGCCTCACGCGCGCACGTCGCGAGCGTCTGGGCGGCTTCGTCGACTGCGCCGCTTTGCCCTTGGTAGAACGCCCGGTCTGCGGTCACCACAACCCGCACCCGAGGCTCCAGTCGCTCAGGGCCTTTCAGGAGACCATCGAACAGTGCCATGGCGTCCGCGAAGCGTTTCAGATGTCCCAACGAGTACGCCTGGCGCATGATCGCCCGAACGCGCAGCTTCGCGTCACAAGCGGGGTATTGGTCGGCGACCTGCTTTGCGAGCCGCAGCGCGGTGTTCAGGTTGTTGGCATCGAAGGAGAGGTTTGCCGCCTCCAACAGCAGTCCCGGCGCACTCTCGTCCTGGGGTGCCTCTCCAACGAGGTGTTCCAGCAGTTCCACGCCTCGTTCTGCGGCGTCGAGCCGCGCCCATAGTCGGCCAGCCGCGGTGGCCAGTGCCCGGCGCTGCACCAACGGTAGCCCGGCATCCGCACACAACCGCTCGGCTGATTCCGCCACCGGCCAATCACCCTCCCCGGCTCGCAGCAGCGCCGCCAAGCGTTCCGTCGCCTCGGCCGCCACCTTCTCGCGCGAGGGCGACTGCAAGGCGCGAACCAGCAACCGGCAAGCTTCCGCCCTGTCGCCTCCTGCAATCCGCAGGTTGCCTACCCGCAGCAGCGCTTCAGCAGCCCGAGAAGCCGAGGCGAGGCCGTCCGTGACTTCCGCGAAAGCGCGCTCGGCCTCGGGCCGGTTCCCGGCAGCCAGGAGCGCATAGCCGGCCGCCATCCAGAAGTCCGCCTGCTGGTCCGGGGTTAGCTTGGTGAGCCGGTGAAGAGCCTCCTTGCCCTGTGCGACCACCTCGCCATCCTCCGCAGACACCCGCGCAACCAACCGTCCGAGACCCTCCAATGACGTCGGCGTCGGGTCCTTGGCAACCAAGTCCACCACCAACGCAACGGCGTCTTTGGCTTGCGCGCTCCCTCGGAGGGATTCGGCCAGGGTCTCGGCCGCGCCGAAACGTTCCGTGTCCGTCCCGGCTTCCGCCAAGGCCGCGCGCGCCTCCTGCTGGGCTTCCCGCACCTCGCCACCTTTCGTCAGGGCCGTCGACAGAGCGATCCGGGCTGCGACGAACCTCTGCCCATGACCCTCCGCCAGGGCCAGCGCTTCGCGGCATAGCTCGGCTGCCCGGGTTGGCGGCGTGGTCGCGCCGAGGCGCAGCTTGGCACAAGCAGCGAAGTCCCAGTCCGTGTCGCTCGCCGCCACTTCCGAGAAGACAGCCAGAGACTCCTGCTCCTGCCCCGCTTCCGCCTGGGCCACGCCTTCGTGGTAGCGCAACCACGGCGCTGGCGGCTCGACGCCAATGCGCTGGTAGGCGCGTTCGACCTCGGACTCGGAGCCCAGCCTGGCCATGGCCGTTGTCACTTCGTTGAGCCTGGCTGCATTCCGACTCGCGACGATGGCCCCTGCGTAGAGCGCCAGCGCCTCGGCAGTCCTCCCCTTGCCTGCGAGCATCCGCGCAGCCTGCGCGCACGTATCCGCGGCTGGGTCGCCATGTTGCCGGAGCTCGGTCGCAAGCCGCAGGAAGGCAGCCGCGGCGCCTTCCACGTCCCCGTTGGCCAATAGCGTGGTCCCCCAACGGAAGGCGCCCTCCACGGCGAATGGGCTCTGCGTATGGTCGGAGGCGAGACGCGAAAACGCCTCAACGGCCCCGGTCTTGTTGCCACTTCCCAGTCGGCAGTAGCCGAGACGGAGGAGCGCCTCGGGCACTTCCCGGGCTTCCGGGAAGCGCCGAGCAACCTCCTCAAAGGCGGCAGTGGCGGCCCCGCGATCCTTGAGGGCGAGGTACGCATACCCGCGACGCAGGTAGACCCATGACAGCGCGGGTGAGTCGGGGAAGCGGTCCAGGAAGCTCTGGTGCAGTTCGAGGGCTGCGTGGCAGTCGCCGTCGCGCACGGCCTGTTCGGCTTGCCGCAGCAGTTGAGCCTGCTCCGGCGTGGTGGATGAGGGGTTCCGCCCTGGGGGTTGCGCGTAGGCAGGACATGAGTCCCGTCCAACCTGCGTCGCTACCAACACGGCCGCAGCAAGGACCACAGCTCGCGACCCCACCAAGCGTCCCGGGCCCCGGCGAACTCGCGCACGCCCCCTACACGACGCAGGCAAACGCGTGTGTGTGTGTGTGTGTGTGTGTGTGTTCCCACACCACAGCATTCTCCTCTGCCATCTGGAAGTGCATCGCAGAACTGCGTGAGATTCTACAACCTTCGCCCCCGTTGGTCAAGGGCGCCCAGCTCGCCCAGGCTGGGAAAGGGAATAGACATGGTGGCCCCCTGCGACAACTGAAAGTGTTCGGCAGGACTGCGGCAGTCGGCCCAACTGACGCACGATGTCCGCCTTAGGCAGGCACGCGACCTTGGCGGGCCTCACCCACGATTGCCGAAGCAGGCCAGCAGACTTCCGCTGGCTGAGCACGTGATCTCCCTCTCCTCGGCGTTCCCTCGTCGTGATCGGTGCGACCACAATGTCTGCGTCGCCGATGTCCAGGATCGTGAGGGCCGGGCGTCGCTTCGGCAACGGGCTGGTGGTCTGCGGGAAGTCGATGAGCACGATCTCCCCGAAGTCATAGGTCATCGTAGAGGGCGTCCTCCTCGGCGTAGGCGTCGAGAAGATGCGCCTTGGCCGCGTCGCGCCACAGGTTGTCGTCGCTCTCCGCGTCTGGGAGTATGAGGCAAATCACCGTCCCAGGACCGACCGACAAGGGGTGAGGTAACTCCAGGTGGGTCGGGTCCAGCACTCTGGCCGTCATCGTCTTCACAGGCGCACCTCCATATCCAGCAGTAGGTCAGTATACACCGGCGCAGGTGGAGGCGCACTGAACTGCGTTCGGAGGCAACGCACTACGACGGGCTCGGTACGCCACCAGACCTCTTCAGAACTCGTACTCGTCGATGTTCTCCTTCGTGAACACCAGGATGTTGCCCAGAAGGACGTTGTCGCCTTCGATCCGGCGCTCGCCGAGGCGTCCTGCTTTGAGGGTCTTGGATTCCTTGGTGAGGGTGCCGTCGACCACCGCCCGAGCAGTCTGCACCGTGAGGTAGCCGAGGTCCACCGTGTTCCACAGGATGACGGACTTCACGGTGCCGTCCTTGACGTAGGCGCGCATGTCGTTGGGGGTTGCCAGCCCGGTGACCAGCACCTTCCCGGCCTTTCCCGCTTGCTTGACCGCCTCGGCCGCGGCGGGGAAGGCGACGGAGCTGATGGCGAACAGTCCCTTCAGATTCGGGTACGCCTTCATGAGGTCCTGGGCGACTGAGAAGGCGAGCTTCTGGTCTTCGTTAGACGGCTTCGTAGCGACGAGCTTCAGCCCCGGGTATTTGGGCAGTCGCTCCTTCATGTACTTCATCCACTCGTTCTGGTTGGCCGCGGTCACCGTCGCAGTGATGATGGCTACTTCGCCTTGCGCCCCCTCGCCGCCCAAGTCCTTCGCCATCGTGTCCACCAGGGTGTAGCCGATCTCCTTTGGTGTCGCCTGATTCACCAGGAACTCGCGCGTGTCCGGCTTGGCGTCGGCATCCCACGTGAGCAGGTGAACGCCCTTCTCCCGCGCCTTCGTCATCGCCGGCGCGAGTACCTCTGGGTCGTTGGGCGAAACGGCAATCACGTCCACGCCCTTGAGCGTCCACTGCTCGATGAGCGAGGCCGACTTCTCGGCAGAGCCGTCCGTCGGGCCGTCGTAGATCAGGTTGACGTTGCCCAACTCCTTCGCCGCTTCCTCAGCGCCTTTGGCGCAACTGGTGAAGTAGGGAATGCCCTTCTTCTTCGGTAGCAGGCAGACGGTGATCTTCTTGCCGGCTTGCGCCTTGCCGGCGGCAGGCGTGTTCGCGGGCTGCACGGCGGGGGGGGTCTCGGTTGGCTTGTTCGCACAACCAGTCAGGAATACGGAAAGCAGGATACCAGCGAGGAGCAGTTGGGGTGGGCGAGACATGCAGGCGGCCTCCTGAGTTGATGGTGTTGGGGTAGTTCCACGCTTAGTGGCGCTCTTCCTGCCGCCCCGACGAAAGCACCCGCTGGACCAGCACCGACAGAATCAGCAGCGCCCCGATGACCACCAAGTTCAGCTCGTCTCGCTGCCAGTGCCAACTCACGAACTCGCGCGCTTCGTGGATGAGCAACACGCCAAGGACCGTCCCCACGAGGTTGCCTCTTCCGCCGAAGATACTGGTACCGCCGAGAACGACGGCGGTGATCACGTCCAACTCCATCCCCGCTCCCAGGTCCGCCTTCGCCGTGTTCCGGCGAGCCACGAGCAGAACGCCAGCCAGTCCGGTCATGGCGCCAGAGAGTGTGTAGAGCCAGAGCTTGACCCGGTCGACGGCGATTCCCGAGAAGCGCGCCGCAGTCTCGTTGTGGCCGAGAGCGTACAGGCAGCGGCCAAAGGGCGTCTTCGCGAGGACGATGGAGAATGCAACGGCCAGCACTGCGAAGATCAGCCCCGGAAGCGGCACCCCGCCGACCTCGCCGCGACCGAGGAACCCGAAGCTGTCCGGGAAGCCGGAGACCGGTCGGCCCAGGCTGACCCCTTCCGCGATGCCGCGATAGACGGCAAGGGTGGCGAGCGTCACTATGAGCGGGTGCACCCGGACCTTGGCGACGAATAGGCCGTTCAGCGCTCCCGCAGCAGTGCCGACCAGCAGGGTCAGGAGCGAGCCCACGAGGGGCGGCACACCCGCTTCGTAGGTCAGCCCGAGTGTCACCGCGCAGAGCGCCATCGCCGAGCCGACGGACAAGTCGATCCCGGCGGTGATGACGATCAGCGTCATCGGCAGGGCCAGCAGTGCCAGCTCCCAGACGTGCGTGGAGAGCTCCACTTGCGCGTCTCTGCTCACGAACGCCGGATCCGTTCGCCAGGCCCACACGAGGAGGCAGCTCAGCAGCCCAGCCAGGAGGATTTCGTGCCAGTAGGCGAACCGCTGTCGAGACCGCCTGTTCATGCGCCCACCTCGACTGCCGAACGGCGCCGCGCCAAGTGGTCGGCGAGCACCGCGACGAGGATGAACGCGCCCTGAATGGCCCGCTCCCAGTAGGTGGACATCTCGCCCAGCTTCAGGAAGATGAGCACGGTCGCGACGATTCCCAGCAGTAGCACGCCGAGCGTCGAGCCGAACACGGTGCCCTTTCCGCCGTTGATCGACGTGCCGCCGACCACAACGCACGTGACCACCAGCAACTCGAACCCGACACCGGTGCCCGACTCGATCACGGAGAGTTGCGGGGCGCTCACCAACGTCGCCAACGCGGTAAGGAGCCCGGTGAAGGTGAACGCGAACAGCTTGAGCTTCCGCTCGGACAGCCCCGCCAGGAAGGCCGACCGAGGGCTGCTGCCCACCGCGTACAGCCGCCGCCCCAACGGCGTCACGCGGGTGATCGCGCTGGTCAACGCAATGACCGCCGCCGCCACCCACAGGCACACCGGCACCCCGCCGAGCGTGCCAATCCCCCAGAAGCGCAGCCCCGCAGGCAGCTCCGTGATCCACTCGCCGCGCATGGTCATCTCGGTGACGCCGCGCAAGGCCGTCAGCATTCCGAGCGTGACGATGATGGAGGGCACGCGACCAAGGGTGACCAGCAGACCGGTGACGAAGCCGACGCCGGTTCCTGCAAGGAGTGTCACCAGCACGCCCACAGCGACCGACGCGCCAACCCTCTGCGGCGAGGTGAGTATGCCCACGACAGCGGCCAGCAGCCCCATCAGCGAGCCGACCGAGATGTCGATCTCACGCGTCACGATCACCAACGTCAGCCCGCACGCGACGATCGCCGCCGGAGCGACGTGGACGAGCATGTCGCGGAGGTTGTCCAGCTTCAGGAACGCGGGATTGACGGCAGCAACCACGGCAACGGTCAGGGCCAGCAGTGCGAGCACGCCGTACTCACGCTGTTGCGCCAGGCGTCGGAGCAACAGCCTTCCACGAGGTCTCGAGCGTTGTTCGCTGTCGTCCGGTCGGGAGGTGGCGTCACCCACTGCGGCCGTCGGTCCAGCGTCCGGCAGCGCCAACCCCAGCACGCGCTCCTGGGTCGCTTCCCCGCGGTTCAGCTCGCCCGCGAGCGCGCCTTCCCGCATCACGAGGATGCGGTCGCTCATCGACAGGATCTCCGGCAACTCGGAAGAGATCAGCAGGATGCCGACGCCCTTGCCTGCTAACTCGCGCATGAGCCGATGCACTTCCGCCTTCGCCCCCACGTCGATGCCGCGAGTCGGTTCGTCGAGGATCAACACCCGGGGCGAGGCGGCCAGCCACTTGCCCAGCAGCACCTTCTGCTGGTTGCCGCCGGAGAGTGACTCCGCCGGGAGCGCAGGACCGGGGGTGTGGATCGAGAGCTCACCGATGAGCCGCTCCGCCAGCACCATCTCCAGCTTCCGGGAGAAAAACCCGCGCCGGGTCACCGAACGCAGGACGGCGAGCGAGAGGTTCTCGCCGATGGTCATCGGCAGGGCGAGCCCCTGGTGCTGACGATCCTCAGGGACGAGCGCCAATCCCCGACGAATGGCCTCGGGCGGTGAGCCGAGGGGCAACGGGCTCCCGGCGAGTTCTGCGCCGCCGCCATCCGGACGGTCGATGCCGAAGAGCGCGCGGGCTACCTCCGAGCGGCCCGCGCCAACCAGTCCGGCCATGCCGACGATTTCGCCGGCGTGGACGGAGAACGAAATGTCGTGGAAGGCGCCGTGCCGGGTGAGGTTCTGGACGCGGAGGAGTGGGGAGGCGGGGGGCCGGATTGGGGCGGTGGCGCGAGTCTGGCCGGGTTGGCGCACGTCTCTCCCGACCATCAGGCGGACCAGTTCGCCGCGATCCAGCTCGGAAACGGGGCGGGTCTCTACCTTCCGGCCGTCGCGCAACACGGTGACCCTGTCCGCCAACTCGAAGACTTCTTCCAGGCGATGGCTGACATACAGAATGCTGACGCCGTCGCTTCGCAGTTGGCGGATGAGGTCGAACAGGACTGCCATCTCGCGCGCGGACAGCGACGCGGTGGGCTCGTCCATGATGAGTAGACGGCACGACCGCGACAGTGCCCGCGCGAGGCTGACCATCTGACGCTGAGCGAAGGTCAGCTCGCCCAGCGGCTTGCGCGCGTTCAGCGTCTCGCCCAGCCGGTCCAGTTGCTCGCGCGTCTGCCGGCGCATGGAAGCGCGATCCAGGAGCAGCCCGCCCAGCCGCATCGGTTCGCGGCCCACGAACAGGTTGTCTTCTGCATTCAGGTGAGGGAACGCCGCCGACTCCTGATGGAGGATGGCAATCCCCGCGGCTTCCGACGCAGCCACGCTGCCTGTGCGCAGCGGCTTGCCCGCGAATGTGACCGACCCCGAATCCGGCACGACCGACCCCGACAACACCTTGTTCAGCGTCGACTTGCCTGCGCCGTTCTCCCCGCACAGCGCGTGCACCTCGCCCGGCGCAACATCGAGGCCGACCTCGATCAGCGCCTGCACGCCGCCGAAGGACTTGCTGAGGTTGGCGATCCGGACCAGAGGCTGTTCCATGCCGACGTCGCTGTCTCGCCCGCAGGCAGCGGGTACTGGAAGGTTCTCGCCACGCGGATCGGAACCTGCGCCGAGGCCGGCGTGGTTGACCGGCCTACCGCGGAGGGCTAAAATCACCGGTGATTCGGGCCGTATCCCGGAGGGATCGGAGAATGCTCCTCGACTACGTGAACGCCGCCATGCGCACCGCGCACTACGAGCTCATCGATGACCGGGAGCCCTACTACGGTGAACTCAAGCGATGTCCAGGGGTGTGGGCCAAGGGCAAGTCGCTGGAGGAGTGTCGGGACCGGCTGTCTGACGCTCTCGAAGACTGGCTCCTCATCAGCATCGCTCGTGGGTTACCGATTCCCGCAATCGGGAAGGCGAGGATCGCTCTGCCTGCGCCCGTGGCGGTCTGAGCGATGCCGAAACTCACTCCAGTCTCTCGTACCGAGTTGGTCCGCCGCCTCCGGCGATTGGGGTTCGAAGGACCGACTCCAGGCGGACGTCACGAGTTCATGCTTCGAGGCACCAAGCGGCTCATTCTGCCCAATCCCCACGAAGGCGACGTCAGCACCGACCTGCTTCACCGGCTCCTGAAGCAAGCCGGAGTCTCCCGCTCGAAGTGGGAAGCGTTGACGTAAGATGACAGCCGCAGCCCACACTTGCCCCCGGAGGAACAGACCATGCTCCCCAGACAGAGACTGCTCGCCAGCGGTGCCCGACTTGCGCCAGCGCTGATCACGATGGCGTCGTTCGTCCATGCCGCTTGGTCCCAGACCCCTCTCCGCTTCGAAGCCGAAACCGTCACCGAGCCGAAGGATGCCTGGGAGAAGGACAGGTTCAGCGAGACGAAGTGGAACCTCTGGTCCACCGACAAGGACGCCGACAAGAAGTGGTCCGGCGGCATCGTCCTTCAGTCGCCGCGGGTGCTGAAGGACCGAGACAAGCCCGAAGACGGCGCGCCGCCGTTGCACACGGTGGTCAAGGACCTGAAGCCGGGGAAGTACTACGTCGAAGTTGGCGGCGTCGGGCGGCCGATGGGTATTTCGTTCGACGGCAAGACCTGGAAGAAGATCGACGGCGGCAGCCGGAACCTGGGCTTGCTGGAGATCAAGAACGGCACGTTCGAACTGTGGCTGGACGACCGCTACGCCGCCGAGACCGGTCAGGGCTCAACCTACTACGACTTCCTCGCCTTCACGCCGCTGCCCGACCCGAACCGGAAACCGAAGGTCGCCGGCTTCGCCAAGGCGCGCGTCGAGGAGAAGCTGGATCGCGGCGTCGTTGCGCTGCCGATGGCCGACGGGAAGGTGTACGTCGGCTGGCGGCTGCTGAAGGACGACCCGAAGGACATCGGGTTCAACGTGTACCGGCGCGTCCAGGGCAGGGAGCAGAAGCTGAACGACGCGCCGGTCCTCAAGACGACCGACTTCGTGGACGAGCAGCCCGTCGCCGGGGCAGAGAACGAGTACCTCGTCCGCCCGGTGGTCACCGGCCGTGAGCAGGCACCATCGCCGCCTGCCAAGTGCACACCTGCCGACGAGCTGCGCAGCTACGTCTCCTTCAAGCTCAACGGCGACCACGCCTTCCAGAAGTGCGGCATCGCCGACCTGAACGGCGACGGCGCCTACGACTTCGTCCTCAAGCAGCCGAACGTCAACATCGACCCGGCGGACAGCTACTGGCAGCGCAGCCCGGAGACGTACAAGGTCGAGGCATACCTGAACGATGGCACGTTCCTGTGGCGGCACGACCTCGGCTGGGCCGTTGAGCGCGGCATCTGGTACTCGCCCATGGTCGTCCACGATCTGGACGGCGACGGCAAAGCCGAGGTCTGCCTGAAGACGGGCGAAGGCGACCCGCGCGACCAGGACGGCCGGGTGCAATCGGGACCGGAGTACGTCACCATTCTCGACGGTATGACGGGCAAGCCGCTGGCGCAGACCGACTGGCCTAAGCGCGAGGACTTCCCCAACTACAACTACTCCTCGCGCAATCAGATGTGCGTTGCCTACCTCGACGGGAAGACGCCGTGCCTGATCGTCGAGCGAGGCACATACAACGTGATCGAGGTCCTGGCCGATCAGTTCCATGACGGCAAGCTGACCGAAGTCTGGCGGTGGAGCGACGCCGAGGAGGGCGGCCGCTACCGCGGCCAGGGCGCCCACTCCATGCACGCCGCCGACATCGATGGCGACGGTCGCGACGAGGTGTTCCTCGGCTCAGCCGTGCTCGACGACAACGGCTGCGGCCTGTGGTCCACCGGACTCGGGCACCCCGACCACCACTACGTCGGCGACATCGACCCCAGCCGTCCCGGTCTGGAGGTCTACTACGGCATCGAGACGCGCCAGAGCAGGAACGGCTGCTGCTTGGTCGACGCCAAGACCGGCGACCTCCTGTGGGGGCTCGACCAGCCGACCACGCACGTGCACTCCACCGGAACGTGCGCTGATATCGACCCGACACACCCGGGGCTGGAGGCCTACTCCGCCGACTCTGTGGACCACAAGCCCACCGGCGACCACTGGCTCTGGAGCTGCAAGGGCGAGGTCCTCAGCAAAGACGTCGACTACGGGTTTGGCACGCAAACGGTGTACTGGGATGCCGATCTCCAGCGAGAACTGATCCGCGGCAAGAGCTTGGTCAAGTTCCGCGGCGGCAGCTACCCCAACGTGCTGGAAGGCTCTGTGGTCGGCTTTGCCGATGTTTTCGGAGACTGGCGCGAAGAGCTGATCGTGAGCGTGCCGGGAGAGCTGCGGGTTTACTCTACCACCATTCCCGCCCGGGACCGCCGGGTCTGCCTGATGCAGGACCCCATCTACCGGATGGACGTGTGCCTCCAGGCCATGGGCTACACGCAGTGCCCGATGA
>PEVN01000470.1 GCA_002779825.1 Armatimonadetes bacterium CG06_land_8_20_14_3_00_66_21 | reverse complement strand
CACGGCGTCCGTGAGCGCATTGCCGGCGGCGAGGTGCACGAAGTCGACGTGGTCGTGGGAGCGTTCGGCGTCAACAGCGCCTTGGCGAGGCGGTTCGAGCGGTTGGGCTTTGGGTACCGGCGGCCGGCGACGTTCCACGTCTGCCAAGCCGACCTGCCGCTCGACGCCGGGTTCCTTGACCGCACCTATGGCGGAGAGATCAAGATCCTCTCGCTGGGGTTGCCGAAAATCCGGTTCGGCGCGCTCACCCCCAAGCGCGAACACGTGACCGTGACCATCATCGGGCAGCACCTCCGGCGCGGCGACCTCGAGCGCTTCCTGCTGCACCCGCAGGTACGGCGGCACTTCCCGAGGAACTGGCGGCTGCCGCGAAGCTACTGCCACTGTCATCCGCTGCTCCCGGTGACCGCCGCGCGCAACCCCGTTACCGACCGGCTGCTGGTGATCGGCGACGCCCACGTGTCGCGGTATCTCAAGGGCGGCATCGAGTCGGCGTTCTTCACGGGTTCCCTGGCCGCCCGGATGATCCTGGCCGGCCGCCTGACTCGGGAGGAGTTGGTCCAAGGGTACGTCGGTCCTTGTCGGGCGAGGTACGTGCGCGACAACGCCTACGGCCGGCTGCTGTTCCGCTGCAACGACGTGATCTCCCACGTGCCGCTGGTGACGGCGGCGGGGCTGCAGCTTCTGGAGCGGGAGCAACGACTGCCCGACTGGCAGGATCGCCCTCACGCGCGGATCCTCTGGCGGATCTTCACCGGCGAGGCGCCGTACCGCACCATTGCGCGCGAAGCGTTGAGCCCTGCGTCCGCCCTGACCGCTGCTGCGGCGCTGTGCCGCACCGTGGCAGGACTTGTGCGCCCCGCCGGGGAGGAGCGATGAGCTTCCACGCCGACGACACCCGGTTAGGACCGTTGACGGACGGCCAGACAGTCGCCGTCATCGGCGGCGGGCCCGGCGGCATTGGGTGCGCATTGACGCTGCGGCGGGAAGCAGACAAGCGCAACCTGCGATTGCGGATTGTGGTGTTCGAGGGGAAGCGGTTCGGGGTCCACTACAACCAGTGCGCCGGGGTGCTCTCGCCGCCGCTACAGCAGCTCCTGCGGGACGACTACGCCCTCGAACTGCCACCCGAGATGATCGAGCGGGAGATCAAAGGCTACGTTCTGCACTCCGAGCACAAGCAGATCGCGCTCAGCGGCGCCGAGTACGGCGGCTCTTCGTTGGCAGTGCGGCGCGTCCAGTTCGACGATTTCCTCGAGCGGGCCGCCCGGGAGCGAGGGATCGAGATCGTGCAGACCCGGGCGACGGACCTCGAGTTCCGCAACGAGGAGGTCGTCGTCTTCACGTGGGGCGGCACGCTCCGGGCTGCTGCTGTAGTGGGCGCGTTCGGGCTGAGTCGCGCCATGACGGCTACGCTGTCGCGGCACACGCGCTACCTGCCCCCCAGGTCGCTCGACACGATGGTCACCAACTTCCGCCCCAGCGGGCGCAACGGCGCGCCACTGCCCGGGCTGCTGGACGATCACATCCACGTGCTTCTCCCGCCGCTGAAGCGCATCGAGTTCGGCGCGATCATCCCCAAGGGCAACCACCTCACGGTCATCCTTGCCGGCGAGAACGTGCGCACCGACGACATGAACGCCTTCCTCGACCTGCCGCCCGTGCATCGCCTCATCCCCAAGCGCCCTGAGCCGGATGACTACTTCAAGGGACGCTTCCCCATCAGCTTGGCGCGGCACTCCTTCGGCGACCGCTACGTGACCGTCGGCGACGCGGCCGGGCTGGTGCGTCCCTTCAAGGGGAAGGGGATCAACTCGGCGATGATCACCGGCGGGTGGGCTGCACAGACCATGTGCGACGTGGGCGTGTCGGAACGGGCGTTCCGCGAGTTCCACCGACAGTGCTCGGACATCACGGCCGATGTGCTCTACGGGAAGCTGATCCGCAAACTGACCGGGCTGTCAGCCCACGGAAGCTTCATGGACCGGGTGCTCGACATGGCGGAGCACGAACCGGCGATGCGCGAGCTGCTCTTCGACTGCGTCTCCGGTCGGGAGACGTTCCGGAAGATCGTGCTGCGGCAGGGGAACGTGGGCTTGGCGACCCGCTTAGGCGGGTTGTATCTCCTGGATCGGCTACAGCACCCGTTCGGGTGAGCGCGCCGGGGCCCTACGCAGTGCCCAGTGCGTAATCCAGCCACTTCTTCAGACCCGTCTCGATGGGCTCCAGGTCGCAGATCTCGTACTCCAGCGCGTAGTCGCCGGTGTAGCCCAGCGCTTCCACGTTGTCGAAGACCCACTTCGCGTCCACGTCGCCCTCGCCCAAGTGGCAGCGCTCGAATCCGCCGTCGCGCACACGGCCGTCCTTCACGTGGACATGGGTCACCCACTCACCGAACGTCGCCAGCGCGTTGCGGTAGTCGACGCCGGCGTGCAGGAGGTTGCACGGCTCGTAGAGCACGCCGAAGTGCTTCGAGCCGACGGCTTCGCACAGCTCAACGCACCAGTCCGGGTTGCCGGCGATACTGCCTTTGTGATTCTCCATGCCCAGGAAGACGCCGCGCTCTTCGGCGTAGCGGGCACTGACGCGGAACGGCTCCACCAGGCGCTCGATGATGGCCGGATCCTCCGCTTCACCGGGGCGGAAGCGGATCGACCGGCTCCCGAACCGGGCGGCCAGATCGAGGGTGTCGCGCATCTCCTGCAGCGCCGTCTCGACTTCCTCGGGTGAGTCGCTGGCGAACTTGGCGCCCGGGTACGAACCCAGGTTCGCGATGGCGATGCCGTATCGCGCAGAAAACGACTCCAGCGCAGCGTGGTCGCACTCCGCCGGGTCTGCCGAGAAGTGCGGCGGGTTTCCCCACAGGTCCAGCTTCGTGAAGCCCACGTCGGCGAATAGCCGGAAGCTGTACTCAGGCTCGCGCTCGCGGAGCGGGTAGGTGCAGGTGGTGAGTCGGCAGAGATCCATCGGGACACCTCGTGGGATGACTGAGCAAAGGTATTCGCCACGGCGTCGCCGGCCCCTCCACCGGACCACCGCTGGACGCTGGTCAGCCGCCTGCCGAAGTGGTACCATCGAAGACGGCAGTAAGTCGGAGCCGCGACCGTCAGGGAGCGCGTGAGCCGTTGAGGCAACGAGAACACACAGCTTGTCACGCGCTGGCGTTGTTGGAGATATGGATCCCCAACGCCGATTCTCGCCGGATGTGTGTCCGGCACACCGACGAACCCGCATAGGGTGAATATCCATAGAGAAGAAGTGTTGGAGATACATATCTCCAACAACGTTTGCGGAGAAGAAAAGCAATGAAAAGACGCGCGTTCCTGAAGAGCTCGATGGTTGGCGCTGCGGCGCTCGGCGCGGTTGGTGAAGTCGCCCAGTTCGGCTCGAATGCCGCAGCCGAGGGCGACAAGGAGGCGGTCCTCAAGCTCTGCAGCCAGGAAGGCCGGATCCCGGGGAAAGACTGCCGCGAGAAGGTGCTCAAGCTGGAAGAGTGGGGTGCCGTTGGGATCGAGATCGGCGGCGCGCCGGGGACCCGGGTCCAGGAGATCAAGGACGCCCTCAAGGGGACGCGCGTCAAGATGGGCGCACTGTGTTGGGGCTCTCACAACGGCGACTTGGTGTCGACCGACCTGGAGAAGCGCAAGCGAGGCATTGACGACCTGAAGCAGGCGCTGGAAGTCGCCGGGGAGCTGGAGAGCACCGGCGTCATCTTCGTCCCCTGCTTCAACGGGCAGAGCAACCTGAAGCCGGACGAGTTGGACAAGATCCTCTGGGACATCCTGCCGGAGGTGGGCGATCACGCGCAGAAGTGCAAGTCGCGCGTGCTGCTGGAGCCGCTGAACAAAGGCGAGACCTTCTACATCAACCGGCTGGAGCAGGCAGCGGCGATCTGCGAGAAACTGAACAACCCCGGTCTCTGCCTGATGGGCGACTTCTACCATATGAGCCGCGAGGAGAAGAGCGACACCGATGCCTTCGTGCGCGGCGGCAAATGGGTGCACCACGTCCACCTGGCCAGTTGGCGCCGCGTCCTGCCCGGCCAGGACGACCGCAAGTTCGTCGACGGCTTCCGCGGCCTCAAGCAGATCGGCTACCAGGACTTCTGCAGCCTGGAGTGCGGCTGCGACGGAGACCCCGAGGTCGAGATCCCCAAGTCGTTCCGGTTCCTCGAACAGCAGTGGAGGGAAGCCACGATCTGACGTCGCTTGGGGGCGCCGGAGCAGCCGAGTGCGCAGCCCGCGGGCGACTCCGAGGGCTGCGGGAGCTTCCCGTGGCGATCACCTGCGCCGGGGAATGGCGACAAGCGCGCCACCGCTTGCTCCTTGCTCCACCTCCCCAAGTGCGAGCGGCCGCAGCGGACACAGGCGGCGCCAACCCGGGGTCGCCTGGACTTCTGGATTGGAGACTGCCGATGCGACCCCGGTGCTCGGCGTGTCCGGACCCCGTTGACGAGTACTGGGAGATCTGGCAGAATGGCAGAGCAGCAGCGTCTCGACACTGGGCGCTCGTTTGCAGTTCACTGTTGGCAGAGCCTCTGGAAGAGGTTGCCCCTCGACGTACGCGGAGCAGCACCTTGCGGGGACGCCATTGACTGATGGGGCGACAGACAGAAGACTGGATTCCGCTGAAAAAGCCCTTTCGGGCGAACGGGTCGAACCCGACACCGGGGTGTGGAAGTGGACCCCGGGCGCATAGCGACGCAAAGCGTCCGTGGCTCCCGGGACCCCTTCCCCAAACCGTGCGTGCGGTTCTGCCGCACGCGGCTGTCCACCAGATTTGGCGGGCGGCGGCGGACCGTTGGCGTTGGCACCAGTTGTTTGGCACCACCATCCACCGTCAGCGCCAGTGGCAACGTGGCTGTTGACCGGCCCGCTTCGTGCTGGATCCTGACGACGGTTTGCAGGAACAGGCGGTGCCGGCACCGCAGCCGAACGCCCGCTGGCGTCAGTAGCATCGGGGTTGTACAATGCAAGCTCACCGTTGCACATGGAGGCTGGTGCCACGATGGTAACCATGACCGCGTCGCAGTTGCGGAAGGAGCTGTTTGCCGCGCTCCGGATTGTCTCCGACGGGGAGCCGGTGTCGGTCAACTGGAAGGGGCGGGAAGTCGCGCGCCTGATGCCAGCGCCATCGCCTGACTGGCGGGATGCTGTTCGTCAGAAGCCGCGCCTGCTGACCTCGCCCGACGAGGCATTCGCGCCCATGGGCGACGTGTGGCAGGAGTACGTGCCGTGACGTACGCGCTCGACACCCACGCGTTGGTGTTCTGGGCGAACCGGGAGCACCTCAGCGACGAGTT
Source organism: Armatimonadetes bacterium CG06_land_8_20_14_3_00_66_21 (assembly GCA_002779825.1). Classification (GTDB taxonomy): domain Bacteria; phylum Armatimonadota; class Abditibacteriia; order CG2-30-66-41; family CG2-30-66-41; genus CG2-30-66-41. Next base: position 26,896 of record PEVN01000470.1, on the reverse strand, counting down.
CGCCGGCTTCCTCGATGAGCGCGCGCAGCAGGGCGAACTGGTCGTCTCGACCGTCTGCTTCTGGGAGATCGCGCTGCTGGCCAAGAAGGGACGGCTGGCTCTCGACGATGTTCGGCAGTGGAAGGATGACCTCGCGGCCCGCTCGGGTATCCTGCTGGTTGAGCCCACTGTGGACGAGATGATCGCCTCCACGCTGCTTCCGGACCTCCACAAGGACCCCTTCGACCGACTCCTCGTCGCCCAGGCCGAGAGTCGCGGGCACACGCTGGTCACCCGCGATGCCCTGGTGTCGCAGTACGACGTGGAGACGGTGTGGGGGTAGGGCGCGGTCGCGCCCTCACAATTGGTGCCCGGGCACAGCCCCGCTCACGCCCTCTCGCGTTGGCAAGGAGCGGTTGTAGCTTCAGACTCAACAGGGCAGGGCTTGCGTTCACGGAGAGGATGCCCATGTCATCGACACGTCGACAGATCACGAACGGAGCCACTGGCTCTCGACTGCGGTATGGTGCGCTCCTGGCCCTGGGTCTCTGCTGGCAGAACTCGTCTGTCTGGACTGCGGAGCCCCCGCCGGAGAAAGGTAGGACACCCATGGAGGTGGTTCGGTATGGCGACTTCGGAGCTCGGGGTGACGGTGAGACTGACGATATCGAGGCCATTGCCAAGGCCCATGCGTTCGCCAATCAGCACGGGCTCCCCGTGAACGCGGACGACGAGGCGACGTACTACATTGGCGGGCAGGACAAGACGGCTGTCATCCAGACCGACACTGACTTCGGCTCCGCCAAGTTCATCATCGATGACACTTCCGTGCAGAAGCGCGGGGCGAATATCTTCGAGGTCCGGTCGGCGCTGCAGCCGGTCAAACTGGAGGGGGTCTCGTCCCTGAAGCGGGATCAACCGAAGATCGGCGTGGCGCTGCCCCAGAGTTGCGTGGTCAGCGTCACCAATTCTCACGTCAAGCGCTACATCCGCTACGGCGCGAACCAGAACAAGGGATCCTCGCAGACCGATGTCTTCATCGTCGACAAGGACGGTAACGTCGACGTGAACACCCCGATCATCTGGGATTTCGACCAGATCACGGACCTCACCGCGCAGCCCATGGACGAGACGCCGTTGACCATCACGGGAGGGCATTTCACCACCCTCGCCAACGCCGCTGAGTCGAGCTACGCCTATTACGCGCGAGGGATCGCGATCCGGCGCTCCAATGTGGTCGTCGAGGGGCTGGAACACCGCGTCACCGGCGAGGGCGACCACGGTGCGCCCTACGGTGGGTTCATCAACGTCGCCACCTGCGCGAATGTGATGGTTCGGAACGCAGTCCTGACCGGACACAAGACCTTCCGGACCATCGGCTCGGCGGGCAGGCCCGTGTCCATGGGCACGTACGACATCTCGCTCAACCGGGCCCTGAACGTCTCGTTCGTAAACTGCAGCCAGACGAATGACATCAAGGACGGTACGTACTGGGGGATCATGGGCTCGAACTTCTGCAAGAACCTGCAGTTAGACCGGTGCACCTTCTCCCGGTTCGATGCCCACCAGGGCGTCGCCAACGCGACGATCCGCAACTCGACCTTGGGTTACATGGGGATCAACGCCATCGGCAGTGGCACGTTCACCGTGGAGAACACCACCGTCTACGGCGGGAGGTTTATCAACCTGCGCCCCGACTATGGCAGCACGTGGCAGGGCGAGTTCGTCATCCGGAACTGCGTCTTCATACCCGCGTGCGGCCGACCGGTGAGCGCCAGTCTGATCGGCGGTTCCTACTCCGGACAGCATGATTTCGGGTACACCTGCTACATGCCGGAGCGAATCACCATCGACGGCCTCCGCATCGACGACAGCCGGCACCCTGACGGGTACCAGGGGCCCGCCCTCTTCGGCAACTTCGACGGCAAGTACACGGACGCGTCCTACGTAGAGAAGTACCCCTACGTCAAGACCAAGGAAGTCCTCCTGAAGAACGTGACCACCGCCAGCGGCAAGCCTTTGCGGCTCAGCGATAACCCGTTCATGTTCAGGGACGTGATCGTGAGGTCGCTCGACGGCCAGTGACCGGGCTGGCTGCTTTCGTGCCACCGTTGCCAGAGGGCCCTGCAAGGGGGCACACTGCGAAGGCACACGAACGGCAACAAACCCATCGAAGCCCTCCACCTCCACGGTCTGCCGCGCGCAGTCGTCGCCCTCGTTCTCCCACACAGTCAGCGGCGACGGCCCGTCCGTCACGCCCGTCAGCTCGCACTGAAGCTCATCGCCCGCGGCCTCCGCCCGCACGAGCTGCGAGTCCAGCAGGCGCTTAGCGATGATGCTCACGTGCTCGCGGCCGGCGAACTCCACGTCCCAGCCGTCGAGACCCCGGACGATGGTGGTGACGACGGTCTCCCAGTCCTCCGAGCTGATGGCGTTGAGGCGCTCTTCGTGGGTCATGAGGATGCCGAATGCCAGGGCATCGAGACCGAGCTTGACGTTGGCGATGCCGCGGTCGGCGGCGTCCTGCAGGCGTGGGTGGTCGGACTCGTTGAGGAAGGGTGCGTGGCCGCTGAGGATGTCGCTGGCCATGTGCGTCTCGCCGAAGTGCGCGGCGCTCATGTTGATCATGCTCATCCCCGGGTGAGCGGGGCAGCGGTCGATGACCAGACCGAACCGGCCCGATAGGCCGCGCACGCCATATGGTCGCGGCCGCCACGGCGGCTGGTTTCCGTAGAGCTGACCCAGCGCGGCGTTGTTGCAGGGCCTGTCGACGCCGCGCTCGAGGAACTTCGAGATGGCGCGCCAGCCCACCTCGCCGAAGTGCGCGTTGAGGACACGGCTGTGCCGGATGCCGGCGCGGGCGAAGGCTTCGTCCATCCGGCGGAAGTTGCGCTCGACGGTGGCGTCGTCCAGGTCGCGGCCGGTCACGTGGTCCAGTGACAGCCCCTCGAAGGCGTCTCCTTGCCGCCGTTGGAGAGATCGGGCTTGTCGGGCAGTTCGGCGAAGGGCGCGTAGTTGGGCCGGGCTTTGTAGAAGTCGTCGCGGAAGGCGTGCATGGAGAAGTCGGCGCCGCCGGCGTCGAACAGCCGCTTGGCGGCCGCCCGGTCGGTCGGGCCCATCTCGTCGGTGAACAGACCCAGGTTCGGTTTGATGCCAAACCGGTTCATCGCGTCCACGTAGCCGAACGCCGAGTAGGCGCCATTGCAGTCGTCCATCCGCGCGCTGACGAACGGTGGGAGGCAGCGCATGGGGAACGGCTTGGCGGCTGCCCAGACGAGCGAGCGCCACATCAGCCCGTCCAACCCGCGGACGTGGCCGAAGACCTCCTCGGCGAACAAGCGCTCGCCTGTGCCGAAGAGAACCACGCGATCGTCGGCCACCTGCTTGCGCGCGAGGACGCAGCTCGGACCCGGAAGCTGACGCTCCCGGCTCGCCTCGTCGCCCGCGGCCGTGAGCAGCGGCCGGAGTCCGTCGTCGGTGGGCAGGACGGTCACGTCGAGCGCGTCGTCAAGCTCGACTTCCTCGTCCTGCTCGTGCCCGAACGTGATGAAGCAGGGCGGCGCGGCGAAGCGGAGCAGAGAAGTCGTCTCCTGCCGCACCTCAACGACCAGCTCGCGCACCGGCTCTGGCGCCCCAACGAAGGCACCGCGTGACGAGGCGAACAGCTCTCTGGCGGAAGCCGTCAGAGGTGGGGAGATCCAACCGGCGGCCCGTAGCTCGCGGTCGGCGACCATGACGCGCCACGCAAGCGAGCTGGGACGCCGGACCGCTGGTAGCCGGACAGCCGCTTCGCCTGAGAGACCATCCCCGACTCGTCGCCAGCGTACGTCGCCCTTGGCGACGACTGCGCCGGCGACGCTCCCGTGGAACGCCCCCCTGCTATCGCCCGCCGCGGGACGGACCGTTAGTCGGAACGTCATCTCGGCGCCGCCTGTCGCATGTCGAGGCGCGACGAGAAGAGCCGGTGCTGCGACGCACGGAGGCACGGGCGGACAGAGGAACCACGCAGGCGCGAAAGCCTGCAGCCATCGCCGCGTCGGGAGCCGTGCTCCCGTACCCAGCGGCACTTCACGCTTCCCTGGGGCATTCATGCCTCTCACCCGGACACAATGACTTGCCGGCAATCGGCACGGCGCTACGACAGCCGTCTCACTGCGCGCTCACTTCGTGTGACGTGATGACACTGGATTTGTTCCACGACTTCCCATCGGGATGTCGCGGAGGCTCACTGTGGATCCCTCTCCAGCCACAATCCCTCGTACCCATTGGGGATGACCAGGCGGTCCCGGTGGGTCAGGAGCTTGGCCGGATTGCCGGGCACGTTGAGGTGCTCGATGAGCTTGGGGTGGGCGAGGTCGGCGAAATCCACGATGGTGAGGTCGCCGGTGGTCCTGCTGGACAGGTAGAGCCGGTCGGCGTGTCGATACACCTTGCCCCTCAAGGCGACATCGGGAACGCGGCGCAGGGGCAACTCCTCTGGCGACTTCGTCTCGCTCGAATCGAGCAGGGCATACCCGCCACGGAAGACAACCAGGCGCTTGTCGCCAAGGGGAACCGTGCCGTCGCTGCCAAGGCGGTGCTCGTACTTCCGCCCGGAGAAGCTGGGCTGTGCGCCGCCACCACGTGCAGATCCGTCCAGCCGCCAGCGACGTACACGTGGTCCTTCGCCAGCGCCAGCCCGCCCACGTATCCCGGCAAACTGCGCTCGGGCACAACCGGCAACTGTCGATGCGCAACGAAGCGGGACTTCGTGAGATCGGCGACGTTGACCACGAAGATGCCGTTGTGCGTGTCGGCGAGGAAGGCGTAGTCGCCTGCCACCTGCACGCTCCACATGTCGTTGCCCAGGTGGTAGAACGGCGGCGTCTTGATGCGGGACACGAATTTGGGCTTCGCCGGATCAGCGAGGCTGTAGCTCTCCAGCCCGTGTCCTTCGCCGTAGCCGGGCTCGCCGTCCTCGCGGGAGGTGATGTAGGCAACGCCGTCCGCCACGGTGATCTGCCGTGTGTTGCCCAGGCCGCCAAGCTCGCCCAGCGGCTTGGGCTGCGCCGGGTCGGCGAGGTCGAAGACGCGGAGCGTGCCTCTGCCGATGGTGTACAGCCGGTCGCCGCCGACCGCCGCCGCCATCGTGGGGCCGACGCCGAGGTCGCGGACGATAGGAAGCTCTCGGCCGTAGACGTCCGGGGCATGCTCAGCGTGTGCTGCCATCGTGACAACTCCTACCAGGCAGAGGATCAGTGTCGTCAGTCGCGGAGACGGAGTCCGGCGTGTGAGGCAGTGGGCAGTCATCGCGGCTACTCCCCGACCACGACGACTTGTGTCGGCTTCCCCTGCGCGTCGTATCTCACGAGTCCTGCGCGCGCCGTTCCCTTCACCTCGGGCACGTCGACCTCCGTAGGCTGATCGGCGGCGAAGACAACCTCCCTGAAGCCAGCGCCCTTGACCTCGACCAGCACCGTGCCGTCGGCGGCCGCCTGCCCCACGACTGTGGCGGCCAGGTCAGGCTGGGAGTCCCCCTGGCATGGCACCAGCAGCGTGACGAACGTCATCGGCAGCTCGCCCTGCTGGCGGAAGCGCACCGCCGGCCGCGGCTCCTTCTGCGTGTAGACGAACGAGACCTCCGACGCCACCTCTTCGAGCGTCACGCCCTCGGTCCGGATCGCCAGGACGGAGAGGTTCGGGCCGCCCGGCAACTGAGTGTGCGCCTCGAATGCATCCGCGTTGAGCGCCAGTGGCGCGGGCAGGAAGTGGAAGTACTGATCGGCCGTGTGCTCGCCCTCGCCAGTGACACGGTCGATGACCACGAAGTACGGCGGGGCGCCCTGATCCGGCCGTGCGAACAGCACCTGCCGGCGGTGGGTCACGCCTTCGTAGCCGTTGTGCGAGCCGTCGACGAAGCTCAGCGCGTCCGACGAGAAGAAGCTGTGCAGCTCCGCGGGCGAGGTGTTCTGGTTGGCATCGTCAACCGTGACCGTGGAGTGGGAGCTGGTGCGGGCGAACCGCGCGCGTTCGGGGCCGTAGTAGAGGTAGCTGCCAGAGTCGGGCAGCAGCGTTTTGCCGAAGGCGTACAGGTTGAGCTGCAGCGCATCGGGCTGCTGGTGCCCGCCGCCCCAGCGGTGCGCGACATCGGTCAGCAGGTAGAGCGCCTGCGGGTCGTTCCAGTCGGTGCGGAAGACGTAGTAGCCGGCATTGGGTAGCTGCGTGTCCAGGTAGTCCGGCGCCGTGCCCTCGCTGCCCTGGCTGGCGACCCAGAGCATGTCGGCCCGGTCGAAGCGCTCCGCGCCGGCGCGCACGATGCTTCGCGTGTTGCCCGGCCACGAATCGCCCAGCATCGGCTGCGTCCCGTCGGGCTTCTGGCAGAACAGGGTGTACTCGTACATCTTCTCGAGGCGCTGCCAGTACTCGGGCGACGGCTCCGTCCCACCGGCTTGCGCGATCTCGGCCGCACGGATGAAGCCGGAGATACAGCCCTGGTGGTAGCTGGTCGTCAGCTCGACCTGAGCACCGTCCTCGAGGACCTGTCGGAACATCTCGGCTTCCAGTCGCTTCCAGGCCGTGTCGCGCCAAGTCTCGGCATCCCTGAACTCGGGGAAGAAGCTGCCCAGGTGCAGCAAGCCAAGACTCTCCGTCTGCCCCCAGTTGCTGCCGCTGTGGAAGCGGCTCTCGGGAAGGAGGTACTCGGCGTGGTCGGCCACCGAACTGAGGAACAGCGCCTGGTCGAGTGGCGGGAACGAGGGCGACTCGACGAACGAGAAGTACACCGGCAGCCAGCCCTGCGCGCGGATGCCCGCTTCAAGGGTGCGCCACGACCAGCGCGTGCCGGGCGGATTCTCCGCCACCCAGTCACGCATCAGCCCAACCCACTTCTCAGCGTACTTCTCATCGCGCGTCGCCAGGTAGGCGTCGCCCAGTGCGCGCCACGCGCTGTGTCGGTTGAACTGCCACGTCCACTCCGGGTCCTTGGTCGGGTTGAACGACCAGTCGAGGTCGTCCGGCACCTTCTGCAGTCCGTACTTGGGCTGACCGGTGAACCGGTTCTCCAACGCGGCGTCCGCCTCCGCACGCTGGCCCGACGACAGCTCGTGCTTTTCCGGGAGCCGTGGGTCGCCGGGGTAGACGGGCTGCTTCCGCGTGCGGAAGTGCGCGACCATCGCGGCGGCCGCCTGCTCCAGATCACCGTCTCCCACGGCCACCTTCACCGCGGCAAGCTCCGGCCGCTCCAGGTCCAGCCGCTCGAACAACGCCTTCGTCGCATCTACCGGTTCCGTCTCCACCAGCTTCACTCCCTTGAGCTCGGCGTGCTCCTTCGAGCCATGCAGCCCCGTCCACGCAATCGCCAGCACGACCTCCCTCCCGCGCAGCCGTTGCACAAACGGGATCAGCGACCCGCGGTCGCCATCGTCGAGACTGACAGGCTCCGCGACATCGTCACCAACGAACGACCGGACCTGTGACGAGCCGAGGCAGACCTCCCGCTCTCTGGCATCGAAGATCCGCTCCGTCTTCGGGTCGGTCGGCAGTTCGTCCCACGCCTCGGCGTCGAGGACGACCAACTCGATCCCTCCACACCGGTTCGCGTCCTCGCAGTGAGTCGTGTAGGCGAAGTCCAGCGAAGGCAGCTTACCTTCGTCCGCAGTCACGCGCCGACCAATCAGGATCGTGCCACGCACCGCGCCTCCTTCGTCGCCCTCGATGCGGACAGCCGGTGCGTCCTCGGGCCCGCTGAACGTCACTGTCCACGTGGGGTAGCCACCTGCCGTCGCCGCGTCAGTCGTGCGGCCGCGGCGGACTTCCCACGGGCCGTAGGCGTCCTGAGCGGCGGTGGGCAACGCGAGCGTGGCAACCAGCGTGAGCACGGCAAGCATGGGAACGTCGAGTCGAGGCACGATGGAGGCGACCTCCAGATTTGGTCTATGTCCGTGCAGACCAGCACAGCAGGGGCGCCCCCGCGAGTTGGCTCCAGCACTCTAAGACATGGTTCAGCGGCCGATCCCTGAGGGGTTGGGAGAAGACTGACGTGTCAGGCAGATGCGAGGCCGCCATCGTCAGTCTCCTGGCAGCCCGTTGAGGTGGCGGGTCTCACGTGAGCGCTCAGGTACTTCGAAGTCCACTGTGTCGTCGGGCTCTTCGTTGCCATACCTGGCCCGATACGCGGCCCGACGCGCAGTCATTCCCGGCGCTTCCTCGCGGATCGGCTCGATTCGCACCAAGGCTGTGCCCCGCCTCGTCACTACGTACGCTTTGCCCGCTCTGGCGACGGTCTCGCAGACCTCGGACAGCCTTGTCTTCGCTTCGAACATCCCGAGCGCTTTCATGACCGGCAGTCTACTGGTTGACTGGTTGATTGTCAATGCCCTTTCTGCCACGGCTCGACAGGACGCCCGCAGTCCCATCGCCAGTTTCCGTCGTGGTGGCTGTGCGGTATGCTGATGGCATGCAAACCACCCTTGACAAGGCAGGTCGTGTGGTGATACCGGCTTCCGTGCGGGAGCGGGCGAGTCTCGGGCCTGGCACCAGACTTGAGGTGCTTCTGGACGGCAACACCGTGCGCTTGATCCCCAACGTCGCGAGGCCGCGGCTCGTGCAATGGAACGACAGGTGGATCGCGATGCCGACCGCGCCGACAAGCGAGTTGCCCCCAGTCGACGCGGCCTCGATACTCGAGGAGGAGCGCGACAGAGGGCCGGTGTGAGTCAGCCGGCTTGCACAGGGGGATACACTCGCCGCAAAGCGTTGCGTCAGCCACTGCCGCGCGCACCCGCGAACAGCGTTTCCAGCTTCACGAACACGTCGTGCCCGACGCGATGTCGGCGAACATTGCGCACGTCCACCAACTTGAGCAGTTGCTTGATCATCTGTTCCAGCCGTGCGTCTTCGTTCACCAACAGGCAGAGCTGACTCTGGCCGCTACCATTGAGGGGCAGGCACAGAATCCCCTCCACGTTGTAGGCGCGGCGGGAGAACAGCCCGCAGACGTGGGACATCACGCCGGGGTGGTTGTTGACGGTCAACTCCAGCACCGTGCTCGGGCATGGTGCTGAGGGGTCTTGCTTCGGCTGCGTTTCAGGAGTCGCCACAGGTCTCACCTTCGATCATGTCTTTGTTGGCGGCGCCGGGAGGCACCATGGGGTACACCTTCTCATTCACGTCGATTGGTGCGTGAATGAGGCACGGACCGGGCGCGTGCAAGGCGGCGGCGAGGGTCACCACCGGGTCGGCGGCCGAGCCGAGGTCGTGGGCGCGCATCCCGAACCCTTCGGCGATCTTCACGAAGTCTGGGTGCAGTTGGTAGTCCGCCGCGAAACCCCGGCCGCCGTAGAACAGGTCCTGCTGTTGGCGCACCAAGCCGTACGGCGTCCGCACGTCGGCGGCGCCGGGCAGCCGGAGCGGGTGCCGGGAGCGCAGGTCCGCCACGCGTGCCAGCCAGTCGTGACGGGGCGTCGCGTCCACCTGCGGCAGCAGCGCTTCCAGCACCTCGCGAACATCGCCCACGATGCCGACGTGGGCGTGCTTGAGCTTGCTCAGTTCACTGGCGTCGATGTCCAGATGCACGATGCCGGCGTTCGGGCAGAACTCCGTGACCTTGCCGGTGGCGCGGTCGTCGAAGCGCGCGCCGACGGCGATCAGCAGGTCGCACTCTTCCAGCGCCAAGTTCGTGAAGCGCGCGGCGTGCCTCCCCAACATCCCCAGCGACAGCGGATGGTCAGCCGGCATGGCGCCCAACGCCATCAAGGTCATGGTCGTCGGGAGAGAGGCTTTCTCCGCCAGTGCCGTCACCAGCGGACCGGCTCCCCACTGGATGGCGCCGCCGCCCACGTAGAGCACCGGGCGCCGCGCAGCGTTGATCATCGCCGCGGCGCGTTCGACTTTGGCGGGACGGAACTTCGGGCGCTTGTCGGCCCGCCCTGGTTCGGGCCAGGCGTCGACCGCCGCTGACTGCATCTGGACGTCCTTGGGCACGTCGATAAGTACCGGTCCCGGTCGCCCTGAAGCGGCAATCCGGAACGCTGCCGGGACGACCTCGAGCAACTCCGCCGCCGAACGCACCAGGAAGTTGTGCTTCGTGAGGGGGATGCTCAGCCCGTAGGTATCAACCTCCTGGAAGGCATCCGTGCCGATCAAGGACTGGGGCACTTGTCCGGTGACGCAGATCACTGGGACGGAGTCGAGCTTGGCATCGGCGATTGCCGTCAGGATGTTGGTGGCCCCGGGTCCTGAGGTGGCGAAGCACACTTCGGGCCGCCCGCTGACCCGCGCCATTCCCTGGGCGATGAAGCCCGCTCCCTGTTCGTGCCGAGCCAAGACGTGGTGGATTCGGGTGGTCCGGGAAAGGGCGTCGTACAGCGGCAGGTTGGCGCCGCCGGGAATCCCGGCGATGACGCGGACGCCCTGCCGTTCGAGCAATTGGATGAGGCCTTCTGCACCGGTCGCTTTCATGATCGACCTCGGCTCCTTCTGTCAGCAGGCTGACAAGGTGTGTTCCCACTTGACCGGACCGGTGCGAGGCGTGCGGAGTGCCCAAAAGCAAAACCCCCGCCGGCTCGCGCCAGCGGGGGCTTGGTGGTTCTCCTGTGAGAGGGTTCCGTCCGATCCCGCTATGGCGCGCTGGCGTCAAGTACGCCTACAGCTACCCGTACGCTTACGAGCGTCCGAAGGACGATCTGCAGGAGGAGGGTTGCGCTGTTGTCGCGGGTCATTGCGGAATCCAAGTCAGAATCAGCTTGTTGCTGGTAACAGATATACCCGCGAAGGTTAAGAACACACCGAAGTCCCGGTGCGACTTCGGCTCCGTCTGGGAGAATACCCTCTGTCCTACGTCTGCTGCACGCCTGCCGGGGAAGTTCCGCGAACTTCCACTTCGGTGTGTTCTTAACCTTCGCGGGTATAAGAGAGCTCGGTTCCCCGTGGGTGTCAAGACGAGCCGGGTAGCCGCTCGTACATAGCCCACAGAAGACGCACAGGCCGGCAGCGACGGAGAGCCTACCCTACAACCACCGCCGGGAGCTGTGGGCGGGTGGGCTGAGGCAAGCCAAGCGCGCGACTGACCGTCCGCCAATCCGCGAAGAGCCAATCGCTCTGCCAGGCTACAGCCCTCGCGTCGGCAGCTCCCCGTCCTCGTCCACGAGCGTCAGCACGGGTGTCGCGTTCTCCACCCTCGCCCGATACACACTCCCGCTCGCTCGCGCCTTGACGACGACCTCGCCCAACTCGGGCACGGTCACCTTCACGTCCCGGTCTTCTCCCCCTGCCGCCCACGCGGTTACCAACCACTCGTGTCGCTCTCTGTGCTTCCGGACCAGCACTCGGGCGGCCGGATCGCCAGTGGGGAACTCGTAGGCCGGGAGGTCCTTCGACCAACGATGCTGGTCGGGTCCGGAGAGCAGGTTGCCGTTGCGCAGGAACTCCTCCAGGTGCGAGAATAGCGCGTGCGCCCGCGAGAGCACGATCATCTGCTGCAGCCAGTGGGGCGGCTCGTCGCCCTGGTCGCCGGCAAAGCCGCCCTTCGGATAGGCGAAGTAGCCCGCGCAGCCGCCGATCATGCCGGCGGTGTAATAGCACTTCAGGTAGCCCAGGTAGCGGTCCAGATCGCCGAAGTCCTTCGTCGGGTCGTCGCTTCGAGTCCAGCCGGCGTTCATCCAGTTGTACGACAGCGCGTCGCCGAACTGCAGTTGCTGCGCGACCGAGTTGAGCGCCTGGGTCAGCATGTCGTTGCCGCCGGTCCAACCGTCGTTGAAGTGCCTGTAGTAGACGGAACTGCTGGGCAGGTCAGAGATCTTCCGCAGGTCCTTGTAGTCGTACGCCCACGTCCACCAATCGCCGTAGCGGTTTCGGTCCGTGGCGAACGTGTGGTAGTAGACGTACAGCCCATCGGGGTTTGCTTTGCGCACCGCATCGATGATCGGCAGCTCCTGGCGCGCCTTCGCAGCCGACAGATAGTCGAACCAGTCGCGCTCACCTTTGGTCGTCCTCACCTTGGGGTCGCGCTCCCACGTCTTCCCCGCGAAGCCGAACACGTTGAGTCCGTACTCGCCGCCGTTGAGCACCAGCGCGAGGGGCGCCTTCGCCAGGATCTTCTTAAGTGGCTCGACCGAGAGCTGGCCGGCCTTCTCGAACACCGAGTCGGGCGCCTCGGTGCTCCATTCCCGCTTGTCGTCGATCAGCTTGCCGTCAGCATCGTGGCACCAGGTGTCTTCCGGCGCTTCGTCCTGGAACGCCTTGCTGCCGCAGGGGCGATCCAGCAACACGCACAGTGGATAGCGCTTTGGGTCGGCCGCTGCCAGCGCACACAGCTTCGACTCGTCGCTGTTCGAATCGTCGAGTTTGGCGGCAACGCCGTCGGCAGCGTAGCCGCCGAACTCCAACGCATAGCCCCACTGCTCGCACAGCTCCACGCGCACGTCGAAGGGCATCGTCCATCCCCAGCGGGATAGCGGCAGGAGCGTATGCCCTTTGCGGAAGTGCGGCTTCGGCGCAGCGCGCAGGTGTTCGAGCGCGGTCTTGCCCTGAGCCGGATTCGCGACGGTCGCCAGCGAGGCGGCCAGGGCAACTCGCGGGAGGGCTCGTCGGCCAAGGTGTCTGAGCAGTGTCGGGCGCATAGGTCGGCTCCTTCGGGCGGCGTCAGTTGTCCCCGGCAACACGCAGGTTGAACTGCCGGATCATCCGCTCAACCGGCTCCGGGTTCCAGTTGTCGGGGATGGGCTCGTCAAGGTTCTGCTGGAGCTCTTCGAGGGTGGGCGTCTTGGAAGGCACCCCGTCGCGCGGCACGTCCACTCCCGCGCTCCACGCAATCGCGTTTAGCACGAGCTTTCGGTAGTCGTCGTGCGCCCAGTTCCAGTGGGGATGGATCCCGGTGAACCCGAACCCGCGGCCCCCGTCGGCCCGCTGGTAGACCCACGCGACATGCTCGGCCATCCCCCTGCGCGCGCGGACCGTGGGGTTGTTGCTGTGCTCACCGTCGGGTCGGTCGCGGGTGCTGTCGGGGGGAACCGCGGTGAGAACGGGGGTGACACCCTCCCTCCCCTCCCGGAAGCGCATGTGGTAGTACCACTCGTCCCCGATGCTGAACGGCCGGACGCCCCGCGTGACCGGATGCTCCGGGAAGCCCTTGAAGTCGGCCTGCCAAGTCGGGTTGACCGACCAGAAGGTCTCGTAGTACCCGCCGATCCACTCAAGCATCGCGTCGCCCGGCTTGCCCTTGGGCACCGTCAGCGCGTAATGGAGGACCGCCAATCCCTTCCCCTGCTCCATGAGCGCGTCGAGTTCCGCCAAGTGCTGCGTGATCAGACTGCCGTTGTCGCAGCCGATGACAAGGGCGCTTGCTTCCGCGAGCATCGAGGCGTCCGTCGGCCACCCACGTACCACCGTTGTCTCGAGGCCCGGCGCGTTCTCCCGCAACAGTCGTGCGAGCAGCATTGAGCCTGCGTAGTACTCGTGGGAGCCGTAGTCGTGGCTGGGGCCGCCAGCGAGGAAGACGACGCGTTTCGGGGCCGACGCCGCCGGTTCGGCCGCGCCGCGGCTCAGGATGAAGAGCGTGGACACGCCGACGAACAGACAGCGCAGTCTCATCAGTAGCTACCTCCGAAGTCCAGCCGCCGCAACCTGCGACGCGCTGGCGATCAAGGCACACGTCACTCGACCGCAATCCCCACGTCCGCCAACGTTGCCCGCATCCACGCCAGCGACTTCTCGATCATTGGGCCCCCTTGGCCCTCGCACTCCATGCTGAGGACACCGTCGTAGCCGTCGTCCCGCAGCACTTCGAGACAGCGGCGGATGTTGTCGGCGTTCACTCCGTCGCCCAGGGCACACTGGCTGACGGCGATGCCGGTTTGCTCGCCGAGAACGGACGCGGCCAGCGACTCGCTGACATCCTTGAGGTGGACGTGGCTGACTTTGTCGAGGAACCGCTCCAGGAACGCCACCGGATCTTGCCCGGCAATGAAGGTGTTGCCGGTGTCCATGTTGAGCCGGAGAGCCGGGCTGTCGCAAAAGGCCAGCATCCGCTCCATCATCTCCGGCTGCGTGGTGAAGTAGCCGTGCGGCTCGATGTTGATCGTGATCTCGTACGCTTCGGCGACCTCGATGATCTGCTCGTAGCAGAACTTCATGAGGTCCATCGCCGCTTCGTCGTCCAGACCCTCCGGCTTGTGCATGCCATCGGTTGTGTCGACGCAGCTACAGCCGGCCAGCTTGGCCCACTGCAGCGCCCGCAGCACGTACGGGACGCCCCGGATCGGGCCCTCCTTGCCCGAGAGCGGGAACGCCGCATCGACCTGGGAAAACTGCACACCGTAGTCGTCCATCTTCCTGCGAAGCAACACCGGGTCTTCGTACATGGCGACGTGCGGCTGGTAGCCGAGCCCGTGGAGCCAGCTCACGCCGTCGATCAGCCCGCACTCGATGTAGTGCACGTCGTTCTTCTGCGCCCACTGGAGGCAGGCGTCGAAGCTCTGGTAGGACGTGTTGAACGCGTCTGTGTGGAAGCCGAGTTTCACCGTCGGGTCCTCCTACTGGATGAGCCGGACAAAGCCTTCCTGCTCGAAATGGTCGTCATGGGTGAAGGCTCGGAGAATCCCACGCTCCCGCATGACCAGGAAGCTCATGCAATCGACGAGGCTGTAGTCCTTGTCGGGTCGGTCTCGGTACAGCTCCCACGCGCGCTGAATGAGGGCTGCGTCAGCGTGGATGACCTCGACGAAGCCGCGTTGGCTGGCGCGATCAATCGTGTCCTTCAGGTGGACGGCCAGGCTGCGCGACCCGACAGGCGAGAAGAAGGCGGCAGTCTCAGTCAACACCGCGTCAGTGGTCAGTCGCGTCTCCCGAAGAGACGTGTAGACTGCCCGCGCCTGCCCATAGAACTGGTCACGGGCATTTGCGTATGCTGCCAGACCACTGCTGTCCAGGAACACCATCGAGCCACTCCCCCTCAGTCCCGGCAGCGCTGCCGCTTGGGCGTGCCGTAGATGTAGTGGTCATGCTGTTCGGCGCCATCGGTGATGCCGAGGTCTATGGCTGGCAGCGACAGCAACGGGTCCTTGCTCCAGTCAAGTTGGGGCTCGTCGTCTTGGAACGCTGTTACCAGGGATGAGAGAGCCACCTCCTGTACTCCGCTGTTCTCTTGGCGCGCCTGCGCTTCCATCCGGCCGTACAACTCGGCCGGCACAACCAAGGTAAGGGCTTTGGTTGGCGATAGCATCTGTGCGCTCATGGTCCTCTCCTCCTTCCGTCGGACGGGCTGGTACGCACGGTCATCCCCCCATGATAGCAGGCAGCCGTTGAACGCCGCAACGGCGGGGAGTCTCCTTGATAGGTCTGATAGGTCTGATAGGTTTGATAGGTCGGATCAGTCGGATCAGTCCTACTGCGCCTCAGCCACCGGCTCCAGCTTTGCCGCCCAGGCGGTTCCGCGCCGGAACAGCTCCCCGACAGCATCCGGCTTCAGCGCGTTGGCATCGTGGCCCAGGACGCAGTGGAACACCCGGCCCTTGCCGCACTCGTGGACGAACGCCATGGGGTAGACCTTCTGATCCACCTTGGAGGTCGCCGTTGCCAGCACCTCGATGGGCTTGTCGCCGGTCAGGCAGGTGTATAGCTCGTCGATCGTGCTGAACGCCTTCAGTCCGCGGGTGATCGGGTGGTCGACTTCGGTGAGGTCCACCTGGAACTCGCCATGAGGATCGTGTCCGCGCAGCTTCGGGTCCCACACGCGGCCCGCGATGTTCCTGAACTCGGGCCAGTCCTGAAATGCGCCGCACGCGAAGTGCACCAGCACCAGACCGCCGCCGTCCTCCACGTACTTGCGGAAGTTCGCACGTGCGTCCTCGCCGGGGGCCGGCACTTCCCAGTTCATCCAGTGCATGACCATCCCGGGGTAGTCGCGGATCTTGGGGGAGACGAGGAAGTTGGGGTCTTCGACGACCTCGACGCGCAGCCGCTTGTCCTTCTCGAGTTGCGCCACCAACACCGGTGTCGTCTCTCGCCAGTTGTGCAGGTCCACCCCTGTCACCAGCAGCACCCGAGTCTGGTCAGGCTTGTCGGTCGCGACAGCCACCTTGACCTCGCTCTGCGCGTCGCTCTCCCAGAGCCAGACCTCGCTCACGACGACATTGGGCGCTCCCTCGTTGCGGAACGCGAGCTGCACAGCGCCCTCCGCTGTCAGGTCGCGAGGAAGTGGGAGCAGCTTCTCCACCGGCTTCTCCGCGGCCGGAGGCAGGTTGGTCTTGTCCAGCAGTTTGGCGCGACGCGCGGGCAGTCCCGCCGACGCCCACACGCTCTGCGCCCGCGTGTCGTGGTCGTAGTCCCACCAGGAGAACCCGACCTGGTACTCGCGCTGGGGGTCGAGTCCGGCAGCAGCAAACGTCACCTGCTCTCCGGCGTAAGAGATCGTGATCTGCCTCAGCAGGTCGTCCGTGGCGCCGCCGCCGCTCCAGACGTAGGGTTGCCCGTCAACGAGGCGGAGCGTCGGCTCACCCTCTTTGCCGTCAGCAGTGTCCGGCCCGCAGTCGAGGTAGCAGGCGAGGTGGTAGCCCTCGGGAGCGCGTTCCGTCAGCGCCTTGCGATAAGCTTCGCTACGCGCTTGGTCCGGCTGTAGAGCGTTCCGGCGAGCGCCATTCCCAGAGGGTTGCTTGAGCGCCTCCGCGTACAACGCCTGTGCCTCCTTGGCGATGGCTTCGTCCTTGCTTGTCGCCGCAAGTCGCTTCATTGGCTCGAGGACCGAATCGCGGTCCGACTGCAGGAGCGCCTTGGCAATCTTCAGCGTGGCTGCCGCAGCTTCTGCGTGCACGTCCTGGTCGCTCATGAATGACAGCGCCATGTCAAGCGCGGCCGCGTCGGCAACACCCGCCAACCCCGAAAGCAGCAGGTTCTTGGTGGCGGTGGTGGCCGCCAGCGACCGAACCTGCTGGAGCATCGCCACCCGCTCTTCCTTCGTGCCTGCCTGTGCCACCAGCCGTAGATAGCCGCGAAGAGCGAGGGTGCGGTGCGTCGCCTCCTTCGAGTCTCGGGCGAGGCCCAGGAGGTCGTCGGCCGGCGCGGCGTCGGGCCAGCTTGCCAGGGCTCGGACTGCCTCGGTCTGCACGTCGGGGCTGCCCTCAGTCAGGCAGGCGCGAACTGCTGCCAGCGCTTGCGGGCCGCCGTAGGCGGCGAGGGTCGCCAGGAGCGCCGGCTTCGACTCAGCGGGAGCGCCCTTCAGCACCGCCACCACAGGGCCGACTCGGTCCTGCAGGTCGGGCATGCGCCCACCGACCGCCAGCACTGCCTTGGAGGCTGCCTCGCCTTCGGCGCCCTCCGCGCCTGCGACCAGCGCCTGCAACAGCCGCGCGTAGCTGCCCGCCTCGCCAATGACGCCAAGGGCAGACAGCGCCGCCGCCCGGACTGCCGGGTTGCCGTCGTCGACGGCCGAGAGCAGGGCGGGCGTCGCGCCACTCGCGTTGCGCGCGGTCAGTGCGCAGATCGCCTCGACGCGCGGGCCGGGTTCACCCTCCGCTACGACGGTCATCAGCGCCCGGTCCACTTCGGGAGCCGTCAGTCGTGTCAGGCTCGCGCGTGCCGCTTCCTGGCTCGACCCGGCTCCCGTTGCGGCAAGCCCGAGGAGCAGGTCCACGGTTGACGCGTCGCCCAGGCTGCCCAGCGCGCGCAGGGCAGCGACGCGTACGGCCTCGTCACCGGTGCCGGCCAACTGCGTGACAGCGCCGGCCGCGGAGCGATCCCCACGCTCTGCCAGGATGTCGATCAAGTCCGCCTGCCGGGCGGGCGCCAGGTCGGGGAGTTGCTTGGTGAGTACCTCGGTGGCGCGTTGGCCAGGCAGTCCCGCCGCGATCCGCAAGGCAGGCCGGTAGAGCGCAAAATCGGGAGCGTCGAGGAGATCAACGACGATCTGGAGAGCGCTGTCTTTGTCCACCTCCGCGAGACCCGAGAGCGCTCCCATCCGCCACTGCGCGGGAGTGTCGGCAGTCAAGCAGGAGCGGCAGAGCGAGGCAGCGGCAGCTCCGTTCCCATCCTTGGCGAGGTTCTGCGCGCAGCGAAGCTGGCTGTCGCGGAGCACGCCCAGGAGCTTGGGCGCCATCGTCGCCTTCGCAAGCGCGGCCGCCGCGTCGGTGGTTCCGATCCGGCCGAGCGCCCGGGCGGCGGCTGAAGCGACTTCCTCGTCGGCGTCACCGAACAGCTTCGCAAGGGCGCCGACGGACTGGGCATCGCGTCGCGCGCCGAGGGAGTTGGCTGCGCCCGCCAGGGCGGAGCCCTTCAGCTTCCCCAACGCCGACCGTAGCGTCTGGAGCGACTCCTCGCCGGGAATGCCCTCCAGCGCCCGCCGCGCCATGTCGGTCGTCTGCGGATCATCC
The DNA here is from genome assembly GCA_002779825.1 of Armatimonadetes bacterium CG06_land_8_20_14_3_00_66_21. Taxonomy (GTDB): domain Bacteria; phylum Armatimonadota; class Abditibacteriia; order CG2-30-66-41; family CG2-30-66-41; genus CG2-30-66-41. The sequence continues at coordinate 8,579 of PEVN01000470.1, read as the reverse complement.
AGCAGCTTGGCCAGCGTCGGCACCTGCTGCGCGTCGCCGACTACCAGGAGTTGCTCACACACGAACTCCTTCGCGGCAAGCGACGTAGCGGGGTCGGCCAGCAGTGCGCCGAGCCGGGCGGCCACGTCGCCCTTTGCCTGCGGATCCGCAGTGGTGCGGGCAATCAGCAGCTCGAGCGCTGCCACGGGCTGGCGCGGCTGGTCGTAGTTGTACGACTTGAGCAGGCCCAGCGCTTCGTCGAGTGACAACGCCGCCGCCGGGGCTTCTGCCCCAGCATTCGTGACGGCGCCAGCAAACCACCCGACAAGGGCGACAAGGACGCTGATTCGCGGTGAACTCATCATCTGGCAACTCCATTCGCAGCCACGGGGTCAGACCGGGTCGGCACCTACGGTTCAGGTTGGGGATCTCTCCTCACACACACCACGGACTTCGCATCGGCCGGCTCAGCATCCGGTTCGCCGCTTCGTCGTCGACGAACTGCCGAGTTTGCCAGTCCCACCGGAGCTTGCGGCCAAGCCGGGTCGCAATGTCGCCGATGAGCGTGAGCGCCGTCGCGGTGAACCCACCTTCGACCGGTGCGACCGGGTCGCGTCGCGTGCGGATGCAGTCGAGGAAGTTGAGGGCGTGGTTGTTGGATTCATGCAGGTGCTCATCGGCAGGCTTGAGCGCAACCTGCAACAGCGAAGCCGGTTCCGCGCTGAGGCTCCCGCGATCGACGTGCACCCAGCCTTTGTCTCCGAGGAACTTGCAGCCCTGGGGATGCTGGGCGTTGTCGGTGAAGCTGAGGCGGACGCCATCGGCGGCCGTGTAGCTCACGCGCCACGTGAGGGAGGTGTTCGCCAGGCCGTCGGTGGGGAAGGTCGCGGAGCCTTCGACTTCCAGCGGCTGAGTGCTCAGGCTCGGCGCGCCCCACTGGGCGATGTCCACATGGTGGACGCCCCACGACTGGATCCAACCAACGCAGTAGTCGTAGATGAAATACCAATTGAACGAGCACTTCAGGTCGTTGTACGGCGTCCAGGGCGCCGGGCCAAGCCACATCTCGTAGTCGATATCGGGCGGCGGCTCCTTGGGCGGCGCGTTGGGGAGCGCCTGCCCGCCAGGCACGCCGACCTCCACGGTGTGCACCTTCCCGAGGTAGCCGTTGCGGGCCAACTCGCAGGCGACGCGGAACCTGCCATCGGAGCGCTGCTGGGTGCCGATCTGAAAAACCCGGCCGTGCCGCCGCACTGTGTCGCACACTGCCAGCCCCTCGGCCACCGTCAGCGTCAGCGCCTTCTCACAGTAGACGTCCTTGCCAGCCTTCAGCGCCCCGAGGGAGTGAAGCGCGTGCCAATACTCGGGCGAGGCGATCACGACGGCGTCAATGTCGTCCCGCGCGACCAACTCGCGGAAGTCGGCATAGTCAGCGCAGCCCTTGTACTCCCCCTTACCCGCCGCCGCAGCGTAGTACCCCTCGACCGCCTTCTTGGCCTGCTCGCGTTTGCTCTGGTACGGATCGCAGACAGCAACGACCTGAGCCTGTCCCTGCCGCATGAAGTAGTCCACATGCCCGGACCCTCGCCCGCCGATGCCGATGAACCCCAGGTTGATCCGGTCATTGGCCGGCGTCTCGGCCGCGGCGCCGAGGGCGCGCGAACGCACAAGGGGGGGAACAGCCACGGCGGCAGCCGCGCTGCGGAGGAAGCGGCGCCGAGAGGCGCCGTGGTCGTCGGTAGACTCACAGGCAGGAGTGCTATCGGTGGTTGGAGTCATGGGTGATCGGCCTCCTTCGAGCTGCGAGTTCGCCTCGGATGATAGCGTCTTCTCGCCGGTTCGGCAAAGGTACCGACTGCACGAGCGGGGCGCAGGGCCCCCCCGTGACCGGAGCCATCACCTTCGCGGGCCGTCGTGCGGCAGCTCGCTTCCCAACTCGTAGGCCCCCAAGTCGGGGGCCCCGCCCGCGAAGCCATCATTGAAGCCCGGAAGCACTGCCCCGCAGTCGATTGCTGCCGCGCCTGTCCTCAGCCGCAGGTCCACGGGCGCGCATTGGGCCGTCTCGTCCGGCGGCGGCAGGGCGCCGCTAACGAAGGCTGTCTCCGGGTCAACCGCCACGGCGTGGATGTAGACGGGCGCGCTCTTCCGTACGTCGTCAAGAGTGTCGTAGCGGGGTCCGAGAGACTCAGCTTCAGCTCATACTGGGTATCCGGCTCCAGCAGCAACACGCTCCCGGCGAACAGCCACGCGTCGTCGGGCAAGGCCATTGTGCTCTGACCCTTCTCGTCCTTGTGGGCGCCTTTCTCGACGCGGAAGAGCGGCATGGCGTCCTTCCACTGGTCGGCGCCGGCCGGGCGGAACTGCACCGCGACGCGGGCAGTCTTGTTCGCGTCGCCGCCGATGATCCAGTAGGCCCCGAGCGAGCGCAACGTCGGCGGATCGAGGACCGGCTCGCCCAATGGCGTGGCGACGTTTCTTGCGGCGATCTCCGCCGGCACGGGCCGCCCGGTCGCGGTCACCACCTGCGGCTTCTCTCCGCCGCCCAGCTTCCACTCGTCGGGAAGGGCGAGGCGAATGTCGAACGGTTCGTACTTGATGAAGTCGAGCACCTGTACTTCATTCACCGAGAGCATCCGCTGCGGTGTCACCTTGAAGCGGACGTAACGCGCCTCGGCAGGCTCCGGCAGGCTCAGCGCAAACAGGTGCGCGCCGAGGGTCTCGTCGTCTGGCAGCAAATAGTTGATCGGGATGTCTTTGAGGCGCAGATCGGTGGTGACGAAGCCCCGGCTGGTGTACTCGTTGCCATCCAGCGAAGTGAGCACCTCCGCAGTATCCTTCACCGCGCCCTTCAGCGCATCCCACCACGGCCAACCGCCGCCCATATTGATCCGGAAGGCGCCGCACTTCTCGGGTTTGCCGAGGTCCACGGTGATCTCCGGCTCTGTCCCCTTGTCCCAGAGCACACCAAACGAGGGGTTGATGCCGCCGGCGTACGGCGGGCCGGCGACGCCATCGGTGAGCTTCGTGCCATCGGGATCCCCAGCGCCCCAGGTGTCCCTGGACGGAACCGTCACGCTGTCCGGTTTGCCGACGGCGAGGTTCTTCCCGTACGTCACCCAGCGGTGGACGTACTTCTCGCCACCGACATCCCTGCCGTCCGAGTAGCCGTACTTCGCGTCAGGCACGGCGCCCTTGGCGCTGACTCGCAGCCAGTTCATCACCGGGTGGTCGGCGCCACCTACGTTGATCGTGTACTTCAGCGGCAGCTTGTCGACAAGCTGCGTGTGGCTGCGCTCGATGACCGTCCGGTCTGCCTGCGGCTCGGACCAGTTGAAGGTGACCTCCAGGGGTTGAGGCGTCGCGTCGGCTGGCACGTAATTCGCTTCCATTCGCACCGCGTAGATACTGCACCCACCGGGCTCCGGCGCTGTCGTGTTCATCAGGCATTTGACCCACACCGCCCGATGCCCCGCCGGGAGGTCCACCGTCTCGTAGTGGATGACATCCCACGGCGGCTCGGTGTCGGTCAGCGACCACGACTGGGTCCACGTCGTCCCGGCGTCGAGGGAGTAGAGCAAGTCGCAGTGGCTCTTCGGCGCGCGGTTGTAGAACCGACCGCTTGTCCCTCGGCGTCTCCCACTTACTGGCGACGCTCTGGATCATGCTGTCCATGTCGCTGTAGTCGGGCGAGGCGTCGGTGACGATCTTGAGGCTGTACACGTCGGCGCGGAGCGTGGTGACCTGGGTCAGCGCGATGGCGGCGACAAGCGCGGGCGCGGCGTGGAGGGTCTTCATGGCTCTCTCCCTGGAACGGAATGCAGCGCCCGGGGGGCGGCGGAAGCTGCTCCTGAGTTCGGCGCCCTCAGCCGTCTCCCTTCCAATACCGACGGAGCGCCCGCACGACGAGACCAAGTGTCGCCGGCCGCCCCTCCGCCAAGCAGCTACAATACGGCTCCATGGCTGCCCCGCTCCCGGTCGAAGCACCACAACTACCGCTGTTCGATCTTGAGCAGCATGAAGGCGAACTGATCGAAGGGGACGCGCTATCCGTGCTGCAGAGCCTCGATGACGCGACCTTCCGCTGCTGCGTGACCAGCCCACCGTACTGGGGGCTGCGGGACTACGGTATTGCCAGCCAGATCGGCGCTGAGCAATCCGTCGACGAGTACCTCGAAAAACTCACCCGGGTGTTCCGCGAAGTCCGGCGAACGTTGACCGACGACGGCACGCTCTGGCTGAACCTCGGCGACAGCTACACAAGCGGCGGCCGGACGTGGCGCGCGACCGACGCCAAGAACCCAGCTCGGGCGATGGACTACCGCCCCCCGACGCCGGCGGGATTGAAACCGAAGGACCTCATCGGTATCCCCTGGCGCGTAGCGTTCGCCCTCCAAGCGGACGGTTGGTACTTGAGAGCCGACATCATCTGGCACAAGCCGAACTGCCAGCCGGAGTCGGTGAAGGATCGCCCCACGAGAGCGCACGAGTACCTGTTCCTCTTCTCGAAATCCGAGCGGTACTACTACGACTACGCCTCAATTCGGGAGTTGACGAACGGTGGCACCCGACTGCGCAACAAGCGCTCTGTGTGGAACGTGAACACCGAGGCGTTCCCCGGCGCGCATTCCGCGACGTTCCCCCCGGCATTGGTCATGCCGTGCCTCCAGGCGGGAACGGAGCCCGGCGACATTGTCCTCGATCCGTTCTTCGGGTCCGGGACCGTAAGGGAGGCGTGTCTTCGCTTGGGGCGGCGCGCGTACGGTATCGAGCTGAATCCCGAGTACGCCAACCTGGCCCGTCGGCGGCTGGGAGGGCAGTGTCTCCGAACGGGTGCGTTCTGAGCACCAGGCGGCCACCCCGCGACGGCCTCTACCAGTCTACCGCCGCCCCGTCCTCCGGGTCGTACAGCTCGGGGCTCCGCCAGTCGTGGCCCAGCTTGTCTGCCAGCGCGTCTTCATCCAGCTCGATTCCGAGACCCGGCCCGGTGGGGAGTTCCAGGTAGCCGTCCCGGAAGGTGAACGGCGCCTTGAGGTAGCCTTCGCCGAACGTCGTGTGCTCCTGCGCGAGGAAGTTGGGGATGGAGGCGTCGAGGTGAAGTCCGGCGGCCAGCGAGACCGGACCCAGCGGGCAGTGCGGCGCGATGTTCGCGTAGTACGCTTCCGCCATGCCGGCGATGAGGCGACACTCGAAGAGGCCGCCGGCGTGGGAGAGGTCTGGTTGGAGGACGGCCGCAGCGCGCTTCTCCAGGATCTCGCGGAAGCCCCACTTGGTGAAGATCCGCTCGCCGGTCGCTAGGGGGATATGCGTCTTGCGCGCCAGGTCGGCCAGCACGTCCACGTTCTGGCACTGGACCGGTTCCTCGATGAACAACGGCTGGTAGGGCTCCAGCGCCTTGATTAGCAGCGCCGCCGTCGCCGGCGGCACCGCGCCGTGGAAGTCGATGGCGAGATCGATCTCCTTGCCGACCGCCTCGCGCATGGCGGCGAACGTGTCGACCACCCGGTCCACAAAGCCGGGCGTCTCGATGGCGCGTGCCGGCCGTCCGCCGGCCACGCCCGTTTTCAGCGCGCGGAAGCCCAGCGCCACTGCGTCGCGCGCGCTTTGCGCCGCCTGCTCCGGGGTCCCGCCGCCGGCGCCCTTGTACACCTTGATTCGGTCGCGAACCGGCCCGCCCAACATCCTATAGACAGGCAATCCGCACGCCTTGCCCGCCAGGTCCCACAACGCGTGCTCGACACCTGACAGCGCGCTGGTCAACACCGGCCCGCCGCGGTAGAAGGCGTGCTTGTACATCGCCTGCCAGTGATGCACCACCCGCGTCGGGTCCTTGCCGACGAGGTACGGCGCCAGCTCCTCGACCGCCGTCGCAACCGTGCGGGCGCGACCTTCGACGACGGGCTCGCCGAGGCCGACCAGCCCTTCATCGGTGTGGATCTTGAGAAACAGGAAGCGAGGTTGGATGAGGGAGGTTTCGAGGTGGGTGATCTTCACGGGGTGGTGCCCTCCAAGCCGACGGTCAGAGCGTTCTGGATTGCGCGCTGCAGGAGTTTGAAGTTCTCCGCCGCGTAGTACTCACGGTACGGCTGCTGCAATAGAGAGCCGAGTTTGACCTTGTAGTCGTTCTCAGTGAGCGAGGCGAGCGCCCCCAGAGCTTCGCGGAGCGTTGGCGTGGGCGCCTGGAGGGCGATGCCCTTCCTCAGGAGGAACTCCAGGTCGAAGGCATCGCGGGCCTCGCGACGGTCCGTAAGGGCCGCGAGCTTGGCGCGCATCATGTCAGGCAACGACACGGCGTTCACCAGGACCTGAGTGGCGGCGTGAGGGCTGAAGGCAATGGTCCGCTCGGTCGCGACCTCCCTCGCCTGCTTGCGGATCTCGACTTTCAGGCTGCGTGGGTAGCGGGTCGAGGCCGCCTGGAAGACCAAGCTGTGGAACTTGTCGGCGGCGTCCTTCATCACGTATGGCTGTGACAGACACTCGTTGACTCGACGGAAGAGGTCCTCCGCGTCGAAGGCTGTGGCCAGCCAGAAGTCCAGGTCCACGGAGTACCGGTTGAGACCGTGGCAGAGCCGAAGCATAGTGCCGCCGGTGAATACCAACTGGGGGAGCACCCGGGCGCTGTTGAGCCGGTCGAGGACCTCCAATTCGAACCGCTCTTGGAGGATCAAGTCCCGCATAGCTTGCTCACCAGGCGGGCAGTCTTGTCGGGGAACGCGGCCACTATGGTCGGGAGCCGCGCGAGGTCCAGTCGGCTGAGATCCAGAGCGTCGAGGTCAAGCCGATATCTCCCCAACGACTGGAGGTAAACGGCGTCCACGAACGCCTTCTCCTTCGTGGCAACAAACAGCCCCTCTTGGCGCCTGAAGTCGAAGTAGCGCTCGCTCTGCAGTTTGTGGTAGCTCACGGTGGTTCCCTGGATGTCGAACTGCGCCGAGCGCTTGACGGCCGCGTTCTCGACGTAGTCCCGCTGCACTTGCGTGGTGACCTCATGGAAGGCCAACGCCGTCGTGAAGGAAATGTACGACGGGACCTGAAGGAGGTTGGCCACGCGCAGACGATCCTCTGACGCCATGCCACCCCACGCACGCGCCGTCATGTAGAAGTCCTTCTTCACCCGGAGGAACAGCCCGCGACGCACGTAGCGACTGCAGAGGACGTGGGCCGACGGCAGAGAGATCCCCAGCCTCCGCGCAACCTCCAACGGCCGGAAGTGGAGAACTTGGTCCAAGTCACGGAGGAGTTCGGAGTTCATTTCTCTGGGGACAGATTCCTAACAGTATTGTTAAGAATAAACCCCTGGCCGCCGCGGGGCAAGGTGCGTCGCTGTCGTGATGATGGCTGCACCCTCGCGGACTGGCTCGACGGAGCCGACCAAGTGCTCCCGCGCAGAGGGGGCACCGGCTGCGAGGGGCTACGTCAGGGCGCTACCGCCCCGCCGCCTCCACATCCGCCGCCGGCTTCAGCTCCCCGTTCTCGACCATCGCCGCCAGCGGGTTGTCGTCGATGTCCAGCGGGAAGTCCACGCGGCCGCGGCGGCGACTGGATTCGTAGGCGCCGAAGATGATCTCGGTGGCGATGAGGGCGTTGCTGGCGTCGAGTTGGCACTTGCGGCCGCTGCGGACGCAATCGACTATGTCGGCGACAGCCCGCTCGATGAACATCGGACCGTGGATGCTGGCGCCGCCGGTGTCAGGTTGGGTCCAGTCGGTCTCGCCGGCCAGGCGGTAGCGGATCTGGGGGCCGTCAGCGCAGCCGACTTCGATGACGCCCTGCGTGCCGATGAGCTTGTCCCGACAGCCGACGGGGTTCGTTTCGACGCCGGTCATGATGAGCCCGAAAACGCCGTTCTCGTACTCGGTGAGCACCACCTGCTGGTTTTCGTTGTGCGAGCCGAAGACGCGCGTTTCCTGCCGGTAGTCGATCTGGCCCAGAACCCACTTGGCCGGCACTTCTCCGTTGAAGAAGCTGAACATGTCGATGAAATGCGTGCCCGTGTCGTACAGGTTGCCGGCGCCGCACTCCAGCCGCACTAAGTCGCCGATCTGCCCGTCGTCCAGCATCTTCTTGGCGAGGATGAACGGTTCGCCGTAACGGCGCTGGTGGTTGAAGGTGAGCTGCACGCCGGAGTCGGCTGCCACCGCGGCCATGCGCTTGGCGCCGCCCCACGTATCGGCCATAGGCTTCTCGCAGTGGATCGCCTTCACGCCTGCCGCGCAGGCGTCTACGACCATCGGTTCGTGAAGGTGCATCCAAGTGCAGATGCTGACGACATCGAGGGTCGCCTCCGCCAGCATCCGCTTGTAGTCGGTGAACACGCCTGCGTCGCCGATGCCGTACTTCGCGGCAAACGCCGCCGCATTCTCCTCGACGATATCGGCGCAGGCGACCAGTTCGCAGGTGTCCAGAAGCTTGTAGCCCTCCGCGTGGCTGTACGCCATGGCATAGCCGAAGCGATCGGCACGTTCCTTCTTCCGTCCGGTCCCGATGACTCCAACTCGTAGTTTGCTCACTTGAGGTTCTCCTTAGTGCCGAGGTAACTACTCACCTTATCCGCCTTGCCGCTAGCGCGGCGATGGGGGCGGGGCGAGTTTCGCGAGAAGTAT
>PEVN01000230.1 GCA_002779825.1 Armatimonadetes bacterium CG06_land_8_20_14_3_00_66_21 | reverse complement strand
ACCAGAAGGAGTACAAAGAGTCGCTGAGCGCCTTGAGGGACGCCCTCTCCGTCGCCAAAGCCGCCCGCCTCCTCAACTCCAAAATGGTCACCGACATCCGCAACCTGCTGTCGCTGGCCACCAAAATGGTCGCGAAGTCGAAGGACAACGGGGCCCCGCCAGAGTGAGGCGGGCTGTGAGATCAGTCTGGGGACAGTGCTCAAAGCGCCTCCGCGAGCCGGTTCGCGCGGACGGCGAACACCGTGCCGCCCAACTCGCCGGGAAGAGGGGCGTCGTCAGGCGCCGCGCCGGCGCTCAGCAGCCACTCCCCGTACCGGCGCAGGCACACATCGACGGCCAGCGGCACATGCTGCGCCAAGGCTGCGGCAAATTGGCGCAGGGCGGCACCGTTCCGGTGCGTCAGCGCGCATTCGAGCGCCACACAAAGCGCTTCGACTTGGGCATTCAGCGCGCCGGCGCTGGGTAGGTCAGGTCCTTCCCCGGACGCTCCGACCTGGACGCTCGGGAGCAGGTCACTCCGGGGCGGCGCTTCGCCCGCGCATGCCGCCTCCAAGCGCGCCAGTCGGCAGAGCGCGGCCAACTCGGGGTCTTCGGCGCCCGGCGCCAAGTTCGCGGATAGCTGCTCGGCCTCGCGTGTCTGGTTCTGTAGCACGAGCACACGCACCAGCATCGCCACCGCCTGTTGCTCACAGTGGCCGTCCTCGATCTCCCTCGCTTCCGCCTGGGTGTGCGCAAGCCACTGCTGCGCCTCCTCGAACCGCGCCAGTCGGTAGCACAACTCGCCGAGGCTGGCATGGGAGTGCGCGATGCCTCGTCGGTCTCCCCTGCCCTCATCCGACTCCTCGTTGGCGCGCAGTCCTTCTCGGAGCGGCGATTCCGCCTCCGCGTAACGCCCCTCCTCCAAGAGGGCCATGCCCGCATTGTTGAGCGCCGCCGCCTTCACCCAGAGCAGCTCTCCACTTCGCTGAGCCGCCTCCTCGAAGAGCTGCACCGCCCGACTGCGGTCACCAGACTGTTGGGCGCACAGCCCCATGCCCAGCAGTGCATGCCCCACCCGCGGCTCTTCGCCCAACTGCGCGTAGGCGTCGCGCGCGCGGCGGAAGGCCTCGGCGGCCAGAGGAATCCGGCCGCGCATGTGGTGGAGCGTGGCGGCCGCTATGGCGAGATGCGCCGCCGGCATTGAGTTCGGGCACTTCTCGGCCAGGAGTTCGGCTTCGGCCAACGTCCCCTCGGCATGCTCCAAGTCGCCGACCACCTGATACGCCTGGGAGATGACCCAGAGCGCCTCAAGCCGCTCCTCGAGGTGCGCGTCCGGAGCGGGCAGCGCGCTGATGAGTTCAACCGCTCGGGTAGCGTCGCGGACTGCCAGGCGACTCGCGCATTGGTCGCGGTACCTTTTCGCTGACCGCAACAGCAGCGCTACTGCTCGCACATCGCGGTAGCCGAGATACGCGTGGTAGGCTACGGCGTGCACGGCCGTCTCCCCCATGGTCGCGAGTCGGTCCTCCAAGTGCGCGGCGATGCGCGCATGGAGCTTCCGGCGCCGGCTCGGCGGGATGGTTGTGTAGGCCGCTTCGAACAGCAGCCGCCGAGCGTACGAGAACTGCCCCTGTGCCGGCCCGGCCCGCAGCAACCCCTGTCCGACCGCCTCCGTCAGTGCGGAGAACGCCAGGTGGGCTTCGTCGCCCATCGCCGATTGCAGCAGCGACGCGGAGAGTGGCTCCCCAACCACGGAGGCGCTCTGCACCAGATGGCGCACAACGCGAGGCAGGCTGTCCAACTGAGCCAGGAACAGCTCCTGCAGCGTGTTGGGCAGACTTGCCTCCGCCGCAAGCGTCTCACTCCCGGACCGCTTCAGAGCACGGATCAACTCCCGAGCGAAGTAGGGATGCCCCTGGGCGCGGTCGCCGAGGGCGCGCACGGTCTCTCGCGGCAGTGCGGTCGGCGCCGCCCAGCGCTCGATGAGCTGCTCCATTGCCGAGCGCGACAGCGGCGCCAGGCGAATGATCCTCGCCCGCAGCAACTGCTCGGGCCAAGCGTCTCCCGGATCGCGCGCACTCAGCAGGAGCAGCATGCCGCCGAGGTCTCGTGCCGCCAGTGCCTCCGTCAGAATCGCACGACTGGACTCGTCGATCCAATGGACATCTTCGAGGATCACGCAGAGGGGCCGTTCCGAGCAGACGGTCCGAAGCAGCGACTGAAGCGCCGCGCACAACTGCGCGCGCCATTCGCCGGTGGCATCGTCGGCAGGCGGACCAACGTTCACCAGCAACTGCCGCAGGACGGTCCGTTCGTCAGCTCCCAGAGGCAGCCCCGAGACCGCCGCCGCGAGGTCGCCACTGACCCGGGGCGGCCAGCCGTCCAAGCGCACGCCTGCGAGGCGGGTCACCAGGTCGACAATCGGCAGTAGCGGGAAGTGCTCCCCAAAGGCGTGGCAACCAAGCGGCACGCTCTGGAACCCCCGAGCCTGCGGTGAGCGCTGCCACTCGGCGATCAGTCGCGACTTGCCGATGCCCGGCGGCCCGGCCACGCACACAACAGAGAACGCCCCCTCGACCGTCCTCTCGCCCTCTTCTGCCAACTGCGCCCACTCGCTCTCCCGCCCCACCGTAGGAGTCTCGGTCCGCTCGGCGCGGCCCGCCACCTCGGCCGTGGGACGCGCGCCCTTCACCCGGTACACGTTCTCCGGTTGCCGACGCCCCGAGAGCAGCAGCGACCCTACCGCCTGCAGCTCGAACGCTTCGCCCACAGCGTCGCGGACGGCTTCGCTGACGTATATCTCACCAGTCGGTGCCTCGTCTTCCAGCCGCTTCGTCACATTCACGGCGTCGCCGATGACCGTGTAATCGGCAGATCGGCGGTGCCCTACCGGGCCGACCATCACCGGTCCCAGGTTAATGCCCGTGTGGAGCCCCAACTCGAGGCCGCCAAACCGTCCCCGCCGGTTCAGCTCGTTGAGGCGGTCATGCATGGCAAGGGCGGCCCGGACGGCGCGTTCGGCGGAACGCTCCTGGGCGAAGGGTACACCGAAGAGCGCCATCACCTCATCCCCGACGTACTTGTCGATGTGCCCTCCATGGGCCAGGATGCACTCACCCAACTCGGCAAACACCTCGTTGATGAGGTTGAAGACCCACTCCGGATCCGCCCCCTCCCCGAAGGTAGTGAATCCGGCAATGTCCGACATCAAGACCGTCGCCGGCCGCTGCTCGCCCGACCGCAAATGGGCGAACACTTGGTCCAGCCCGGGACGGCCGCTCACCGTCTCAACAGACGGCGCCGAAGCGGCGCCGCCAAGCGACGTGCCGCAACCGCTGCAGAAGCGGTCGTCCGCGGCGACGGGTCTGCGGCAGTTCGGACAGGACCTCTCAGCGCTCAACGTAGCTGCTCACTCGTGGTCGCGTCGCAACGCTCCATTCACACACCGCCAGCCGTCTCCAGCAGTGCCTGCTCAAACTCCTCCAGCGACTCAGCCGTGACCGCCTTCCGATGCAGGCTCCGCAAGGTAGCCGGATCGTCGAGCTTGCGGAGGCGAGCCGAGACAGAACGGGGCGTCCGTGTGAAGCGGAGCTTCAGGGTATCCAGGATGCCTTCCCGCGCCGTCTGGACAGCTCCCTGCTGGAGTCCCTGCTGGAGTCCGCGATCGATAGCTCTGCGCTCAAAGTTGGAAATCCATTCCATGGTTGACGACACCTCTTTTCGAAGGGCTTCCTCGTACTCGGGCAACAGGTCCGCTGGAAGAACCAACACTAAGTCCAGGAACCGAAAGAGGTCCACGAACTCGTCCAGATTGCGCCCTTCACGGCGAAGCTGTCGCAGCAGCCGCAGCTTTCACTGCAGCCGCGTCTCGGGATGGCGGCGCGTAGTCTGGCTTCGGAGATGCGCCGCGACCACCACGGCAAACGGATTCGCGCTGCGCTCAAGCTTTGCCCAGCAGTCCTCGAAGTCCAGCAGCTTGACCACCGGGAACACCAGACTGGCTCGACACCCCCACCGCTCGTGGGAGTAGCTGCAGGGCCGCCAGTTCCGGTTGGTGTCGCCCAGAATGCCGAAACTCGCGATAGCGCGTTTGTGGCGCGCGGACAGGACCGAGTTGCACACGTACATCCGCTGCGCGAACCCCTTGTCCACCTGGCTCTGCACCTCGACGTGTACCAGCACCCATGTCTCCTCGCCCGCTTGGGTCCACACCTTCGCCAGCACGTCCACCGTTCGCCGGCCCCGGCCGGCCACTCGAACCGCCTGTTGGAGTTCCTTGTCCAAGAACTCCACGCCGCGTTGCCAGTCGATGTCCCGATGGACCGCCGGGAAGAAGAAGGCAACGAAGTCCCGAAAGTAACGCTGGACCATCTCCTTCCAGGCCGTATCGAAGTCATCTCGCGGCGTTTGCATGGTACCTCGCCTTCACAGTGAGCGGCGTAGCCGGATGGGTACGGCTCATTATACTCGGACACCTGCCGCCTGCCACCCTCTCTGCGCCCCCCCGTCGCACTCCCCCCGGGCCCCGCCCCACCGAGACGCCGCCCGTAGGACAGGTCGCCTGACCTGTCACTGTGTCAGGTTGGCAACCTGACCTACCGGGGTCCTCTTACGGCGACGAACGCCGCCCAGTAGAACGGAGCCGCTGTTGCCTTGTCCTTCAGCAGCGCAAGCTGCGCGGTTTGCAGCGCTTCTTCGGTGGACTTGCCTTTCAGCCAATCAGCGTAGAAGGTCTCCATCAGCTTCTTCGTGCTCTC
>PEVN01000163.1 GCA_002779825.1 Armatimonadetes bacterium CG06_land_8_20_14_3_00_66_21 | reverse complement strand
AGAGCGTGCCGTTGCCGTTGGCGTCGTATTCCGCGGTCACCATGCCTGCGGCGTTGTAGACCGTGCGGCTGAGGAAGAATCGGGTGCCCGCCGGCGGGTCGTCGAACAGGGCGGCGGTGGTCAGCGTCTTCGCGTGGGCTTCGTCGGATTGCTCGACCACCTGCTGGGCGGTGTCGTAGACGAGCAGGCGGAAGTAGTAGTCGGTATCGGGCTGGAGAGGCTGCAGCCGGAAGACGGTGTTGACAGGTTGGGCAACCTGTCCTACGAGGGTGCCGGGGCCGGGGGTGAAGCCTTGGGTGAGGGACTTGTGGATCTCATACTTGCCGAAGTCCGCCTGGCCGGTCTCGGTCCACACGAGCGTGACGGCGGCGTCGGTGACGTTGGTGGCTTCCAGCGAGGGCGGGGCGGTGCCGGCGGTCTTCGCGGAGACCTCGTTGCTGCCGGTAGACTGATCGACGGTGTTGACAACGAAGACCTTGTAGTAGTACGTGGTCCCCGGCGTGAGGCCGGTGTCGGAGTGCGTGACGGTCGTCTGCTGGGTGATCGTCCCAGCCAGCGCGGAGGCCAGTGTCACGCCGGGCGCTGTCGCGCGGCGGACTTCGTACCGGGCGAAGTCCGGGTCCTGGTTCTGAGTCCACGAGAGGTCTGCGGTCGTCTCGGTGACATTGGTCGGGTTGTTCAGCGTCACCGCCGTCGGCCCGCCGCCTCCCCCGCCTAAGGTCGTGCCCTGCACTTCGTCGCTGCCGGCCGATTGCTGCATCTGGTTGAAGACGAAGACCCTGTAATAGTAGGTGGTGCCCGCGGCCAGGCCCGTGTCGGTGAAGGTGGTCATGCCTTGATTGGGGATGGTCGCCACCAGTGTCGAACCCAGGGTCACGCCCGGCGTCGTGGACCGGTGCAGCTCGTAGCGGGCGAAGTTCGGGTCCTGGTTCTGGCTCCACGACAGGTCGAGCTGAGTCTGCCCCACGTTCGTCGGCGCGTTCAGCGCCACCGGCGTCGGTCCGCCGCCGCCCCCGCCCAGCGTCGTGCCCTGCACCTCGTTGCTCCCCGCCGACTGCTGCATCTGGTTGAACACGAAGACCTTGTAGTAATACGTGGTCATCGGCGTCAGGCCCGTGTCCGTGAACGCCGTCATCCCCTGGTTCGGGATGGTCGCTGCCAGCGTCGAGCCGAGCGTTACGCCAGGCGTCGTCGAGCGCCGCAGCTCGTACCGGGCGAAGTTCGGGTCCTGGTTCTGACTCCACGACAGACCCAGGGAACCCGGGGTCGCGTTGGTGGGGTTGTTCAGGTTGACCGGCGTGGGCTGGGCATGAAGGCAGGAGGCGATCAGCAGCAAGCAGCCAATAGTCAGGGCAAGGCGGGATGACATCATCAACGACCTCCTTGAGCGGTAGGTGGTGGGAGCCACCGAGTCACGCAGAGCACGGAGAAGGGCGGGAGGATCTCAGATTCGCGATTCCGGATTTGGGGCTGAAGGGCTTGAACCGCGAAGACGCGAAGGGCGCCAAGGTTGGGGGGACAGGTCAGGCGACCTGTCCTACGGATTCGGGTTTGGGATTCCGGATCTCGCGTCTCGGACTTGGAGCATGTTTGGTAACCGGTAGAGTAAAGAGCAGACGTGCTCACGCACGTCTGCTCTTTACTCTACCGGTGAGGAGCGCTTGCCAAGCACGCGTTGCAGGGACTCTGGCGGACGCGCGGCCCTCAGGGCGTCTCCACGAAGGTGCGCACGCGCCGGTTGAGGGCGTCGTACTCCTGCATGGTCTTCACGCCCCGGGCGTCGGTCTTCATTACCAGGTTGCCGTTCGGATCGTAGGTGTAAGTCTCGAAGGCGCCATCCGGGAATGTGGTGCGCGTGCGGCGGTTCTCGGCGTCGTACTGGTATTGCGTCACGTTGCCGTTGGCGTCGGTCTCGGTCAGCACGTTGCCGGCGTCGTCATACGTCCGGGTGATGGTCATCGGGTCCGGGCTGATGGTCGGATCGGGCGGAAGGACGGTGGTGACGAGGCGGCCGTAGTCGTCGTACTGGTACTCCGTCCGGCGTCCCAACGGGTCGAGGCTCGCCGTCTTGCGGCCCGCCGCGTCGTACTCGAACTGCTCCTGCGCGCCATCGGCGTAGGTGATGGTCGTGAGCCGGTTCGCAACGTCGTAGGCGTGCGCCGTCGCGTGGCCGCTGGGGTCGATGACGGTGACACGGTTGCCGTTGTTGTCGTACTGGTACTGGGTCTGGTTGCCGAGGGGGTCGGTCACCTTGGTGAGGCGACTGTTGGCGTTGTACTCATAGGTCGTCGTCTTGCCGTTCTCGTCGGTTTCCGCTGTCTTCAGGCAGCAACTGTAGGTGGTGGTGCGGAACGCCCCGCCGGGGTGGGTGACCTTCGTGACGCGGTGGCGGGTGTCGTACTCGTACTGCGTCGTGTTCCCCAGCGGATCCGTGACGCTGGTGCGGTCACCGGCGGTGCTATAGGTGAACGTGGTCGCGTTGCCCAGCGCGTCCGTCACTCCCGTCAGGTTGCCCGCTTGGTCGTACTGGTAGCTCGTCGTGTTGCCGCCGGCGTCGGCGGCGGTCAGTTTCTGGCCCTGGGGGTTGTGGGTGAAGGTCTGGGTCGCCAGCACCGCGCCCTGGCTGTCCTTCTTGGTCACCGTCAGGACGTTGCCCTTGCCGTCGTACATGTACCAGGTGGAGGCGCCGCCCGGGTCCGTCTCGCTGACGACTTGGTTGAGGGCATCGTACGTGAGCGTCGTGGTGAGCGCTCCCTGAGCGATCGAGGTCGCATTGCCGCTGGCGTCGTACTGATAGCCGGTGGCGGCGCCGACGGGTGCGGTCTGCTGGGTCAGGTGGTGGTCGCCGTCGTGGGAGTAGCCGTACACGTAGCCCAGCGGATCGGTAACCGACTGAATGCGGCCCCGGCCGTCGAAGTGGTAAGTCCAGACGTTGCCGTTGGCGTCGGTGACGGTGGTGTCGTAGCCGTCGCAGCCCGGGTCGGCGGGGTAGCTGATCGTCAGCGTGTTGCCGGCGGGACCGGTGAGCGTGGTCACGCGACCATCGTTGTCGGCGATGAAGCTGTAGGTGTGCCCGGTGCCGTCGGTGTAGCCGGTGAGGTCGCCCGACTCGTTGTAGCTGAGCGACTCGACGCCGCCATCGGGATGGATGAACCCGCTTACGACGCCCACTGCCGTGTAGTTGATCTGCCACGTGCGGTTGGCGGCATCGGTCACGGAGCCGAGGCGGTCTTCGCCGTTGACCGTCGTCCACTGGAGCGTAGTCGCGCGGTTGGCGGGGCTGGTGATGGTCGTCAGGCGACCATTGCCGTCATAGGTCAATGTCGTCGCATTGCCGTTGCGGTCGCTGACCGATAGCAGCCGGCCATCGCCGCCCTGAAGGGCTGCTAAGGCGTAGCGTTCGGTTGTCCGCTCGGGCAGTGTCAGCGTCCAGTCCACCGGCTCGCCCATGCCGTCGCGATTGAGCGCCAACGCGTAGTTCGCCGCCCAGCCGAGGGGGATAAAGAGATCGCTGCCGGGGTACGACTCCTCGAAGCTCACCTTGCGCTTCAGCCCGCGAGCGACCGTCACCTGCTTGGCGCCGTCGCCGTCTTCCCAGTACGACAGGCGGGCGTTGTAGTTGTGGTTCCAGCCGGGGCCGAGCGGACCGTCGGTGGCCGTCAGGTCGCGGGCGACGTCGAACAGCACCGGGTTGAGCCCGTCGCTGCTGTGGGCGGACGGACCCATTCCTGCCGGTTGCCCGTTCGGCAACGTCACACACGGTCGCTGACCAGAGAAGCCCTGGGTGGTGCACGAACCGTCCGAACAGCCCCCGCCCCCGCCTTCAGACGTTGAGTCGCCGGCGCAGCAACCGACCGTGCTCACGCCGCCCGACTCGTCCAGACACACCTGGATTCGGCAGCACTGCTCGGGGTTGTCGATGGTGAAGAACGTCTGGGCCGGCGGACCCCAGTCTCCGGGCACAGGTTGACAGCAGTCCGGAGGGAACCCGAAAGGGGTGGCGATCTCACTCGTCACGCCCTGCCTGAAGAGGTAGCACCACTCCGTTGTGTCGAGCGTCTGGACCTGCAGGGGAGCGACTACACCGGCTTCCCACCACACATCCGTCCAGTCGCTAGGCCAGGAAACGCCGTTCGGCGGACACCTGAAGAAGACCCAACTGGCCATGCCACTCGGGCATCCCCCAGGTGGGCCGGACGTGATGTGCAAGTCGCGCTCGATGGCAATGGCGCCACTCACGGTCGGCATGCGCCCGGTCTGCGGGTCCGGCCGCGGGCTTGTCACCTCATGCCAGGCCGCGGGGTTGCAGTCGGGTAGCTGTTGGGCAGCTACCGTGCCCGCGGCCCGGGGCAACAGGATGAGCAACACCAGCGCGACCACACGGGCCGTCGTCTCTCTGGGGCACGAGCTCCGACACGGGCTGTGGGGTGCATACGGCGGGTGGGTCATCGCGGACAGGAGTTTGGACATCGTGGTATCCCCCTCGGACGACGGTCCAGTGTGGGTGGCAGCAGACGCCCCCGTCAAAGCCTCTCCGGCACGGGAATGTGGAACTGCACTTTCCCTTCGCGCCAAAGACCTTTGCGCCAGTCCTTGGTGCGGTCCATCTTCTTGCTCACTAACGCCGAGGCGAGCGCGCGCTCTCGGACCGTGTCGAATGCAGGCGCTTTGCCCGTCTTCGGGTCACTGAACGCTGCCGGGTAGCGCGCGCAGAACTCACGCGCCTCCTGCTCCGTGACGGCAACTCCCTTGGTCAGCTCACGCATCAGGGCGCCCTTGAGCGCCTGCCGCTGCGCCCACTCGTCCCGCGTCCCCCTGGTGGTGGGATGGGCGCGACGGAGGTCGGCTTCGTTGGGGTACGCGCGCCGGACTTCGTTGAGCGCCTTCTGGAGCGATCCGGGGTCCACAGCGATAGCGCCTTTGCGCTGTGCCTCCTTCGCCGCCTGGGTTTCCAGCACGTCCGTGACCATGGCCCGGAGCGTCTTCCATTGCAGTCGTTCGTGCACCCGCGCGGCTGCCGAGGGCTCCATGGTCACCGTTCCCTGCGGCCGCGCCGCCAGGCGAGCGCCGACGGCTTCGTCCAACTCCGCCAGGGTGATGACTTCACCGTTGACAGTGGCGGCGGGGCGGGAATCGGCACTACGCTCGGCTCCGGGTGGCCGAGCGCTCAGTCCAAGCAGGGCGAGGCCGGTCAGTACGAGCCGAAGGTGGCGGGAAGTCATGGGGACACCTCTTTCGGATTCGGAGTGTGGAGTGCGTGGCGAACGGCGAGTGGGCGAACATCGAACACCCAACACCGAACGTCGAGGGGGCCGGCGAGGGACCGGGGGCGCGGGAGGCGGCAGGCACGTGGACGAACGGACTCGGGAACGGCGGAAGGGGCGGCGGAGGATGCGGGGGAGAGGGTGACCCGGTTCGCAGAAGGCGTTGCCAGTGGTCAGAAATTGGCAGGTGTCTTGTAGTTGGGGGGGTAGGCGGAGGGGATTGGGCCGCGACGGATCGGATCGCGAGCCTTTGGCTGGCTGTCTCAACCGGAGCCTTTGTCGGATCGCCCATGATCCGCTGTCCTGCCTGCGCGCCTGAGTGCGAGCACTGCTGAACTGCTCGCGTGACGCCAATGATAGCAGATCTGCAAAGGTCTGTCAAGCGCGCGGCGGGATTCCGCCCGGTTGTGAGGAAGCGCCGCCCGCGTCGTCGGTTTGAAGAAGCGGCGTAGACGTAGTATCCTCTGGAGTGCGGACGGTCCGCCGCCCGCAACATTCTGCCGCGGAATGAGGGGAGTACCATGGGAAATCGTGACCGAGCCAAACCCGAAGCCAAGAAGAAGAAAGTGAAGACCATCAAGGACAAGCGGCAAGAGAAGCGCGAGAAGCAGAAGGACCAGTCGTTTGAGATCTAAGGTCCGCCGGCTTGGCGGCGGCCTTCACGAGTTGCCACCGTCCCGGCCCTGCTGCGCGCAGCCATGACCGAAGCCAGGTACTGGAAGCCGGCCTCCGAGCACCGAGTCGACTGCTACCTATGCCCACGCCGGTGCCGAATCGGCGAGGGGCAGATGGGGTTCTGTTCGGTGCGCGCCAACCGGGGCGGGAAGCTGTACTCGCTCGTGTACGGCAGGCCGTGCGCCGTCAACGTTGACCCGGTCGAGAAGAAGCCGCTGTTCCACTTCCTCCCGGGTACCGAGATCCTGTCCATAGGCACGGTCGGCTGCAACCTCGACTGCAGGTTCTGCCAGAACGCGTCGTTGTCCCGGGGCGACCCCGCCAGCGACCGCGCTGCCAGTCTCTCGCCGGCCCAGGTTGTTCAGCTTGCCCTCTCCCGCGGCTGCCAAAGCGTTGCCTACACCTACAACGAACCCACGGTATTCGCGGAGTACGCGGAAGACGTGGCAGCCCTCGCCAGGCAGAACGGCCTGCGCAACGCCTTCGTCACGAACGGCTATGTGACGCCAGAAGCATTGCCTGGCGTCTACGCCAATATCGACGCGGCGAACGTGGACCTGAAGGCGTTCAGCGAGGACTTCTACCGTCGATGGACGCAGGCCGAACTGCAGCCGGTGCTGGACACGCTGGTGGCCCTTCACCAGCGCGGCGTCTGGATCGAGATCACCAACCTGGTAATTCCGACCCTCAATGACTTCGAGTCGGAGAGCCGCCGACTGTGCGAGTGGATCCTGGAGAACCTGGGCGACCGCGTCCCGCTGCACTTCACCGCCTTCCACCCCGACCACCAGCTTACCGACAAGCCACCGACTCCACAGCAGACCTTGACCCAGCTCCGAGACTTGGCTCGCGAAGTCGGGCTGAAGTACGTCTACGTCGGCAACGTGCACGACGACGCCGGCAGCAGCACCTACTGCCCGGAGTGCAATGAACTGCTGGTGGCACGGTCGTGGCACGCGGTGCGGCAGCTCCATTTGGCTGGGGACCGGTGCGGCCACTGCGGCGCCCGGGCCGACTTCCTCGTGGCGCCGTAAGCAGCAGCGCGGACCCGGAGCGCAGGAGTGCTGTAGAACCCGCAATGAATGTTACTCAGCTTTCCGTAACCCTCGAGAACCACGCCCCTCAGCTCATGCGCCTCACGCGGTTGCTGGCCGACGAAGGCGTCAACCTTCGCGCGCTCAGCCTTGCCGGCTCCTCCGACTTCTCGATCGTTCGGTTCGTCCCCGACTACCCCCAAGCCGCCCGAAGCGTGTTAGAGGGCGCCGGGATCGCGACCGTTGCTTCAGAGGTGCTTGCCGTCTGCCTCGACAATGAGCCGGGGAGTTTCTCGGCCTTGCTCGCCGCCCTCGTTCCCGCCGAGATCCACGTGGAGTATGGCTACCCGCTGTCGAACCAAGTAGGCGACCGGCCCGCCTTGGTGCTCCGCGTGAGCGATCCCGCGGGCGCGTCGCGGGTATTGGCGGAACAGGGCTTCGTCCTCCTGTCCCAGGACCACCTTGCCCGCAGCGGGTAGCGGCCCGGCCGACCTCCACTCGCCGGCCTTCGGGGACGCGCGTTTGCGGGGTGTCGGCTCCCGGTTGCGCAGCGCATACTCGCTTTGAGCCATGCCAACCACACAGACCGCCCAACCCACAGAGCTGAGCTATGCACCCATTCAGCTCGCCGAGGAGTACGAGGAACTCCTGAGCACGGCACTCACCGAGGCCATGCTCATCACCGGCGCGAACTGCGGGCACCTGGCACTGGTCGACCTGGAGAACGGCGAGCTGGTCTTCCACCAGACCGTGGGCGAGGCGTGGACGCAAGAACGGGCTCGGCTGCGAATCCGCCTCGTCAACCAGGAAGGCCGGGGCATCATCGCCCATGTCGCCACAACCGGTCAGTTGTATCGCACCGGCGACGCGCCCAACGACCCGTACTATCTGGCGCTCTTCGGCGACGTCCGCAGCGAGCTGTGTGTGCCGATTCTCGACCGCAACAAGCGAACCCTCGGCGTAATCAACCTCGAGGCGGGCCACCCGGACGTCTTCGACGAGAAGGACGAACAGCTCGTGGCAGAGCTGGCCACGCGGTGCGGGCTGGCGCTGTCGGCCGCGTTCTATTCGGCGCGCCTGCAAGCGCTCATCGAGGTCGGCCGCCAGTTGAGCGAGGAGCGCGACATCCGCGACTTGCTGCAGGCGGTGGCGGAGGTGGCCACGCATATATTGAGCGCCGCCGACTGCTCGGTCTTCCTGTTCAGCGAAAGTCGGCAGCACCTGGTGCTGCAGGCTTCTCACGGACACCTCGCGCGCGCCCTGGACTCGGAGCCACCCGTCTACCCGGTGGGTCTGGGCCTGACCGGGTGGGTCGCGCAGAACGCCCAGTCCGTGAACACCGACGCCCCCGCCGTTGACCCTCGCTGGCGGGGGCTGCACAACGAGCTTCCCCCCGACCAGATTGGCTCCTACCTGGCCGTGCCCATTGTGGGGCGCGACGAGGTGCTCGGGGTGATCCGCACCGTCCGCCGCCGATCGCACGCGCAGGCATTCCTCCCCGACGAGTTCACCGAGAGCGACGAGCAACTGCTCTGGACGCTGGCCAGCCAGGTCGGCGTGGCACTGGACAACGCGCGCCTCTTCGACCGGGCGTTGCAGGCCGAACGCCTGGCTGCCTGGGGAGAGCTGTCGGCGCGCGCCCAGCACATGATCGGCAACGTCGTCTTCGGGCTGAAGGGCAACCTCGGCGAACTGGGCTACCTGCTGTCGGGCGACGAGGTGGGCCGGCCAGAGATGCGCGAGGTAGCCCAGCGGGCGCAGGCAGGGCTGTGCCGCCTCGAATCCATCATGCAGGAATTCCGGGACTTCGTGATGGCGACGCGCCTGGCACCCGAACCCCTCGACATGAATGCCCTGGTGCGCGAGACGGTGCGCGCCACCGTTGGTGGTCAGACCGGGGTCGAGGTGTCCCTGGAACTGGCCGACGGGGTGCCGCCCTTGCGGGGCGACTCCGGCAAACTGCGCGCCGCCCTCGGTGAGCTGCTGGAGAACGCGATGGCAGCACAAGGGGCGCCCCTCCGGATCTCGGTGTCCACACGGCGCGCCACGCTTGCTGACCTGAAGCAGTTCGGGCTGGCGGCTCAGGAGGAAGGCTTCTTGCGCGTGTCGGTGGCCGACACCGGGCCCGGCGTCCACGAGAGCGCGCGCCAGCGGATCTTCTCGCCGTTTTTTTCCACCAAGAGCCAGGGGATGGGGCTGGGGCTCTCAATCGTGCGGGGGATCGTCGAAGCCCATCGGGGATACATCCAGGAACTCGGCGAGGCAGGACAGGGCGCCGATTTTGTGATACTATTGCCGCTCAATAGCGGCCCCGCTCGCCCCGGGGGCGGGCGCGGTGCCGTCAGCACCGCCAACCCCGGTGATTGAACAAACCCGAAGCCTACCGCACAGAACGGAGCAGACCCATGTGCAGGATACTGATTGTAGATGACGAGCAGGAGGTACGCGACACGTTGACGCGCCGCCTCGAACGGGAGGGTCACGCGGTCGAGTCGGCCGCGAGCCAAGAGGAGGGCGCCACGAAGATTCGAGAGGCGCCGCGGCCCTATGACGTGGTGTTGACCGACATGCTGATGGAGGATGCGGATTCGGGGATCGCCATTCTCCGGGAAGCCATGGCGCGGGACCTGTTCACGGAGGTCATCGTGCTCACCGCGTACGGCAACGTCACCAACGCTGTCGAGTGCATGAAGCGCGGAGCCTTCGACTACGTGGAGAAGAACATCCCGGGAGTCGACGTCTTCGACCTCATCGTGTTGAAGATCGACCAGGCGATGGACCGGCGGCGGCAAGCCGCCACGACGCTGCGGCGGCTGGAGGACTTCCAGCGCGCCACCCAGGAGTAGGCGGTCTCTGGCTGCTGAGGAGTGTATGCGCCGGAGAAACCCCGAAACCATCCGTCGGCTCGTGGTAGCGGCAGGCGACTGGCTGCTTGTCGTGGGTTGCTGCTACCTCGCCTACTGGCTACGGTTCGTGTCCGGGTGGATTGCCGCACCCAAGGGGATTCCTGAGGCGGCCGACTTCGCCGGTCTTGCTGTGCTTGTCGCCTGTCTGTGGCTCTGGGCATTCCACTGGGCCGGGGTCTACGCCGGGCGACACACTGCTTCCGCCGCCGATGAGGTCTACGAAGTACTGGTGGGCATCGTGGTCGGCTCGCTGGCCCTCGGCGCGGTGTCGTTTCTGATCCAGGCTTTCTGGTACTCGCGGCTGGTGCTCGGCCTCACGGCCGCCGGCGCGGCCGTCGTCCTTCCGACTTGGCACCTCGCCATGCGCGCCGTTGCCGACCGGCTGTCTCGCCGCGGGGTCGGCTGCCAGCGGATCGCCGTGGTTGGCGCCAATGTCACCGGCTCCACGGTGGCACAGCAGGCCCGTGAACTGGGATCCTCACACGAAGTCGTGGGGCTACTTGCGATCTCGGCGGAGGAGTCGGCGAAGCCCGCACACGGCCCGGTGTTGGGGAGCCTGTCGGAGTTGGGTGACGTTGTCCGCCGGCACGAACTCCATGAGCTGTGGGTGCCGCCTTCGGCAGTGTCACCGGCGACGGGGCTGCAACTGGTCTCCGAAGCAGAGCGCGTCGGCGCACGAGTGAAGTTCCTGCCGGACCTGCTCGATCTCCTCAAACACCGAGGAGCACTCCAGACTCTGGGCGGGGTGCAGTTGTTGAGCGTCCGCTACGCCCGCATTGCCGGCCTCGGTCGCGTGCTCAAGCGCGCAGTGGACCTCGGGGGATCAGCGGTGTTGCTGCTCTTCCTTGCCCCGCTGATGCTCGTGCTCGCCGGGCTCGTCCGGCTGACCTCGCGCGGCCCCGCGCTTTTCGTCCAGGAGCGCGTCGGCATGAAGGGTCGCCCGTTCAACATGCTCAAGTTCCGCACGATGCGCGTTGACGCTGAAGCCGAGACCGGGCCCGTGTGGGCGACGGACAGCGACCCGCGCCGGACCACGATGGGTGCCTTTCTGCGACGCACCAGTCTGGACGAGTTGCCGCAGTTGCTGAACGTGCTCGTCGGCCAGATGAGCCTCGTCGGCCCGCGGCCCGAGCGGCCGCACTTCGTCGCCCAGTTCCGCGAGCGCCTCCCCCGCTACGATGAGCGACATCGGGTCAAAGGCGGGATCACCGGCTGGGCGCAGGTCCACGGGATGCGCGGGAACTCCTCCATCATGGGCCGGACCCTGTACGACCTCTACTATGTGGAGAACTGGTCGCTCGAACTGGATCTCGAGATCCTGGTGAAGACGGCCTTCGAGGTCCTCTTCCACCGGACGGCCTACTGACCGTCAGCCGGCGCCGAGTCGTCCTTTGCGGCATGCCACACCAACGCCGCGCCGCCCAGAATGCCGGCGTCATCGGCCAGCAGCGAGGGCACCAAGTGGATCGAGCGCGACCGCGCGGAGAACAGGTGCTTCTGGAACGCTTGGCGGATGATCGGCAGGAGCTCCGCTTCCATGGACTCCATTACCCCGCCGCCGACGATGACCGCCTCGGGCGCCAGCACGTTCGCCACGCTGGCGCACACGATGCCCACCCGCTTCGCGGCTTTGGTCATGATGCGCGTGGTGACCTCGTCCCCCGCTCGGAGGGCCTTCACGAGTAGCCCGCTCCGCAGCCGGTCCAGGTTCTTGGCGCGCACATTCTGCCAGTACGTCGCCTTGCCCTTGGCGACGGCGTACCGCACCTGGCGGGAAATGCCGGTACGGCTGGCGAGGGCCTCCAGACAGCCGCGGTTGCCGCACCCGCAGCAGGGGCCTCCGGGCTTCACCACGACGTGGCCGATCTCGGCAGCCATGCCGTCGCCGCCGTGCAGCAGTTCGCCGTCGCAGAGGACCCCCCCGCCAATCCCGGTGCCCCAGAAGACGCCGACGACGTGGCGAAGCCCGCGCCCGATGCCGAACCGACCTTCCGCCAGCGTACCGATGTTGACATCGTTCTCCAGGAAGACGGGGCAGTTGGCCGCCAGCTTCTCTTCGAGAAGCCGTTTGAGCGGAACGTCCCGCCAGCCAAGGTTGGGGGCGAGCACCACTTCGCCTCGTTCGTAGTTGATGGAGCCGGGCGCGCCAATGCCCACCCCCTTCAACTGCGCTGGCTCCGCGCCCACGGCGGTCATGGTCTCCTGGACGGCTTCCGCCAGGCGCTGGACAAGGGTGTCCACCGGGTCTCCCGCCCCAGTCTTGACTTTGGTCCGCACGAGGATGGCCCCGTCCTGGTCGACGCCGGCGGCCAGGATCTTGGTGCCGCCCATGTCCACGCCGATGGCCAGCGGGGCGCCCTTTGCCAGCGTTCGGTCTCCCGACTCGCGCGCCTGCCGCAGTGCCTGGTAGGCACAGGTCTCCACTTCGCGGGCGCGCCGCAATGCCTGCTTGAGGTTGGTCCCGGCCGTCAGTGCTGACTGCGCCGCTGCAGCAACGTCCGCTGCTTCCGCGCGCACTGCCGCGACACTGTCAGCCGATTCGGCCAGATGCTCCTGCACAAATGCCAGCGCCGCCAGTTGGCAGCGGAGGGCGTCCTGCTGCTTCTCTGCTTTGAGGTCCATGTCTGGTTCACCACCTGCGCTATGCGATCGAGTGTTGTGCGCCTGGCCGCAGGGCGTAGGGGCGGTGCCTGCGCGCCCGCCCTCCCGGGGGCCGACGCCCGAGGGGCGATGCTTGGGAGGGACCGACGCCGGGGGGCAGACACATGGGTCTGCCCCTACGTCGCCCTCGCGTCTTCGACTGCACGAGCGATTCCCGCGAAGACTTCGAGGCTTGGATCAACAGAGCGCTAGCGTGTTGGGGCAGGCCACCAACATGCCCGCGCTTCATGGGTTTGGTCGCCGTGCGGTCGCGAAGAGTCTACCCGGCCTGCACAGCAACCCGGAGTTCGAGGATGAGGTCCTCTACCTTGGTGGTCTGCGGGTCGGTCTGCGCGACGAATGCGATCTTCTGGCCGGGCAGTTGGCCGTTCTGCATTATGTAGCCGATCAGTAACTGGAGGGTGAGCTCGGCGCCCTCAAAGCCGCCTTGGTGGAACGTATACGCCACCTTGGTCGGTTCGAGAGCCTTCACCTTGACGCCGCCGGCATTGCCGCCCTGCGGCACCTCGTTGACCACCGGCACTCGCGCTTCCCATGCGACCATCGTGCTGCCGTCCATGGTCTGCGGGAGGTCGATCTCAAGGCCGTACTGGGGCAGGGGCGTCAGCCCGGCAGCCCGGGCGTCTTGCGCGAGCTTCGTGATCGCCTCCTGCGCAATTCGCTGCAAGTCATCCAGCCGCGCTGCCCCTTCCGAGAAGGCTATGACCTGCGCTTCAGTCATCTTGATCCCGGACCGCACCGCAGCCTTCTTCGCCGCGGGCTGTGCCACCGCCAACCCGAACGTTGTGCTCACCAAAACGACTCCTGCGATCAAACACCGACAGATCCTGGACTGCATAGAAGAAGCCTCCGGTATCGTTAGTTGCCCGCGGTGCTCTGGGAGGGGAGACCGGGCCGGTCACCCCTGGAGACTGGGCGATGGAGTCATTCTACCCTCACGCCGGGTTTTCTGCCGCTGCTGCCGCCAGCAACGAGCGTACCGGCAGCTTGGAGGCGTCGCTGAACGGCGGACCGGAACGCGCAGACCTCTGCCCTCCGCTCTTCGCTTGCTTGTGGTTGCGGCCGTGCTGCGATGGGCTACAATCCTTTCGTCTATTGTCTCAGGGGTCCCAACCCGTGTTGGGGTGTAACCCGATCGAGGGAGCAGTCAGTGCCGGCAACTCGTCCTTTTCGCGCAATCCGGTACGCGCCAGCCGCCGTCGGCGACCTGTCGGCGGTCCTCGCGCCACCGTACGATGTTATCTCACCAGCGGACCACAAGGACCTGCTGGCGCGCGACTCGCACAACGCCGTGCGCCTAAGCCTGGCCGACGACGGCGACCCGCCGGAGTGGCATGCCGCCGCCGCCGCGCGGTTCGCCGCCTGGCAGGACGCTGGCGTGCTGGTCCGCGACGAGTTGCCCGCCTTCTACGCCTACTCTCAGACCTTCACGCGAGGCTTCCGCACCTTCACTCGGACCGCGCTGCTGGGGATGGTCCGGCTGTCGGAGTTCGGCCGAGGCGAGGTGCGCCCCCATGAGCGCACGCATTCCGGCCCGAAGCTGGACCGCCTCAAGTTGCTGCGCGCCACGCGGGCGAACATGAGCCCGATTTTCGCGCTCTGCCCGCCCGCGCCTGACGTGCAGCAGATCCTCGCGCGCCTGCAGAGCGAGCCACCACTGGCGACAGGCACGGATCATGCAGGGGTCGTGCACGAACTGCGGCAGACAACCAACCCGCGAGAACACGCAGCCATTCAGGCAGAGCTGGACGCCCGTTCGCTCTACATCGCCGACGGCCACCACCGCTACGAAACAGCGCTCAGTTTCCGTGACGAGAGCCGAGCTGGCGGCGCCGACGCCCCGACCGACTATGTCCTGATGGCCCTCGTCGCCATGGACGACCTCGGGCTGGTCATCCTCGCGGCACACCGGTTGGTCCAGTTGCCGGCCGGACTGTCAACGGCGCAGCTTCTGGAGAGACTTGAGCAGCGCTTTCCGGTCCGGAAGATCCCGGCGCCCGGGGGAGACTTGCTGACGGCTGTCGATGCCTTGGTCCGGCGGGAACCGGCGCACCACCAGTTCGGGGTGTACCTCGGCTCGGAGGGTTGGCGCACGGTGCGGGTGCCCCGCGCAGAACACTCGCCATCGGCGCTTGCAGGTCTGGACGTCGTGGCGCTGCACCGGGACCTCCTGGAACCCCACGTCGCTCTCGACGCCGCGGCACTGGACCTCGCGGAGCGGATCGCGTACACGCAGGACCCGGCAGACGCCGTCCGGCGCGTCGACTCAGGCGAGTTCGGCGCCGCGTTCTTCCTGCGGCCGGTTGACGTCGCTGAAGTCCGTGCTGTGGCCGATGCCGGTGAGTGCATGCCGCAGAAGGGCACCTACTTCTTCCCCAAACTGATCAGCGGTCTCGTCGTCGCCGACCTCCGGGCGTGGTAGTGGTGCCGCCCCGCGCCGGCAGAGAACGTCGGGAACTCACGTTCGCGGCTCGGATCGACACCGCATTTTCGTAGAAGGAGGACTTCGCGATGCTGTCCATGTCCGACAAGGAGATGTCCATTGAGCAGGCGGCCGAGATACTGGGGCTGACCCCCCACGAGCTTAGCGTTCTCCTGAACAAGGGTGTGCTGCCTTCGCGCATGCACATTCGTCCTGACGGGAAGCGCGAGAAGCTGCTGCCCACCGATGCGGTGCACGCACTCCACGGCACCGGCGCGTACCGGTTGCTCATCCGCGAATCAGCACCCACCCCGCCACCGGCCGAGAGCGCCCCCCCCGCGCCGTCGGCTGCTCCGTCGCCGACACCCGCCGCCGCGCCGGCACCCCCATCCGAAACGCCGACAGCACCAGCCGTGACACCCGAGCCCGCGTCAGAGGTGCCGCAGGGCGGCGACGCGCTGCAGGTCGCAATCCTCCAGAGCCTCGCGGCAACACAGGAGCGAGTGGCGACCATCGAGCGGCGGCTGGAGTCGCTCTTGGGGACCATCGCCACCGATACCGCGGTGAAGCTGGCCGCGCTGGCTACCCGAGACGAACTGCGAGAGGCGACTGCGCAGTCGAGCCGAGAGCTGTCCGGCGCAATCCAGCCGCTCACCGCAGAACTGCACCGGCTTACCGAAGCGCTGGCGAGTGCAAGCGCGGGGCAGAGCCAGACCGCCCAGAGGCACGCAGAAGAACTGGCCCTGCTCCGCACCGGTGTCGCCGAAATAAAGGCCACGGCGGACGGGCACAACAAGGGGGTTGACGAGAAGCTGGCAGACCTCTTCCAGGTGCTCGAAGCGCTGCCCGACATCCTCGAATCTCAAGGCGAACACCTCGGCCGACTGGTTCAGTGGTCCGCAGAAGAGCAGGAGAAGAGCCCGCTCAAGCACGTGCAGCGGATCGGCAAGCTGATCGGGGACAGGCGCCGCGGCGGCAAAGGCGAGGAGTAGGGCCGGCAGCCGCAGAAACGCTGCCGGCTCGCCCCGCCGCCCCTCGGGAGCGAACAGCCGGCAGCGCTACGAGCGGGGCAACGCCGCTGCTACTGGCGCTCCTGAAGGCCCGCCTTGATCTTCTCTCGAAGGGTTCTTGCCTGGTCAACTGAACCCTCCGCCAAGTCGTTGACGGACTTCTGCACTTGGCCGAGCCCGGCGATCAGATCGTCCATCAGGAGGCGATCCTGGTCATTGGCGGACGCGTCTCTTGCGGTCTCGAACAGGGTCGAGAGCTCCTCGATTTTCTTCGAGGCTTTGCCGAAGTTCTTCTCGCCGAGGAAGGCGATGACTTCGGAGCTAACCGCTGCGGTGTCGGAGAGGGCCTTCTTCAGGGCTTCGCCCGAAGGCACTGCTGTCGCCTGTTCCTTCACGATCACCCGGGTGGGCCCTTGGGAGTCGTCTGAGGTGGTCGAGCGGGTCGCGAGCCCGTATGCCAACACACCGACGACCACGCCCAACACGAAGGACACCAGAAATCCTGCCGGGGCAGGCTTGCGGGGCGTGATCTGCGGGGAAGGCGATCGCTGGGGCGTCGGGGCCGGGCTGGGCTTCTCGGCAGCTTTGGCGGACTCGACGGCAGGCGTCTCAGCGCCCTCGGCAGGCGCGGCGGTCTCCTTCGCAGGGCTCTCCGCTGCCGGCTCTTCAGCCGGCGCCTCGCAACTCGCGCACTCAGCCGGTTCGCAACAGGTCGTCTCGGTCGGTTCCGTCTTCTCTTCACTCATGGACGCACTTCCTTTCTTCTGCAGTCAATCCGGAGGGGGACAGGTTGCCGCCTATCACCTTCTGGTAGTTCGTCCCCCCTGGCACGGGTTCCTTTTCGCGCCCAGCCTGTACAATCCTTCTCGTCGCACCGCAGGCACTGCCAGCGCAAGTGCCGCAGAAGGGAGCCCTCCATGCTGGAACCCATAGCCACTGCCGACGCCCCCGGCGCAGTCGGGCCCTACTCGCAGGCCGTTCGCGCCGGCGACTTCGTCTATGTTTCGGGGCAGCTCCCGCTTGACCCGGCGTCGGGCGAGTTGCTCACCGGCGCACTGGCGTCGCAGACTCGACGCGCCCTCTGGAACGTGGAAGCTGTCCTCCAAGCCGCCGGAGGCACGCTGAACGACGTAGTCAAGACCACCGTTTACATGAGCGATCTGGCCCACTTCGCGGAGATGAACGGAGCATACCGGGAGTGCTTTGGCGAGCACAAGCCGGCGCGGGCGGCCGTTGAGGTCGCCCGCTTGCCCAAGGACGCGGGGGTTGAGATCGACGCAGTAGCGTATCTGCCGCACGGCAACTGAGGCGGCAGCACTGCTGTTTCGCGTCAACGCTCCTTGTCCGTCTTCGCGCCCTGCTCCACCAGCACCACCAGCGTGTTGTCGCCCAGAGTGAACGCGCTTTCCACTGTGCCGGTGATGGTGGCTTCGGCTCCGTTAGCCCGACTGGTGCCCGCAGTGATGACGGTCAGTTCACCGGTGCCGTCATCCAGCTTGCACACGCCGTGCCCGAAGAACTGCAGCGGCTCGCGGAGCGTCCCCTTCACCGAGAGCGGCTTCCCTGCGTACTTCGCGGGCTCTTTGAGGATCTCCGCCACCGTCGGCGGCCGGCTGAGCTTGCACCCGCCGACCAGCGTGGCGGCCGCCAGTGCAGCAAGCACTACGCACGAACTCCGTCTACACATCTCGATCCCTCCAGTGGGTGTTCGAACTACGCAGTAAACGGCCAGCCGGCGTCGGCGTTTCGCGCGCCTGCCTCGCGGGGCGCCGACCTACCCCTTGGGAAGCCGGAGCCTGTCCAGTTCCTCGCGGGCTTTCGCCACCATCATCCGCGCGTCGGACCCCAGGGCCAGGAACTGAAACCCCTGGGCGGCGCGCAAGTTGACGTCGTCCGCCTCGGTGCAGTGGATGCCCGCGGCGACGCCTGCTGACTTCGCGGCTTCCAGTGTGCGCTGGATCGCCTCCTCGTGCGCAGGAGCGCCGAGCTCGGCGCCCATGGAGGCAGCCAGATCGTTGGGGCCGACGAAGCAGGCGTCGACTCCGCTCACTGACAGGATCGAGTCAACGGCGTTGACCGCCTTGATGTGCTCGATCTGGACGACGACCAGGATCTCCTCGTTCGCCCGGGCCGGGTAGTCGGCGCCGTACACCATGGACGCTCGGGCACCGGCCTTGGAGCGAATGCCCTCGGGCGGGTACTTCATGGCGGCGACGGCGTTCTCCGCCTCTTCCACGCTGTTGACCATCGGCACGACGATCCCCAATGCCCCGCCGTCCAGTAGCCGCTTGATGAGCATGGGGTCGTTCCACGCCACGCGCGCCATCGGGAGGGCACTGCCGCTTGCCATGGCCTGAAAACAGTGCACTGTGGTGCCGAGGTCAACCGGGCTGTGCTCGGTGTCGATGACGAGCCAGTCGAATCCCTGATGCGCGCAGTATTCGGCGGACATCGGTGAGCAAAGGCTGATCCAGGTGCCAACCGACACCTTGCCCTCTCGCAGTTTCTGCTTGACGCTATTCGCTTCCACGAGTCTCCCTGCTTTCTGGTGACGCCAGCCGCCGGTCTGCGGCAGCCGTCGGGTCTATCGGTCACGACAGCCCGAGTGGTTCATTCGGTTCGACGCTCGCCAAGTCCTTCCCTGCTCCCACAGCGGCCGGTCGGTTGCCGATGATCGGGCGACCGACCTTGACACTCAGCTCACCGGTTGCTACCTTGCCGAGAGTGGTCACGCGAACCGGCGGTATGGCCATGCGACACCTGACGACGTTTCTGGTGACCTGTACTCTCGCGGGCGGGGGGCGTCGACTCGCCTGCCCCGATCAGGCGGCGGCGGCGGCGACCGGTGTCGCCGGGACGGAGTACCTCTGCCGGGCAACGGCGCAAGCGCCCGTCATCGACGGGCTGCTCAGCGATCCGTGTTGGGCGAGCGCGCAGGACTCGCCGGCATTCCACCCGATTGGACCCCACGCGGCGGCCGAGCCGTCGCGGATGCAGGTGCGCTTCGCGTGCGACAGCGAGAACCTGTACGTCGCCCTCGACGCGCTGTCGCGCCCGGGCAGCGTCCCTCGGGCGCAGGAGGCGCGTCTCCGCGATGGGCCGGTGTTCGGTGATGAGTCCGTCGAGTTGTTCCTCCGAACGTCGCCGACCGCGAGGGAGACGTACCAGCTTGTGGTCAACTGCGGCAACGCGATCTACGACGCGCACGACGTGCCTGACGCCCGTGCCGAAGAGAACCCGGGGCCGAAGTGGGACCCGGAGTGGCAACACGCCACAAAGACCCGACCGGGTGGCTGGACGGCGGAAATCGCGCTGCCCTTCCGGGCCTTCGGTGTTGAGGCGCCGCGGCAGGGCTTCGTCTGGCGCGTGCAGGTTGGTCACAACGCGCCCAACCAGCCCCACGAGATGTGGCCGCGCAACCCAACGCCGTCCTTCCCTGCGCCCGGTCATGCCGGCTACCTGATCTTCCGCGACCGGAACCTGCTCACGAACGGCGACGTGGAAGGGCCGGTGAACAGCAAGGGGGTCCCGGAGGGGTGGGGCTTTTCCTACAACGACAAGGAGGGCACTGGGGTCATCAAGGCATGGGAGACCGACGCCGCTCAGGGCAAGCGGATGATCCGGTACGAGAAGACCACCCCCGAGATGTGGTTCCCGCAGCTCTGGTTGGCGCCCTTTGCCATTCAGCCTCACTCGACCTACCGGTACTCGTTCCTCGTCAACTCCGAGAAGCCCTTCGTGATGCGGCACAGCTTGTTCGCGGAAGGAGGCGCCCGGACCAGGAAGTTCTCTGAGGGGCAGGAGGCGACGAGAGGCTTTGAGCCACGCGAGGTCACCTTCCGCGTGGAGGACGAAGGCCCCGACGCAGCCATCGGCATCCAGCTCTCGCAGCGAGCTGGGGTGATGTGGGTGGACGACGCCCGGATCGAGCGCGTCAACGGCGTGGAGTTCACCCGCGTCGAGCCGCCGCTGGCGCATTGCTGCCACCGGCTGGAGCGCCTCGCCGCGCGACGGCCGTTCAAGCCCTACGCGCAAGTGACCGAAGGCGACCCGATCCAGTCGGAGCGGGTCATCTTCCGTGATACCGGCACCGGTGCGTGGGTCTGGCGCGTCACCGACACGCCCGGCGGCTCGACCCGGCACTACTACATGGAAGCGTGCCCGTGGAACGGCGACGGCTCGCGCCTGTTGCTGTCCTCCTCGGAGTGGGACCTGCGCGAAGACCGACTGCTGCCCGCAGACTGCAGTACGATGACGCGCCCGCCGGTGCGGACCAGTTGGTTCGCCTGGGACCGGAAAGACCCGAACCGTCTGTACTACTGCAAACCCCTCGAGGGTGACGACACGAAGAGCGGCGCGTTCACCTACTCCTACGCCACGGGCGAGGACAAGTTGCTGAAAACCTTCGCCGGCAGCGCGAACGCCTGGGTCCTCAGCCAGGACAACAAGTACCTGCTGCTCAAGGAGTACTTCCCCGAGGCGCCGCTTGAGAAGCGGACAATGGTCCACCTGCTGTCGCTGGACGGGAAAGAGGATCTCGTGCTTGACCCGAAGGGTCAGATCCATCAGCTCTGGTTCACGAAGCTGCCGGACCACTCCGTGGAGTTCGAGTACGAGCACGGCGGGTTCAAGCCGGGCGACTACCTCGAGGGCAACTTCGTGATGAAGAAGGACGGCACCCTCAGCCGCATCTATGGCGGGGAGGCGACTTGGGCCGGTCACCGTGCCCATAGTCCGTCCGGCAAGCGCATGTGCCCGATCGGGCGGCTGCAGGTTGTGAACAAGCTTACCGGGGAACTCACGTCGTTGGGATCGGGAAGCAGCAATCACCAGTCGTGGGAGACCGACGATTCGTGGCTCGCCGCCAGCTCTGGGTACGACTTGATCCGCTTCGCCGCCGATGGTCGCGACTTCGTGGAGCGCCTCGGTTCGCACAACTCGGGCATCGGTCACTCGACCTACTGGACGGAAGCGCATCCGGCCATGAGCCCGGACGGGACGAAGCTCGGGTACGCTTCGTCGATGCTGGGCGACCTCGACTTCCACTTTCTGGTGATGGGGCTGCCCGGCCGCCCCGAGGCGCTGCAGGCGACACGACAGGGGGACCGCGTCGCCCTGCGGTGGCAGCCGCCAAAGCACGCGAAGGAGATTCTGGGCTACCACGTGTATCGTTCGTCTCGCAGCGGCAGCGGGTTCGAGCAGCTCACCACCAAGCCGGTACCCGAGTGCTCGTTCACCGACACGCCGCCTCGCGGGAGACCGGTCTACTACACAGTAACCTCACTGGAACGGTGCGGGCTGGAGAGCCTGCGGTCACAGGAAGTGTGCACCGATCCTGAGTGGCCGGGTCCCCTCGTCCGCGTGTTCGAGGCGGAGCACGCGCGGGTGACAGCTCCGCCTGCCATGGAGGCGTTCGACCCAACCGCGGCCGGCTTCTACTGCCTGAACCTCGGCCAGAACAAGGCGGCCGAGGAAGTGCTGCTTCCGTTCGACGTGCCGCGGTCGGGCACGTTCGCGCTCTGGCTTCGCGTGATGAGTGCTGACAACGACTTCGTCCTGCTCACAGGCCCGGACCAGGCGCACCTGACCGAGACAACCGGTGACAAGGGACCGTGGCGGTGGGTGAAGGTCGGTGACGGCGCCAAGCTGGCGCGCGGCGAACAGCGCTTGTTCCTGCGTGCAAATGTCCCCTACGTGCTGGTGGATCAGTTGGTGGTGACCGACGACGCGTCGGTCCGCTTGGTAGACGCGGCGGACGCCGACACTGCGTCGCCGACTGCGCCCACAGAACTGCACGTCGAAGCGACGGGGAGTTACTCCGCCAAGCTGACGTGGCACGCGGTGGAAGCGCTCGACTTGCACCACTACAACGTCTACCTGTCAGAGTCCCCCGACTGCCCGGCGGTGCAGGAGAACCTGCTGGCGTCGCCCAGCTCGCTGTCCTACGTGGCTTGGGGGCTCCGGGCCGGCACGAAGTACTACTGCCGCGTCACGGCCGTCGACCGCGCTGGCAACGAGAGCGCGACCCCGGCGGCAGCCGAAGTGTCGACCACACCAATCCCACGCCGCCTGTTCGCGCAGTTCGATCAGCAGTGGCGGAGCACGGAGAGGCGCCAGACAGAGGTGGCCTTCGAGTGTCCAGAGGACACGAACGTCGTCCTCTGGACCAAGTGGCAGAGCCTGGACCCCGACAAACAGGGCACCGGCGGCCGCTTCGACGTGGGCTTCGATGGCGGACCGGCGAGCCCGCAGGCGATTCGCTTCGGCTACCTCTGCCTCGGCCACGGCGGTCCGGTCGCGGGCGACTGGCTCTGGAACTGGAGCGCCCCGCTCAACAAAGGGGAGAAGACGCCGGGATTCGGCTTCCACCTCAGCAAGGGCAAGCACACGATGCAGCTTTCCGTTCCCGCGGAGGCCGACCTCGAATGCGGCGGCATCCTCGTCACGCGCGATTTCGGCTTCCTGCCGACGGATGGCTACACGAGCTTCCTGCCGCTGACAGGCAAGGCGGAGTAGAATCTCAGGAGCCGTAGCCGCAGCCGCGGAGGCTGTGGACTGGCTTGACGGGACCACGCGCTTGGCGCGCGCGGCTACAAGCGTGCTGCTCATAAGGAGATTACCGATGCCTCTCACACTCAAGGGAATCCACTGCGCATTACCGTCCGCCTGCCTGGTGCTGTCCATGGTGTTGCTGACTTTCACGCTCGCACAAGCTGAGGAGCCCGCGCCTCCCAAGCCCGGCGACGTTGTCTTCCACACCGACTTCGATACGCCGGAGGAACGCGCGCCGTGGTCGCAAGCCGACTTCGCCGCGTGGGCAGCGGGCTACCAGGGCACGACTTCGCTGCGGGTCACCGTGGGAGCCGACCAGCCGAAGAGCGGGTCCATGATCCGCCTGCCGTTGGACCTGACGCGCTATCGCGGCTGCCGACTGTTGCTGGAGTGCATGGCGAAGGCCGACGGCGTCACCAAGCCGTCGCAGCCATACCTCGGTGCCAAGTTCATGCTGCATTACACTTCCCCGGCGGACGGGCCGTTCTGGCAGAACGAGAACGACGTGTTCGGCACCTTCGACTGGCGGAAGGTGCAGTTCACAGCCAGCATTGCACCCGACGCCGCCGAGGGCGACCTCAACCTCGGTCTGCAGGACAGCACCGGGACGGTGTGGTTCGATGCCCTAAACGTCGTCGTCTACAAAGCGGCGCCGCCCAAGCGTCCGCAACCGCCGGCCAACCCCGGACCCGTGTTCACAGGGCATAAGGTGTCTCGCCTGCGCGGGGTGATGTCGCCCAATCAGTTCCGCGACGAGGATCTACGCAACCTGGGCATGGAATGGAAGGCGAACGTCATCCGGTGGCAGCTCACCCGCAACTGGGGCAGCACCGGCACCGAGCGCGACCTGGACGAGTATGACCGCTGGCTCGACGGCAAGCTGGACGACCTGGACAAGACGCTCGGGGCCTGCAAGCGTTACGGGATCAAGGTGGTCGTGGACATGCACTCGCCGCCCGGCGGCCGCCACGAGAACCGGGACCTGGCGATCTTCCACGAACCACTGTACCAGAACCACTATGTCGCCCTGTGGGAGAAGATCGCTCGTCGCTACAAAGGCAACACAACCGTCTGGGGCTACGATCTGGTCAATGAGCCAGTGCAGAACGATCCCTCTCCGCCCGGGGTGGCGGACTATCTGGGCACGCAAGTGCGGGCAGCCAAGGCCATCCGCGCCATCGACGCGAGCGTGCCCATCTTCATCGAAGCCAGCGAGTGGGACTCGGCCGCCGGCTTCCCAGAACTG
>PEVN01000416.1 GCA_002779825.1 Armatimonadetes bacterium CG06_land_8_20_14_3_00_66_21 | reverse complement strand
GGTCGCAGTGGGGCGCGGAGGCGTTCGCGGTCATGGCGACAGTGATTCAGACGGCGGCCAAAGGGGGCCCGGATGCCCTGGACGTCCTCACCAGCCTACTGAGCCCGGGCGCTCCCCTCCTGCCCCTCCCCCAGCCCCCGTAGCCACAAGGTGAGTAGTTACGGGCAACCAAAGGGAAGAGGCGGACGGGTCACCCAACGGACACTGGTTCCCTGCTACTGCGCGCCTTGCTGCAGGACTTCCCACCAGTCATGCACGGCCTGTTCCTGCGCCCGGGTCTCGATGGCGGAGGGGAGCTTGGCGCGTGCCTCGCGGATCGCCTCCTCCGGGAATCTGCCTTCGCTGACGAGGTAGCAGGCGAGCATGGTGCCCGTGCGCCCCTGACCCATCAGGCAGTGGACGGCGACGCGACCGTCACCCTCGAGGTGCTCCCTGACCCACGTCACGAACTCGGCGATCTGCTCCATGGTCGGCGCGCTGAAGTCTTCCAGGGGCAGGTGAAGGTGGGCGAACCCGTAGCGGTCCAGCGTCGTCGGGGAGAGCGGGTTGGGCGTGAGCGAGACGATGGCGGAGAGGCCCCGCTCCTTGAGGAACTGGAGGTCCGACTCGTCGTCGGTTCCGAGACCGGCAAGGGGCCGAGACATGCCCGCCAGCTTGCCCTGGATCTGCCATCGGAAGTTTGGGATCAAACCAAGTCAACCTTTCCCGCCTGCGCGCTCCGCCTCCGCCCAACACGACTGTGCGTACCTGACCGCGCACTCGAACTCGGCCGGCGTGAGGCTCCCGGTCTCGGCACAAGACCCGCGGTGCATCTCGATTGCCAACAGCCCATCGTAGCCGCTTCGGCACAGCGGTTCAAATGCGCGCCGAAAGTCCACCAGGCCGAACCCGGGGCCGTAGTGATCGCCGAAGGTCTGCGGGTCAACGTCGTTCAGGTGCACGTGGAAGAGCTTGCCGTAGGCGTGCAGTTCCTTCAGCAGTTGCGCCAAGAGGTTGTTGTACAGTTCGGCGGCAGCGGGTCGCGCCTGTTGCTCGGCCGTCAGCCAACCGACCAGATGCCCGGTGTCCACCGTCGCACCGACGGCGGGGTGATCCAGCGAGGCGATCAGCTCGACGAAGTCCTCCAAGGACTGGCCGCCGCCGCGGACGGACGCCGTGCATCCACCATTCTCCACTCCAAGCCGGACACCCCGTGCCAACGCGAAGTCACCCAGTTCTCGCAGCAGCGTCACTCCCGCCAACCGCGACTCCTCCGTCCGAGCCGACCAGGGCGAGAAGTGCACCACCACGCACGACGCCCCGAAGTGAGCCGCCTGCTCGATGGCGAACCGGTACTCGCGCGCGAGCCGCTCGCGCTTCGCGGCCTTGCGAGAGATGAGCGCATTGCGGAGTGGACCGTGAATGCTGAGTCGGTCCAGGCGCCCCAGCGCGTCGGTGGCAGCGGCCAACTCGCTGGGCGGGACCTCCGCGAGGGACACAGCCGGCTCCTCGAACAGCCGGAACGAGTGCACCTCCGCGCACGGACACCGTGCGTCCGCAGCCCGGACGTTGGCGCCGAGAGCGCGGTCCACCCGCTCCGGGAGAGACAGCCCGCGGAAGAAGTCGGCAGCGCAGAAGACGTTGACTGCCACCGGCGTCCGGGCAAGTTCGGCAGCCGTCACGCCGCTCCCCCTCCCGTCTCGCAGACCTCCCACAGCGGGCATTCGGTGCACGCGCCGTCACGGCAGTGATCGACGCAGTGGAAGTACCCCTTCCACCCGGCCACTCCCTGACCCCGGCAACGCGGAGCCGACTTGAGGCAGTGGTGCTTGCCCAACTCGGTGAGCTGCGCGTGCACGTCCCGCAGAGCCGCCGTGAAGCCGGGCGCCTGCGAGTTCAGCCCACACCTACCGTAGCGCGGCAGTTCGGCGCGGATTGCGTCGTAGAACAGGTCGTGCAGCTCGTGGTAGGGGGCGCGGAACCACCAGTCGCGGTCGCCGCCGAATCCGCCAATCCGCATGAACGCCCGCCGAGCGTAGGCATCGACCACGAAGCGCGGGTGCTGACCGGCGAAGCTGAGCATCGCGTCCGCAGTCTCCTCGCCGATGCCCGGCAGCGACAGTAGCTCTCCGCGGACGACGGGCGTCTCGCGGTTGCGTGCCAACAGGTTCGCCACGCTGCCGTGTCTGCGGACGACGTACCGGCAGAGAGACCTGAGCCGCTCGGCCTTGGTGGCGTGAAACGCCACCGGCCGGATCGTGTCCGCGAGGGTGTCTTCGTCTGCGGCAGCGAGGTCGTCCAGCGACGAGAGCCCGGACTCATGCAGCCGACCCAGCGCCTCCCAGGCGGTCGCCCAGTCGCACTGCTGAACTAAGACTGCCGTAACGAAGATGTCGAACGGCGACCCCGGCCACCAGTCGGGCGCGTAGCCGAAGTGGTCGCGCAGACGGCGATAGAGGTCGAAAAGTCGCTGGGGTTCGGGAGTTGGCGTAGACACGAGAACTCACTCGCGCAAGAAGGCTGCGCTCCCCGCCTCGCGTATTCTTGCGCGGGGAACCAAGCGCAACCATCCTGCCCGAGGTGACGGACATGAACGAGAAGATCCGGACGGCGCGCGAGGCTGCACTCGCGGTGTTGCAGCCCAGTCCGAAGGACTTGGAGCACGGGCTCGAGCTGCACGCCGACGCGCTGGTGTGTGAGTCGTATGGCTTCGCGCCTCGGTGCGCGGTGGACGGGGACGCGCTGCGAGCCGCCGCAGAAGCAGGCGCCTCCGACGCCGAGCTGCAGGACAGACAGGAAGACATGACGATGACCCGTTGCGCGACGGTGGAGTCCGAGCGCAAGGAGTTCGTCGAGGCGTGGGAAGCCGCGGGGGTGGACTGCATCATGCAGAACGCGGGCGAGGAGGGGCAGGCGCCGCTCCGGCTGCTCAAGCGGCTGGCACGGTTCACCTACGTCGCCGACAGGCTGCCCGACTTCCTCCGCAGAGCCGCCCGGCCCGATGACATCGTCGCCGCGCGGGAGGACGGCAGACGCTGCTTCTACCTGACCGGCAACGGCGTGCCGTTGACGCAGGACTGGGTATCCATCGAGGACGAGCTGCGCTACATCCGGATCTTCTTTCAGTTGGGCATCCGCATGATGCACCTCACCTACAACCGGCGCAACATGATTGGCGACGGTTGCGCGGAACCGGCGAACGGGGGGCTGAGCGACTTTGGCCGGGCCGTCGTCGCGGAGATGAACCGGGTTGGCGTCATCGTCGACGTGGCTCACTCCGGCTGGCGCACGAGCCTGGAAGCGGCGCAGGCCTCGGCCCGTCCGATGGTTGCGAGCCACGCCGTCTGCCACGCGCTCAACCCGCACTGCCGCTCAAAGCCGGACGAGGTCCTCCGCGCTATCGTCGACACCGACGGCCTCGTCGGCATCTGCTGCATCCCCGCGTTCCTCGGCGGCACAGGCGACCTCAGCGCCCTGCTCGACCATATCGACCACGTCGCGAAGACCTTCGGCGCCGACCATGTCGCCATCGGCACCGATGTCGCCTACACGTCCACCACAGCCTCCGCCGAGCAGAAGAAGGTCCCCTCCCGCGGGCCGGCGCGCCACCGCTGGGAGAACTTCTGGCCGCCAGACGACGACCTGCACAAGCCGCAGTGGCGCACCGAACGGCAGGTGCAGAGCATGGCCTGGACCAACTGGCCGATGTTCACCGTCGGGCTGGTGCAGCGCGGGTACTCAGACGACGACATCCGCAAGATCCTCGGCGGCAACGTACTGCGCGTCGCCCGGGCGGTGTGGCCCTCCGCGTAGCCGACAAGCGCTTGACGGTGCCTCGCCGTTGCTGTACCGTTCCTCCGTCACCTAACAGGAAGCAAACCTCTCCCCAGAGGCGGAAACCACCATGCCGAAGCGCGTGCTCCTCAGCGACGACCACGACGAAACGCGGGCGCTCAAGCGCCGCGCCCGCGAACCGGACGGCTACGAATTGCGCGAGTTGGGCTCGGCGGCAGGGCTGGAGAAGGCAGTCGCCGAGTTCAGCCCCGATCTCGTCGTCACCGACATCCTGATGCCCTGCGGCGACGGCATCTCGGCGTGCAAGCGCCTGCGGGCGGCGCCTGCGACAGCGGACCTCGCGTTCATCTTCGTCTCCGCCAAGGGCTTCGACGCAGACCAGCGTGAAGCACTCGCCGCAGGCGGGGCGGCGTACTTGATGACGCCGTTCCGGCCCGAGACGCTGAGAGAAGTCGTCCGCGAGACGCTAACGGACAAGATCGCGGTGCGCGTTTGGGGATGCCGCGGGCCGATCTCTGTGCCGGAAGCTGCGGCCGGCAAGTACGGCGGCAACACGCCGTGCGTCGAGGTAGTGCTGCCCGGACGACGCCGACTGATCTTCGATGCGGGTACCGGGATTCTGCTGCTGGGCAATCGCCTCGTCGCCCAGTCGCTGTCCAAGCTGGCAATCTGCTTCACCCACTACCACGGGGACCACACGCAGGGGCTACCGTTCTTCAAGCCGCTGTACGTGCCGGGGAACGTGGTGGAGATCTACGGTCCGGCGGATTCCAGCGAGTCGCTCACGAAGAAGATCAAAGGCGAGATGGGGGGTGACTACTTCCCGGTGTCCATCGAGGCGTTCCAGGCGTCGGTGGACTTCGTCGTGGTCACGGAACGGACGTTCGAGATGCCAGGGTACTCGCTGTCGGCGCTCTACGCCTTTCACCCGGGGCGGACCGTCGCGTACCGGGTGGACCTGGGGGGGCGGTCGGTGGTGTACGCGTCCGACAACGAGCTTCCGCTGGCGAACCTCGAGCCGGAGTTCTCAGGAGAGGCCCTCCGGTTCGCCGAGTTCGCCGCAGGCACCTCGCTGCTAATCCACGACACCACCTATTCACGCTCGGCGTACGACCAGAAGCGCGGCTGGGGGCACTCGTGCGGCGAGGCCGTCGCCGCCCTCGCCGTCCAGGCGGAGGTCGGGCAGGTGTGCCTGTTCCATCACGACCCGGACAGTACGGACGCCGATATCGAAGCGATCCATCAGGAGTTCGTTGATGCCTGCGCAGCGCGAGGGGCGGACATCCTCGCCGCGCCGGCAACTGAGGGGGTGACGATCGAGCTGTGAACTGACGGGGGAGCAACGCCTCCGGGCGACGTCGGGCGGCACGAGCTTGCTGAGAGTTGGGAGTTGACCGTTGGAGGGGCAACGCCGAACGCCCAACGGCCAACGCTCAACGCTCAGCCAGGGCCGGAGTCCGGGCCGGGGGCGTTCCCTGCCGGCGGCAACCGCGCCAGACTAATAGCTGCCGGCCGTAAGCGGGCAGGGCGCCCATTCGCGGGACGACAATCCGTGGCGGTCTGTCGGCCGCCAGCCTCCCCTCAGGAGACACTACATGCAGGAACCACGTTGCCAAGAGCACCGGCCGGACATGCCCAAGGGATCGGCCCAGTGGGCGGTGATCCTCGGTGCCTCCAGCGGA
Organism: Armatimonadetes bacterium CG06_land_8_20_14_3_00_66_21; assembly: GCA_002779825.1. GTDB lineage: Bacteria > Armatimonadota > Abditibacteriia > CG2-30-66-41 > CG2-30-66-41 > CG2-30-66-41. Next base: position 18,129 of record PEVN01000416.1, on the reverse strand, counting down.
TTTGGGAGCGCGAGCGCGGTGGCGTTGGCGCGGCAGGGCTTCGACATCGTCGGCGTTCACCTCGACCGCGCCAGCACCCTCCCGAGCGCGGAGAAGACAGTCGCGGACATCGAGGCGGCCGGCAGGCAGGCGCTCTTCTTCAACGTCGACGCCTCCGATGCGAAGAACCGCCGCACGATCATCCAGCAGATGCAGAACGCGTTCGGGGTCAGCCCGGCGCCGTCCACGGTTCGGGTGCTACTGCATTCGCTGGCGTTCGGCTCGCTCCGCCCCTTTCTGGCTGCCAACGGCGATAAGGCCATCACGCCCGCGCAGATGGACATGACGCTCAACGTGATGGCCAACAGCCTGGTCTACTGGACTCAGGACCTGTTTGACGCCAAGCTGCTGGAGCGCGGCGCGAAGATCCTGTCGATGACCAGCGCCGGCTCCGCTCGGGTCTGGAGCCACTACGGCGCCGTGTCGGCGGCAAAGGCTGCGCTCGAATCCCACACCCGTCAACTAGCCTACGAGTTGGCGCCCCACGGGGTCTCCGTCAACTGCCTGCGCGCGGGAGTGACGGACACTCCTGCCCTCCGCAAGATCCCCACCCATCAGCAGATGCTCGACCAGGTCCTCCAACGCTCGCCCTCGGGCCGCTTGACCACGGTTGACGACGTGGCCGGGTTTGTCGCCCACTTCGCGCTGGCCGAAGACACGTGGGTCACCGGCAACGTCATCAACGTGGACGGCGGCGAGTTCGGTCTCGGCTGAGTCCGCGCGTTCGCGGGCGCACGTCCCGCCTCGTCAAGATGACCTCGGTTTGCAGTGACGAATGAGGAGGAATCCCCTCCCGCGAAGCAGACCGAGATCGCATGAGCAGCCGTGCAACACTCACCCACGCGCCGACCTCACCCGCGCTGGCGGCTAATGTGCTTGGGGCCGGGCTGACTGCCGCCGCCGCCGCCTACCGCTTCCTCGCCCCACAGCCTGAGCACCTCCGGGCACTGGCTTGTGTGTGGGTCGTCGCGTCAGTCCTCTACCTCCTGGCCTGCGGGCTTGCCCTGCGCACCCGGCACTTCCCCGTCGGAACGGTGTTGCTGTGGGCACTGGTCATGCGCGCGCTGAGCCTCGGACAGGTGCCGGGATTGACCACCGACCACCACCGTTACCTCTGGGACGGCAAGGTGCAGCTCGCCGGAGTCAACCCGTACCGCTACGCGCCCAACGCCCCCGAATTGAAAGCCCTTCGCGACGAAAACTGGAAGGACATCAACTTCCGGAGCATCCCGACGATCTATCCGCCGACCTCGCAGATGGTCTTCCTGCTGGTGCGGGCAGCGGGCGGACGGGAAGCTCTGCGGCTCGTTTTCTTAGCCGCCGAGGTGCTGGCATGGGTGTGCCTGTTGGCACTGCTGCGGCGGGCAGGCCGACCGGATGGCGACCTCGTCTTCTTCGCCTGGTGCCCGTTGGCAGTGGTCGAGGTCGCGTTCAACCTGCACCAGGACATCCTCGGCGTCGCGCTCCTGCTTGCGGCCATCACGCTGGGCGTCGCTTCCTCCGGCGTGGCGCTCGCGTTGTCGGTGCTGGCAAAGGGGTACTCCGTCCTCCTGCTTCCCGTCCTCCTGAAGCTGCACAGGAAGCGGTTCGCGCCCGCGTTCGTGCTGGCGGGTGCGGCTGCGGTGCTGCCGTACGTCGGCGCCGGCCGCGCGATGTTTGGGGGGCTGGGCGAGTACCTGGGCGGTTGGCGCGGACACGGCACTGTGTACCCGGCGCTGGTGAGGCTGTTCTCGCTGGCGACCGACAATCCCGATCGCGTCGCCACAGCCGGGTGTGCGTTGGCACTGCTCGCCGTCCTGGCGTTGGTGACAGTACGTGTCAAAGAGCCGGCTGAGCTGCCCGCCGCTTGCGGGGTGATGCTCGGCAGCTTCATTCTGGTGTCGCCGATTGTCTTCCCGTGGTACGTCCTGTGGGTCGCCGCGTTCCTGCCGCTGACACGGAGCCTACCGTGGGCGGTGCTGTCGTGCTCGACCCTGGCGGCCTACTCGTGGTTCCTCCACGAGGCGCCGATGCCTGGGGTCGGGTGGGCGGAGTACGGTCCGCTGGTCGTGACCTTCGTTGCCAGCGAAAGCCGGCGCCTGCTCCGTGGGCACCCATGCCGGGCCACCTGACTGAACGCCACGACCTACCGGCCCGGCGCAAACGGACACGCCTCCCCAACGCACTCCAGGTTCGCCCAAACCTGGTCGCACTGCAGGTCGCGGGTCGTGCCGACGGGATGCGGCAGAAGCTCGCCGGATAGTTCGCATGCCATCTGCAGTGACACGAGGCTCTCCCGGCGGCAGCACCGCGGCGCCTGGAACTCGGCGATGCGCTTGAGCACCCGAGACACGAACTCCTGCGAGACGTTGCGTTCCTTCGCCTTGAGCGGTGTCGCCTCCAGAATGGTGCTCAGCGCCATGCCCATGCCGAGCGCGGCGGAGCACGCCCCCCAGAATGCGCAGGATCCGCCCGGGAGCTTCGCCGCCGACTCGACGGTTTGCCAGACGCGCGCCGGGTCGGGATAGCCGTGCAGGTTGCTGTAAGCCGTCAAGAACGCTGCCGGCACCAGCGCGTGGTGTTCGGGCCCGTGGACCGGGAACGCGTACGCCTCGCGCATCTCCAGGAACACTTGGAGCGGATCGGTGCCCTCGCATTGCGCCAGGTAGCTACGGAGGAAGCGCAGGTGATCGCCTCCATGGCACTGGTCGCAGACGAAGTGACCGTCTGCGCAGCGCGCTCTGGTGCTGAAGCTGCGGCCGCACTTAGCGCACTGGCTGTCGAGAGCCGTCTGTAGATACTGCAGGTCCGCTCCGCAGACAATGCAGCCGGACAGGTGGTCGCGGGCGGGCGAAGGCGTGGCCGCGCCGCGGGTGCCGTGCTCGACTCGCCGGATGCCGACGTACGGCAGTGGCTTGACCAACGGCTCCGGCTTCACGGCGACCACTGTATCCGCGAAGAACTCGACGCCTTCCACTTCCCGCCACGGCAGCTCGCCAAGCGTGCGAACGTCCGCGAAGCCGAGCTTCGTCAGCAGCGGCAGGAACTCCTCAAGCGTCAGCGCGCCGCCGATACACTCGCCCTTGAGCTGCGGATGGAACTTCACCCGCTCGGGCACCGCCTCGCCCGCAACAATATCGGAGAGCACCATTCGCCCGCCCGGCTTCAGCACGCGCAGGATCTCCGCGAACACCTTGAACTTCTGCGGGGAGAGGTTGATCACGCAGTTCGAGGTGATGACGTCGGCGAAGTTGCTCGGAAGCGGCAGCCCCTCCAGGTACCCGCGGATGAACCGGACATTGTCGTAACCCAGGTTCTCGGCCACCTGGGGACGCGCGCTGTTGGCCAGCGCCAACATCTCGACAGTCATGTCGATCCCGAGGACGCGCCCGCCCGGCCCGACCATCTTCGCCGCGGCGAAACACTCGATGCCGCCGCCGGACCCGAGGTCGAGGAGCGTCTCCCCGGCCTGCACCTCGGCCGCGAAGAGCGGGCTGCCACAGCCGTAGGAGCGCTCGAGCACCACCTTCGGGATGTGCGTGAAGTACCGCCGGTCCACGGTGACCGGGCAGCAGATCTCGCCCTTGATCACCACGGCGGCTTCCCCGTAGTAGTCCTGCACGAGCTTCCTCGCGTAGCCGACTACGTCCTGCTTCAGGACACAGTTCGAGCGCACGAAGTCGAGCCGGTGCGGACCGGTGTTCTCGACACCCGCCTCGACGGGGCAGCCAAGGCCGTCCTGGCCCATCACATGGTAAACAACCGGCACGTCTTCCCGCGCGCCCATCCGCTCGAGCCGTTCGCCGACAATGTCGTCGGCAGCATCGAGGAGGAGCGCCCGGTAGAGCGGCAAGTACGGGTCGCCTGCGCCAGGGGTGCCGTTGCCGGAGAAGAATGCATGTTCCGGGTCACCGCCGCCGTGCAGGAACGCCAGCGGATCCCCGTTGAGCGAACCATTGGGCGCGACCGTCTGCCTGCGGTAGCTATCCGCCACCGGCGAAGCGAGCCAGAGGTCTCTCAGCGGCTGCTCGAGAATGCTGCCGACTCGGAACCCGTCGATCCCGACGAGTGAAGCGGAGGGGTACACCGCCCCGTCCGCGTGGACTGCGAGGCTGTCCCAGCACGCGTTGGTGCCATCCCGCTTGGTGTTCGGCTCGCCGTTGAGGATCGCCCGGAAGTTGTCGAAGTTGTCGAGGGTGAGACCCAGGTCGGCTGCGATCCGCTTGAGGTCGAGTACGCGCTCGATGAGAACCTCGATTTCAGCCCGCCGTTCCCGCGCGCCACGCTCGCGGAGGTGCTGCCACATCAGGTGCCAGGACTTCACCCCCAGCCGCGCGAGCACCAGCGCGAGCGACGGGAGATCGGCGAGGTTCGCGTCGAGCACGACGGTCGCGACCGTCGTGTCCAATCCCGCGTCGAGGGCGCGCCGAATCCCGCGCGTGGCCGCCTCGAACGATCCCTTGGCCCGCAGGGCGTCGTTCAGTTCCGGGGCGCTGCCATCCAGGCTCACTTGCAGGTGGAGGCGCTCCCTGTCCAGACCCGCCACAGTCGAAAGAAACGACTCGACAACGAGGCTGCCGTTTGTCAGCACGACGACGTGCGCCGCAGGATCCCCGAGGCACTGCTGTAGGAGGGAAGGCAGGTCCGGGCGCAGCAACGGCTCCCCGCCGGTGAAGAAGAAGGTTCGGCATCCCAAGACGTGCGCCTCGTCGAGAAGCTTGCGCAACGTCTCGGGGGGAAGACCGTCGTCTCGCTGAGGCCCTGAGGACACAAGGCAGTGGCGGCAGGTGAAGTTGCAGCGGTTGTTGAGATGAATCCACAGCTCACGGAGGTGCGTCGGCCGCAAGTATGCGCCGCGCCCGGCATACGCGCCGTTCCCGGAGTTGCGCCAGACCGGAGCGCCGTCGGCAGCGAATCCCTTGACGATTGCTTCCGCCTCTACCGGGGTCAGTCCGTCGCTGGCCGCGAGGGCGACGATCGCGGCGCCGAGGGCAGCCTCGCCCTTCTTGGCGAGGCCGGCGAGTAGCGCTGCTCCAGGGGCATTCGTCGCCACCCAGCACGGCCGCTCGGGTGCCAGGACGAACTGGTACGTCTCACGGTCAATGACTGTCAGGCTCATCTGTCGAACGTTCCCTCACTGCTTTCTTTTCGAAGCGTCGAGCGCGGCCCCGTCCCCAGAGCCCTCGACAGTAATAGGATGGCTCACAGCCCACAGAGAGGGTCGCCGGAGGTTTGGCTGGCAGACCCGACGCGGTGCTGCAGCAACACCGGTGCGGGAAACGCTCAGTGGCCGGGGTCCGGTAGCGTGGTTCGTGCGCCATACTATCTTACACACAGGCTCCCGGTGAGGACTGCTGGAGCCGAAAGGAGGCCGGTAGCGATGAGAATGCGCTGCTTGCCCACAGCACTGCTCGCGATGGTCCTTGCGAGCCGCGCCAGTGCCGCCTTCGACCACTTGCTCTTCGATAAGGTGCTGGGAAAGTACGTAAGCAATGGACGAGTCAACTACCACGGGCTCCTGTCAGACGCCGACTTCCCGAAGTACCTCGAGACCCTGGCCACTGCAAACGCCAGCGCCCTGGGCGGCCGAGCCGACCAGCTCGCCTTCTGGATCAACGCGTACAACGCCTCTTGCCTCAACGGCGTGCTGAAACGGTACCCAATTGCCAGTGTTCAGAAGGACCGGAGCTTCTTCAAGTCGCAGGAACACAAGGTGGCCGGCGCCACTCGGTCGCTGGGTGACATCGAGAACGGCATTCTGAGGGCGAAGTACAAGGACGCTCGGGTCCACTTCGCGCTCAATTGCGCCTCCGCAAGCTGCCCGGCTCTCAGCGACAGCGCCTACACGGGGTCAAAGCTGAGTTCTCAACTTGACGCGGCGGCGAAGCGATTCCTCAACGATCCCTCGCGCAACAAGTTCAGCGTCACCGCCAAGGAGGCCCAGTTGTCCTCGCTCTTCAAGTGGTACGCCAAGGACTTCGGCAGCCAGAGCCAGATGCTGAGCACCCTCGCCAAGTACGTGCCGGCACCTGTTGCCGCGATGCTCAAGTCCGGCACTGTGAAAGTGTCCTACCTGGGCTACGACTGGTCAATGAACGGGAGGTAGCCGGAATCAGTGGGAGGTGCCCTTGCCTCAACCGAAAACAGCGGAGCAAGAACGGTTGGCTGACTCGGCATCCCGGATCGCCGACTGGAAAAACTGGGGACCCTACGTGAGCGAGCGCGCGTGGGGCACGGTGCGTGAGGACTACAGCGGCGACGGCTCGGCGTGGGATCACTTCCCGCACGACCAGGCGCGCAGTCGGGCGTATCGGTGGAATGAAGACGGTCTCGGCGGCGTCTGCAACCGCTTCCAGAACATCTGCCTGACCGTTGCGCTATGGAACGAGCGCGACCCGATTCTGAAGGAGCGGCTGTTCGGGCTGACGGGTGAACAGGGCAACCACGGGGAGGACGTAAAGGAATACTACTTCTACCTCGACAGCACGCCCACCCACTCCTACATGAAGATGCTCTACAAGTACCCGCAGGTCGAGTTCCCCTACCGCCTGCTGGTCGAAGAGAACGCCCGGTGCGGGCGCGCCGATCCAGAGTTTGAGTTGATCGACGCCATTCCGGACGCGTTCGCCGAGAACCGGTACTTCGATGTCGTAATAGAGTATGCGAAGGCAGACGAAGAAGACCTCCTCTGCCGAATCACCGCAACCAACCGCGGCCCCGAGGCGGCTCCCCTTCACGTGCTGCCGCAGCTCTGGTTCCGCAATACCTGGGCATGGGGGCGCGGACGCAGTCGTCCGGAGTTGCAGACCGTGGGCGAAGGCACCGTGCACGTCACCCACAAGCACTTGGGCGAGCGCTGGTGGTATTGTCAGACATCCGACGGCGGCAAATCGGCTCTGCTGTTCACCGAGAACGAGACCAACGCCGAGCGCTTGTTCGACTCACCCAACCGCACTCCATACGTCAAGGACGGCATCCACGAGGCGGTGGTGCACGGACTCACGGATCGAGTCAATCCCGCGCAGGTCGGCACCAAGGCGGCGGGGCATTTTCATCGGTTGGTGGCGTCGGGCCAGTCGTTCTCCGTTGGGGTGCGCTTTGCGGAGGCGCCTCAAGGCAGCCCGTTCGAGGGGTTCGAGACCGTCTTCGCGCAGCGGCAGCGAGAAGCCGACGAGTTCTACGAAGCGGTCCAGTGCGCCAAGTTCACGGAAGACGAGCGCCTCGTGCAGCGGCAGGCATTCGCCGGGCTGCTCTGGTCCAAGCAGTTCTATCACTACAGCGTCGCCTTGTGGCTGAATGGTGATCCCGGGCAGCCGCGGCCGCCGGCGTCCCGGAAGCGCGAGCGCAACAGCGAGTGGACCCACTTCCACGCGCTGGACGTTCTGTCTATGCCCGACAAGTGGGAGTACCCGTGGTTCGCCGCGTGGGATCTGGCATTCCACTGTCTGCCGCTGGCGCTGGTCGATCCCGAGTGGGCGAAGCGGCAACTGATCCTGCTGTTGCGCGAGTGGTACACCCACCCCAACGGTCAGATTCCGGCGTACGAGTGGAACTTCGGCGACGCGAACCCTCCCGTCCACGCGTGGGCGGCGTGGCGCGTCTACAAGATCGACCGCAACGTGACCGGCAAGACAGACACGGTCTTCCTTGAGCGCGTCTTTCACAAGCTCTTGCTGAACTTCACTTGGTGGGTCAACCGCAAGGATCCACACGGCAGGAACATCTTCCAGGGCGGCTTCCTCGGTCTCGACAACATTGGGGTCTTTGACCGCAGTGCGCCCCTGCCGACCGGCGGACACATCGAGCAGGTCGACGGCACCGCGTGGATGGGCGTGTACTGCCTCAACATGCTGGCTATCGCGCTGGAGCTGGCGCGGACGGATCCGGCATACGAAGACGTCGCCACCAAGTTCTTCGAGCACTTCGTCTACATCGCCAGCGCCGCCAACACCGAAGACGGCGTGACCACCAGCCTGTGGAACGACGAAGACGGCTTCTTCTACGACGCGCTGCACGCGCCCGACGGGCAGTACATTCCGCTCAAGGTGCGTTCCTTCGTCGGGCTGATCCCGCTGTTCGCCGTCGAGACGCTCGAGCCCGATCTCCTGGAGCGGCTGCCGCGCTTCCGTCGTCGCCTGGAGTGGTTCCTCCAGTATCGTCCGCACCTGATCGAGAACCTCGCGCCCCTCACGACTCCGGGCGAAGGCGGTCGGCGGCTGCTCTCGATGGTGGACCGCAGCAAGCTCACCCGGATCCTGCAGTCGATGCTGGACCCGGACGAGTTCCTCTCCGACTACGGTCTCCGCTCTCTCTCGAAGCGCCATGACCGTGACTTCTACACCTTCCACGTCGACGACGCGGCGTACACCGTCGCCTACGAGCCGGCCGAGTCCCGCAGCGACCTGTTCGGCGGCAACTCCAACTGGCGCGGGCCGGTCTGGTTCCCGTTGAACTACCTCATGATCGAGTCACTGCAGAAGTTCCATCACTACTACGGCGACGGCTTGCGCGCGGAGTTGCCGCAAGGCTCAGGTCAGCCCGTCACGCTTGACGAAGTGGCAACCGATCTCTCGCATCGACTGAACCGGCTGTTCCTCCGGGACGGTTCCGGCCGCCGAGCCGTATTCGGCGACAACCCATACTTCCAGACCGACCCGCACTGGCGCGATCACATTCCATTCTACGAGTACTTCCACGGCGACACCGGCGCCGGCCTGGGCGCCAGCCATCAGACCGGCTGGACGGCGCTGGTGGCGAAGCTGCTTCAGCAGTGCGGCGGCGCCAGGACTGAGCCCTGTTCCTCCCAAGGAGTCGACTCGTGACCAGACTCGCCCGCAAGACGGAAGCGTCCCCCGCGGATCGCTTCCCGTCGATCAATGAGCGGCTCGAAAGCAATCTCGAGGGTCTCTATGTGGTCGGCGACCTCACAGGGATGCCTCTGCTGAAGAACGCCCTCAACCACGGCTACGACGTGGTGCAGCAGATTGCCGCAAGGGTGGACGCAGGAAAGACGGCCACCGACTACGACGTCGTCATCGTGGGCGCCGGCGCAGCGGGGATTTCGGCCGCAATGGCGGCAACGGAGAAGGGGCTGCGCTACGTCGTGCTGGAGAAGGCGCGAGCGGCCAACACCCTTCACAACTTCCCCGCGAGGAAGAAGATCTACGCCGAGCCGGTGGCGCTGGAGACGCGCGGAAACCTGTGGCTGGGGCAGGCGGAGAAAGAGGAGTTCCTGGCTCGGTGGCGGGAAACCATCGAACAGGAGCAACTCGAGATCCGCGAGAACACCGAAGTCGCCGACATCAGGAAGAACGGCCACTTCGAGGTCCTGACTGCCGAGGGGCAGACGCTGACGAGTCAGTTCGTCATCCTGGCTATCGGGAAGCAGGGCACTCCACGCCGGCTGAACGTGCCCGGCGAAGACCTGCCCAAGGTGTTCACGCGCCTCTACGATCCCGCCGACTTCAAGGGGCGGGAGATCCTCGTTGTCGGTGGCGGCGACAGCGCGATCGAGTCGGCGCTCGCGCTGTCCGAGAGCAACCACGTCACGTTGTCGTACCGTCGGAGCGACTTCGCGCGGCCGAAGCCCGACAACGCTCGCCTGATTCGCGAGGCAATCGAGTCCGACCGAATCGATGTCCTGTTCAGCTCAACCGTCAAGGAGGTCCGAGACGGCGAAGTCGTTCTGTCCGTGGAGGGCGACGAGAAGACGATCGCAAACGACCTCGTCTTCACCATGGTCGGCACGCAGCTTCCGCTGGACTTCTTCCGCAAGATTGGTCTGCGCCTGGAGAATGAGTGGGACAAGAAACGCTGGGCGAAGCTCGGGCTGTGGTCGCTCTTGGTCTTCGCCCTCTACTACGTGAAGAAGTTCAGCCCCGATCATCCCTTCTTCTGCGACTGCCCGTTGCACGCTCCGAGTTTCGGGCTGGTGGCAGTGGCGTCCGACCTGTGGGCGAAGGCCAATGCCTCCGCGCGAGTCTGGTACCCGGCGCTCTACTCGGCGGTGGTCTGCGGATTTGGGCTCTACGTGATCTTCCGTCGCAAACCCAGCCGGTATACGTTCTGGCGCACGGTCTTCTGCATGGGCTTCCAGACCGTTCTGTTCTTCCTGCTTCCCTGGCTGCTCAACGAGGGAAACCTCTACCGGCTGGGCTACGCCTGGCCGCTGAGCATGGGTGCCGTGTTCCGCCCCAATCCTGAGTACGTCCACCTGCTGACGGCCGACTTCTGGTGGCTCTACGGGCTGCTCTTTGCCTTTGTCGGCATCCCGCTGCTGACCTACTTCCACGGCAAGCGCTACTGCGCCTGGCTCTGCGGCTGCGGCTGCCTGGCGGAGACCGGCGGCGACGCGTTCCGCAAGCTGGCACCCAAAGGTGAGAGAGCCGAGAAGTGGGAGAACATGATCTACGTCGTGCTCGGCGCTGCCGTAGTCGTAACGCTGCTCAAGGCGTTCCACGCCGGGCAGGAGGGCGCCAAGCTGTACGACCTGTTCGTCATGTGGGCGCTGTCCGGGTGGGTCGCCATTGCCGCCTACCCGTTCTTCGGCGGCCGGATCTGGTGTCGCTACTGGTGCCCGCTGGCCGCCTACATGAACCTGATCGGCAAGGTGGCCAGCCGCTGGCAGATCGGCGCCGTGAGAGGCAAGTGCATCGACTGCGGCCTGTGCAACATGAACTGCGAGATGGGCATCGACATCAAGAAGCGCGCAATCCGCGGTCAACCGGTTACACTGAAGGACACGCCTTGCGTCGGCTGTGGCGAGTGCGTCCGCGTCTGCCCCATGGACTGCCTGTACGTGGGGCACCGCAAGGACCCCGAGCAGCGCTGGCAACTGCCGAGCAACGACGAGATCCTGGGCATTCAGTAAGGCGGTACGCGTGGGAGTCGAAACCGCGCCTTTGTCCGATGTTCCTCACTCCAGCTCACCTCCGCCTTCTCGGCGTCTCGTCTGCCCTCTTGGTAGCCGAACGGGTCCGTCCCTGGCGGCGGCAGAAGCTCCTCCGCGACCAGTGGCTGCAAGATGTCTTCTGGTACGTCTTCAACAACGTCCTGCTTGAGTTCGTCCTGGGTTGGCTGTTCGCTGCCGAACGACACGGTCTTGCCGCCGCGTTTCACCTGACCACCGGGAAGCGACCGACCGAAGCGGCGCTCCTGACCCACTGGCCCCTGTGGCAGCAAGCGCTCGTGCTGCTGGTCGCTGCCGATCTCCTGGAGTACCTCACCCACTACGGGATGCACGGCATCCCCGTGCTGTGGCGATTCCATCGACTTCACCACAGCATTCGGACCATGGACTTCATCGGGAACTGGCGCTTCCACTGCGCCGAGATCGTGGTGTACCGAGGGGTGAAGTACCTGCCACTGCATGTCCTGGGTGTTGACTTCAGGGCTTGGCTGATCTACTGGGGATTCCTGCTCGTTTTCGGCGCGCTCAACCACAGCAACCTGAACGTCAATTGGGGACCGTTGCGTTACGTCCTAAACAGCCCGTGCATGCACATTTGGCACCACGACAAGGCGCCTCGCGGCCGGTTCGGCGCCAACTTCGGCGTCGTCTTCAGCTTCTGGGACTGGCTGTTCGGCACCGCGCACATGCCGGCCGACCCGCTCCAGCCCGAACAGCTTGGCTTCCAGGGACAGGAGCGGTTGCCGGAGAACCTGTGGTGGCGGCTCTTCCTGCCGTTCCTGGATTCCCGGCCGCCGGCCGGGCACGACGTCGGCTGAAGACGCAAGGAAATCCCTATCCGAAGGAGCGATCCATGTCCCTCATCCACCTGTGCTGTCAGTTGTCGATGCTCACCGCCTTCGTCGCGCCCTCCCAATCAGCGCCAGAGCGGCCGCTGCGGGTGTTGCTTTTCGACTTCGAGCAGGGCGTCACGGGCTGGCTTGGCAACCCGTGGGGCGGCGGGAAGTGCGGCGGCGAGGCCGCCGACGAGGCGAAGTTCGGCAGCGGCTGCCTGCGGGGCTGGTACGCCGACGTGGAGAAAGGCGCCAATGTCATCTGTCCGTACTTCGCCGAAGAGGCTCCCTGGCGGAAGCAGCCGTGGGGCGGGTTGTCGTTCTACCTGAAGGGCGACGGGTCGCCGGGCAAGCTGACGCTGCAACTGGAGACCGACGAGCCCCAGAACGCAACCTACTCCCGTTCCGTTTCGCTTGAAGACACGGGGTGGAAACGCGTCTACCTCCCGTTCGGCACGTTCTGGAACCGGGGCGGCCAAGAGTTCGACCCGGCGCGGATGCGGCGGTTCTACTTCGGCGCGTCGGGCACACACCACTTCTTCGTCGACCAGATCCAGTTGGAGGCGCCGCAGCGGGAGGGGGCGTTCACGGCGGCGCCAGTCGCCGACGGGGCCGAGAAGCTCGGGCCGCCAAGCTGGGCCGACTACGGGCAGGGGCAGTACGCCGCCCGGGTGGATGCGTCGCCGCTCGGCGCGCAGAACAGCGCGCTTACGCTTCGTGCTGAGTTCCGCTTCGGCGGGCAGACGTTCGTTGGCGAGGACACCGTGGCGGGCGATGAGCTCAGCCGGAGGGAGCTGTTCGCGCCCGTGACGGCGCGCCTCGACCGGGAGGGGGAAGCGGAAGTGCGGCTCTCGCTCGCGGCGGCAGACGGCCGGCCGCTGTTCTCCCACGCCTTCCGCTACAAGGTGTTCTTGCCCGTGGGAAGCCCGCGCGCAGCCTCCCCGCTACCCATCGTGCCCGCACCAAAGGAGGTCGCACTGTTGGCAGGCGACTTCGCGCTGCCACCGAAGCTCACGGTGAGCACACTCGGCGCCGAACGCGTCGACCAGCGGGTGACTGGCCTGCTCACCCGGGAGCTGAAGCGGTGGTACGGGGCCGACGTCGAGCCAGCCGCCAGGAGCAACGCGGCGGCGGTACTGCTGCTTTACAGGCACACCAAGGGCACCCCCGTCCCACCGGCGGTGCCCCTCCCTGCCAAGTTGGCCGGTCGGCTCGCCGGGCTCGCAGACGAAGGCTACCTCCTGGCCGTAGCGCCGACCCGCGTCGTCCTGGCCGCCAACGACGACGCCGGTTTGTACTACGCGGCCCAGACCTTCCTGCAGAACCTCGAACTCACGACCGTTAGCCCTGGCGCGCCGCGGGCACGGTGCTGCACGGTCGTCGACTGGCCGAGCCTCAAGTGGCGCGCACTAAGCGAGCCGCTGCCCACCGACCGCTGGGGACATCCCAACGATGCGCCGGTGGACGTCGGGTTCTTCTGCGACTACATCGAGCGCTTTCTCGCCCGGCGCAAGTTCAACGCGTTGGTGCTGCTCATCCGGCAGGGCGTCAAGTTCGACTCGCACCCGGAGCTCTCCGGTTCGGCGGCGTGGACGAAGGACGAACTGCGCCGCGTGATCGACACCTGTCGCGCCAACTTCATCGAGCCGATTCCCCTGGTCGATTCGTACGGGCACGCCGCCTGGATGAGCCTGGCGCACAAGGAGCTGTGGGAAGACGGCGAGCACGAGATGGTCTGCAGCTCGAACCCGGAGACGTTCAAGATCCTGACCGACGTGTACGCTGAGCTGCTCGACCTGTTCGCTCCGGTCCGCTACTTCCACCTCGGTCTGGATGAAGTCTGGTGGAAGACTTTCGACGTACCGGAGGACAAACGGTGCAAGCTCTGCGCCGGCGTCCCCAAGTGGCAGCTCTTCGCCGATCAGGTGAACCGGCTCCACGGGTGGCTCAAGGAACGCGGTGTGCGGGCGATGATGTGGTCGGACGTGCTGCTGCCGGAGCACAACGGCGGCGCGCCCTACCACGGCGCAAAGGCGCTCAAGCTCCTCCCGACCGACCTCCTGCAGACGAACTGGTCCACCTCCCTGGCGCCCAACTCCAACAAGCTGCTGCGTGGCCTCGGCTTCGAGGTCTGGCAGTCCAACTCCCGAGGCGTCAACCGAGAGCAGGCAGACTACTGCACCGGCAATATGTTCGGCGTGTGGTCGAAGATCCCGTGGTGGAGCGACGCCCCCTGGCGCAGCGGCGGCAGCTACAGCTACCTGAACTACCCCATTGCGGCCGACAACTCCTGGAACCTCTGGCCGGACGTGGCGACGCTTCAGCCTCCCTTGAGTTGGGCCGAAGTGAGGAAGTACGAAGGCGCCCTGTGCCGCGACGCACAGCAACCCGAGCCGGCGGCGACCGGACAGACGTTTTTCGTCGACCTGCCCGCCAACCTCAGCTCCAAAGCCGCCGACCCGCCGGCACCCGACCACTGGTTCGGCGCGACAGCAGACTCCGACCTGCGCAACCTCCCCCGCGGCGAGGGGACCGTCGGCGGGCTCCCGTTCCGCGTGCTGGACGCGCCGCTGGATTGCGTCGCGCCGTCGCCACCCGGGACCGGGACGGTGACGATCCCCGTCGGCCGCAAGGCCGCCAGCTTGCGGTTCCTACACACCGCTCACCTCGTTCCCGGCAGCGAAGAGAGCTTCCTCGAGGGCTTCAAGAAGGGCCCCAACTGGCGCGGCGTGCCAATGGGAGCCTACACGATCAGCTACGAAGAGGGCTCCACCGACCAGTGCCCGCTTCTGTACATGAACAACCTCAGTCGCTGGGAGATCGGTGACGCGATCCCCTACGTCTTCCGCTCAGTCGGCTACCTCTTCGCCGCCACCGAGAAGAGGCGCCGGGAGGACCCGGACGCCAGAGACCTCTGCCTCTACGTGGCGCAGTGGGTGAACCCGCACCCGGACAAGGTGATCCGGTCGGTCGAAGTCCGCGGCTGTCTCGAGGCCGTGCCGGTGGTGTTCGCGGTGACGGGGCGGGAGCCCAGAGCCGCGGGTACAGATAGCCCGTAGGACGGGCGACATTCCTGCGGCAATCAGGGGCGCGCGCGACAAGCAGATCATGCTAAAATGGCGTACTTCGGAGGTTCGCCATGGTGTACAGCGTCTTGTTGGAGAGAGACAACGGAGCTTTCGTGGCCACAGTTCCGGCGCTTCCCGGGCTCCGGACCGTCGGCACCACGCGCGACGCAACGCTTTCGGCTGCCCGGAGTGATATCGCGCGGCGCCTGAGTGAGGTCGAAGTTGTCGCGGTTGAGTTGGGCGGGGCCGCACTGGCCGGGGGCTACTTGCAGGAAGAGCTGTCCCTGGTGCGTTCTGCAGCAGCGCAGCGGGGCGAGCCAAACGCGTCCCCAACGGGCAAGCCCGGGCTCGACTTCGCCGGCTACCTCCCGCACTTGCAGGAGGAGGACTGGGACGAGTACGAGGCGATTCTCCGCGTGACTCGGGACGAGGGCAACGCGGCCGACCGGCAACCATGATCTACCTCTGGGACACGGACATCTACTCAGCCTGGGAGCGTGCCTCTCAGGCACTTGCGCCACGGCTCGCCCGCTTGCGGGACGGCGACGAGATAGTACTGAGCGCCGTGACGATGTACGAAGTCCTTCGAGGCCGCACCGCAGCCGTGGCGCAGGCCCGTGAGGAGTCGGCGTATGCCCGACGGTTGGCAGCGCTGGTTGCCTCCCTCGTGACCCTCCGTCGCTGGTCTGTCGTCCCCGACACCGCCGAGACCGCAGCGCGCATGGCTGGCCTCCGTCGAGGTCGTGGGAACCGAGGAAGAGCCGACCTCTGTATCGCGGCGACCGCGCTGACTGCTGGGGCCACTCTGGTGACGCGGAATGAACGCGACTTCACCGACCTGCCCGGTCTGAGGGTAGAGAACTGGGTGGACGAACAAGCATGATCCTCGACTTCCACGCCCACTGCTTCCCCGACGAACTTGCGCCCAAGGCGATGGCGTACCTCATCGAGGAGGCCGGCGGCATCAAGACGTATACCGACGGGACCGTCTCCGCGTTGAAGCGCTCGATGGACGCGGCCGGCATCGACGTGTCGGTCCTGCAGCCGGTGGCGACTAAGCCCGGTCAGGTGAAGCCCATCAACGACTGGCAGGGGCAAGTCATCGACGAGCGCGTCAAGGCGTTCGGCGCGCTGCACCCGGACCTGAGCGAAGCAGAGCGCAAGGACGCAATCCGGCAGCTCGTCGATCAGGGCGTGAAGGGCGTCAAGTTCCACCCTGACTACCAGGGCTTCTACGTCGATGAGGAGCGCGCGTTCCCGATGTACGAGGACGCCATTGCGGCAGGTCTCGTCATCCTCTTCCACGCGGGGATTGACTTCGGCTTGGGTCCGCCGGTCCACTGCCCGCCGGACCGCCTGGCGCTGTTTCTCGACCGGTTCCCGGAGGCGCAGGTCGTCGCCGCGCACATGGGCGGGTTCTACTGCTGGGATGGCGTGGAATACCTGCTGGAAGGCAGAAACCTGTTCCTGGATACGTCCTACGCCCTCCCCTACCTGGGCACAGAGCGTGCCGCCGGGATCATCCGGCGGCATGGCTCGGAGAAGATCCTGTTCGGCACCGACGTGCCGTGGGCGGGGCAGGCAGACGGAATCCGGGACGTCAAGTCATTGGGTCTTCCGGCTGCGGCGGAGGACGCCATTCTGGGCGGGAACGCGCAGCGATTGCTGGGGCTGTGAGGGCAGCCGTCACGCACAGCAGCAGCAGCACTTAGCCGTCCACACCTCGGGTTCCAGCGACCCCCTGCTGCAGAACTCGAGGCGGTACGGCTTCATCACCAGCACGCCGTAGTTGGGGTCGTCAGGTCCCGAGAAGATCGGCGCCAGCATGTCGCTCCAGAAACCGTGGCGCTCGGCTTCGTCGGTGCAGAGCTGTGCCCGCGCCTGAATCTGCGGATAGGGGACCATATTGGCCGGGTCGGTCACGCCGCAGGTCAGGTGCACCTCCGGGTTCGCCTTGAGCTGCGCCACCTTGCGCGCACCCACGAACGTGGCGCAGCGGATGGTGAGGTCGGCATCGGCCACTGCCATCATGTAGCGGACCCACGGCTTGCCGTCCTCGGTGATCGTCGCCAGCCCTGACAACTGTGGTTGCTTCAGGATGTCCAGAATGCGGTCTTTCAGTTCAGCCATTGCAGCCTCCTCGTCCCCGGGCAACTCCATCCGCCTCCGTGCCCTGAGGGATGGCTTCGAGTGTATTGCAGGGAGATCAGGCTGTCAGCGCCGCGGAAGGAGACCCGGACCGTCGCGAGGAACTCGTATCTCCGGCACCGACACCAGGCACTCGCTCTCCGAGGAGACACGTGATGGCGAAGAAGACCGGCACTGGCACCAAACCAGGAACCACTTCCCGCAAGCGCAAAGTACGCGTGGCGATGATCGGCGCCGGCGTGATGGCGAACAGCGTCCACTACCCCTCGCTCGCCTCGTTCAAGGATGTTGAGATCGCGGCGGTCTGCGACCTCGACACGGAGCGGCTGAACACCACCGCGGACAAGTACGGGGTCGAGAAGCGCTACGTCCATTACCCCACGATGGTCGAGGCCCTCGCGCCCGACGCCGTCTACGTCATCGGCCAGCCGCACATTATGTACGACATCTGGACGTGGTGCCTCCAGCGCGGGCTGAACCTCTACATCGAGAAGCCGATGGGGCTGACCCTCCACCAGGCGCGCGCCCTGGCGCACCTTGCCGAAGCCAACGGGTGCATAACTCAGGTCAGCTTCCAGCGCCGCACCTGCCCGATGGTGGTCATGCTGCGCGAGGAGTGCCTGAAGCGCGGCCCGATCGTCCACGCCGTGTGCCGGTTCTACAAGTGCGCCCCGACCCCGTTCCTGGGCGCCCGCGACCACATGATGGACGATGGCGTGCATGCCATCGACACCGTCCGCTGGATGTGCGGCGGCGAAGTGGTAGACGTGCAGAGCCACTGCAAGCGAGTCGGCACGCCCGATCTCAACTTCTTCTCGGCGACACTCCACTTCGACAACGGCGCCACCGGGTTTCTCATCAACAGTTGGACCAGCGGCCGGCGCCTCTTCGACGTCGAGATGCATGCACCCGGCATCTGCGCGGAAGCCGAGATCGAGGGCAAGGGCAGGCTGTACGCTGACGGCGACACCCAGGGCGTCCTCCACGACACGCGCGAGGTGGCAGGCAGCGACGAGAACTACGTCTTCGGCGGCTTCCAGGCGAAGAACCGCGAGTTCCTCGACTGCGTGAAGAAGGGCACCCAGCCCGGGTCCAACTTCGCTGACGCGGTGAAGACGATGGAAGTCGCGGAGACGATCCTGGCGCAGGCGCT
>PEVN01000197.1 GCA_002779825.1 Armatimonadetes bacterium CG06_land_8_20_14_3_00_66_21 | reverse complement strand
ATCAGCGCCGGGAGTGCGACCCGGAGGCGAGGCGGACGCCCGAAGTCAGCGAACGATTCGCCCCACAGAGCACGGCGCTGGCGAAGGTAGGAGTGGAGGTTGTGTGCGCGCCATGAGAATCGCCGTCGTGAGCCCGTTCGACTACCCGTGCGGGATCGGCCAGTATACCGAGAACGTGGTGCGCGAGTGGCGAAAGGCCGGGCACGATGTCTGGGGCCTGGCCGACCACGTGCCTGAGAGTCACCTGCGCGGCGAGTTCCCTGCCGACAACGTGCTGCGGTGCTGGCGGCGAGGGGAGTGCTACTCCGGGGTCCCGGTTGCGGTGCGCGCGCTCCGGCCGGACATCGTCAACATCCAGCACGACTTGTCCTTCTGCTCGGACGCCGAGGAGTGGGATACGCTGCTCCAGCAGGTGCAGGCCGTCTGCCCGGTGGTGGTGACCTACCACTCCTGGCCGCGCAAGCCGGATGGCGTGACGCGCAACCGGCGTCCTGACGCCGTCATCGTGACAAACCCGAAGGCGTTCGAGTCCGCAGTGCAGGAAGGCTGGCCACAGGAGCGCGCTCGGTTCGTCCCGCACGCTACCGTCCGGCCGCTCTCGGCGCCTCTGGGGGAGATGAACCACAGCATTGTCACCTGGGGTTTCCTCAGCGGGTCGAAGGGGTACGGCGAGGCGCTGGAGGCACTGAAGCTGCTTCTGCCCGAGTTCCCGGACGCCAGCCTGACCCTCCACGGTGCGCTACTCCCCGCGCGCGCAGAGGGCCAGCTTCGGTGTCTCAGCGCGCAACTCGCCCCCGGAATCTGGCAGGGCGCGCTGGGCACGAAGGTGGCGGTGCACCTCGGGTGGCCCGCAGAAGCGGAGCTCCAGGCACTGATCGCGCGGCACTCGGTGTGCTGGCTGCCCTATCATCACGCGGACGAGACGTGGTGCAGTTCGGGCTGCGTCCAGACGGCGTGGAGCGCCTGCCGCCCACTCCTCACCAGTCGCTCCGCTCACTTCGACGTGACCCCCGACCTCGAGCCGCTTCTCTGCCGTACCGACGACGTGTCGGAGGTCGCGGCCCGCACGGCCCAACTCTGGCGGGATCGCGAGGAGTACGACTCGCTTTGCGCTCGCATTCGCAAGCACGCGGAGTCGCGCGGGCAGGCGGAGTTGGCGGAGGACTACGTGCAGGTCTTCCGGGACGTGGTGCCGCGCAGCGAAGCGCGAACAAGCGGGGGCGAGTGATGAATACGCTGGAACGCCTATTCCGGGAGTCGCTCTCTCAACCGTCCGACATCAACGAGCATGTGGCGGCGCTCTACCGTTACAGCAGCGCTTGCCGCCATATTACCGAGTTCGGCACGAGGGCAGGCACCTCGACTGCCGCGTTCCTCTACGGCCGGCCGGAAGTGCTCGTCTCCTACGATGTCCACCGGCACCCCCAAGTCGAGGTACTTGAGCAGGCAGCACAAGAGGCAGGGGTGGCGTTCGAGTTCCATCAGCAGAACGTCTTGGAGACCTCCATCGCACCCACGGATCTGCTATTCGTCGACACGCTCCACACCTACGAACAGATGCGCGCGGAGCTCGCCCGACACGGAAATAGTGCCCGCAAGTACCTGATCTTCCATGACACCGAGACTTTTCGGGAACAGGGCGAGGTGCCGGGCAGCCGCGGCATCTGGCCTGCAATTGCCGAGTTCATGCGAGAGAACCCGTGGTGGCGCCTCGCGGCTCACTATGGCAGCAACAACGGCCTGACCGTTCTGACCCGGTACCAGGTCGACGCCCACGACCACGAGGGACCTCCCGAGCCCTACCGCTCCATCACGATCCTGCCCTTCAATGCCCATGGCTGGTTCCGGGAGCCGAACTTCCGAGCTCTCTCCCGCATCGTCCGGGAGAACCAAGTGCGCGTGGCTGTGGAGCTGGGGAGTTGGCTGGGCGCCTCTGCCCTGTGCATCGCGCGCATGCTTCCGGAGGCAGGCAAGCTATACGCCGTCGATACGTGGCTGGGCTCCGCCGAACATCACGAAGTGCCCGAGTACGCCGCGCATTTGCCGACACTTTACCAGCAGTTCCTGTCGAACGTGGTCCATGCCGCGCTAACGCGGCGCATTGTCCCGGTGCGGATGACGGTCGCGGAGGCCGCCGGAGCGCTGGCCGTCACCCCGGACCTCGTCTACGTCGACGCCAGCCACGACGAGGAGAGCGTGCTGGCGGACATCAGGGCCTGGCACGCGAAGCTGGCCCCGGGGGGGATTCTCTGTGGCGATGACTGGCAGCACGCCCCGGTACAGTGTGCCGTGACGCAGGCTGCCGGCGAATTGGGCTTCGCAGTCGAGGGGGAGGAAAGCTTCTGGTGGAGTCAGGCATGATCTACGACTGCTTCCTGTTCCACAACGAACTGGACCTCCTGGAGATCCGTCTCCATACGCTTAGGGACGTGGTGGATCGCTTCGTGCTGGTGGAGGCCACACGGACCCACCAGGGGGAGCCCAAGCAGCTCTCCTACCGGGACGACCGGGGCCGCTTCTGCGAGTTCGGGGACCGTATCATCGCCGTCGTGGTTGATGATCTCCCAGAAGGCGAGGATCCTCCCCACCGAGAGCACTTCCAGCGCAACTGCATCACCCGTGGATTGGGGCAGTGCGGCCCCGACGATCTCTTGCTCATCTCGGATGTTGACGAGATCCCGCGGCCGCAGGCGATCCCTCGGGCCGTACCGGCCGGCGCGCTGTACGTGTTTGAGCAGACTCTGTACTACTACCACCTCAGGTGCCGGGGTACCGCGAAGTGGATGGGGACGCGTCTGGTACGTCGCGCGGACCTCACGACGCCTCAGGCTGTCCGCGAGTCGGGGGGCGCGGTCGTCACCAACGGCGGTTGGCATTTCAGCTACTTCGGTGGCGTAGAGGGCATCAGAACGAAGCTCCTGTCGTTCTCGCACCAGGGCGCACAGCAGTCCGGGGTTGCGGATCCGCAG
Source organism: Armatimonadetes bacterium CG06_land_8_20_14_3_00_66_21 (assembly GCA_002779825.1). GTDB lineage: Bacteria > Armatimonadota > Abditibacteriia > CG2-30-66-41 > CG2-30-66-41 > CG2-30-66-41. The sequence goes on along the minus strand of PEVN01000197.1, from coordinate 1,869 downwards.
CGCCTCGCGGCGTGCATTGCGGATGGACGGGACCTCTGGGGCAGGGCCGAGGTTCAGTTTCAGACGGTGAACCTGGACACCTCGTACCCACCGTATGTTCTCGCCAATCCGGACCGATTTGCCCACTTCGGAGCCGGGCCCCTGATATCAGCCGTCATTCCGGTGAAGGGGCGCCTGGACCTCACTGAGCGGTGCGTATCGGAGATTCGGCGCTGCCTCCAGACAGCCGGGGTTTGCGGCGAGGTGATCGTCGTGGACTCGGACGAGGGCAGCTCCCGGGAATGGTGCGAAGCAAACGGCTGTCGGTGGGTAGACTACCCCACACAGGGGGCATTCAGCTATCCGCACGCTCTCAACCTGGGCGTCGCAGCGGCCAGCGCGGAGATCGTCCTGATCAGCAACAGCGACGTTGCGGACGTGGGCTCCAAGTTCGTCGCCCGTGCGCTGGAGCGATTCGCCGCCAGCCCGATGACCGGTCTGGTCTCGGTGGGGTTTCACAGGGAGCCGATCAACGCCCCACCACGCGCCTACGTTGGCCTGTGGTTTGCGGGATGGCACTACTGCGTCCGCAAGTCCATCTGGAACCAGATCGGGGGCGCCTGCGAGAGCATGTCCGGCTACGGCTACGACGAATGCGACACGTCCGTGCGATTGGGTCTTGCCGGATACGTGGTGGAGATACTGGAGGACATTCCCTGCCAGCATTTGGCTGGCCAGACGTATCTGGGGGACGCGGGACGCCGCCAGGGATTGGCTGAGCAGTTGAGGGCGTTGGCCCTGTCCTTGGGCACCGAGCCGCGGCGCGTGGATGAGATCCTTGCCGAGACCAGTGACGCCTGGCAGGTCGTCGGCGAGATCACGGAGGCATGCCGGAGGAGACTCCGTCTCCGCGCCCGGATCGGGCTGGGAGACCGGGAGACGTACGGGCTGCAGTGGCATGCAGACGGACTTCACGTGCAGAATGCACACTTCTCGTCTCTTGAGGCCGATCTGCACGACCTCTCGCAGTTGCACGAGTGCGCCCGTGTGGTGCAGTGCGGCGGAACACTCCGTGTGCGAATGCCGACCCGGCCCGATACCATTGTGTCGGTTCTCCGCAGCCTCCCTCTCCGACCTGTCCGGTTGGACTTCAGCGACGGCTTCGCTGCGGAGCTTCGCGTGTCGGACGGCGAGGCGCTGTGATAGGCGGAACCCATGAGCCAACCTGAGCTCTCAATTGTGATGGGCTGCTACCGGCGCGAGGTGCAGCTTCACCGCGCGCTTTGGACCATCGCTCGCCAGCCGGAGTCCGAGCAGGCGGAGGTCGTGCTCATCGACAACAACGACGAGCGCGACGCCGTGCTTCGCCTCGTACGGCAGTGGTCGGATAACGGGCTGACGTTCCAGTACGTCCACCGGCCGAATCCGGGCGGTGCCTGGGTCAACCCGTGTCTGGCGTGGAACCTCGGTCTCCAACTCGCCCGCGCCCCCAAGCTGATTCTCACCGGCCCGGACATCATCCATATCGGGAACACGCTCAAGTCGCTGACGGACCCGCTCGACCAAGGTGTTGACCGTGCGGTCCTTGCCTCGGTGTATGACCTGCCGCAAGACGTGACCGAGACGATGGACGAGCGTGAGTGGCAGAAGTGGGTCGAGCTGTCGTTCGCCGAGCTGAAGGAGACGTGTCAGCCCGACCTGTCGGAGTGGTCGAAGGTGCGCTGCCACCCATTCCTCCGGCGGGCGGGTCTGTTCTTCTTAGGCTCCGTGCTCACCGAAACGGCTCGCGCCGTGTGCGGCTTCGATGAGGACTACCAGTACGGGATCGGGTTCGATGACGACGACTTCATCCGCCGGCTCCGTCTGCGCGGGGTGGAGGAGGTCTACGAC
>PEVN01000350.1 GCA_002779825.1 Armatimonadetes bacterium CG06_land_8_20_14_3_00_66_21 | reverse complement strand
GATGTCGCTGAGCACGCTCGTGACGTCGATGTAGGGGATGGCTTCGGCACCACCACGCTGAACCCGGAGGTTCTCGTTGATGGCCAACCGAAGCTGCTTGAGTTTCTGTTCGAGGTTCACGATCGTGCCTCCAAGCTGTCGCAGACCATTCACCACCGGTTCTGCAGTTCCGTGTAAGTCCCCGATTCACTGTTGCGTTGCACACGGCACGTGTACTCGGACCGTTGTCCAGCACGCGCACGACAAACTCGCTGCGCACGCAGTCGCGTTCGCGCTCAACGACGGCTCCAATCGGTACGCCGGGCCTGCCTACTCCACCAACGCCTTAAACACCCCATCCGCAGGGTCGCTGTAGAACTCGATGTTGATTTTCGTCCACAGTTCGTCGGGGAGGTCGTTGAGGGCGCGGCGGGCGGCTACGGGCATCAGGAGTGTTGCGGCTTGCTTGTCGATGGCGAGCTCTGCGATCTCGACCGGGTTGCGGATTAGCTCCACTGAGCCGCCGAGATTCAGAGGGCCGACGAGGATGGCGCCGCCGCGGGTGCTTCGTTCCAGTAGGCCGCCGACCAGCGACACCAGGACCGGGAGTCCGAGACCGGTGCCGGACTTGTCCGTGTCGAAGGGGCGGAGCTGGATCGAGTACTCGTGCCCACGGGGGTCGCGGTCGCCGACCAGTTCCTTGGCTCGCGTGTAGAGGTTCTGCTCGCCCACCCGGACGCTCTCGCGGAATGCCGGCGGCTGGGGATGGTTGAGGATCTTCGCGCCGCTGCCGGGACCGACGGTGGACTCGATTCGGCACAAGCTGGCGCCTGCCTCGGGGGTTCCCGGACTGATCGCCCAGACCTGGCCCGGGGGCAGGGGGTCGCCGTCAATCGCTTCGTCGCTGTGCAGCTCCGGCGTGGACACGAACTGCTCGACGCCGTCAACGCCTATCGTGAAGGAGAAGTGCGTGTTGCGGAACTCGCTCTTCAGACACCGCTTCTGCTGCTCCTTCACGCGCCGGCGGGACTCCAGGGCCACCCGGACGATCGCTTCGAGGTCTTCGTCTGGGACCGGCATACTCGGGTCGGGGAAGAGCAGTTTGACCAGTCCGGAGACCGTCTTGTTCACCGCCTCGATGTCTCGACCACTGAGCGCGCCGCCCCAGAAGACGCGGTTCTGGAGGAGGGAGACCCGGCTCGTGTGACGCATCCGGCTCCAGCACTCGCTCAGGAAGTCGCTGACAAGGCCGAAGTGGTCGGTCAGGTGCTCGTTGGGGTTCAGCTTGGGGAAGTCCCAGCCCGGCAGATAGGCGTGGATCCGGTCGTGGAAGGCAGTGTCGTCTCGCATCTCCTTCGGCAGTGGACTCAGCAGGTGCGCGATCCGCTGCTGTTGTTCAACGTCCACGTCGAAGTTGCCGACCATCACGATGCTGCCCTCGGCGGAGATGCTGTCCTTGCCGCGGCTGAACTCGCCCGATGCCATGTAGCCCTTCATGATGTTGATGCCGTCCTTCTGGTCGAAGGAGACGCCGGCGATCTCGTCAAAGCAGACCACGTCGTACTGGCAGACGAGTCCTCGCTGACCGTTGGCCATGTTGACGAACATCTTGGCCACCGTCGCCTTGCCGCCCGAGAGCAGGTGCGAATATGGCGAGATCTGCTGGAAGAGGTGGCTCTTGCCTGTTCCCCTCGGGCCGAGCTCGACCAGGTTGTGGTTTTTCTCGACGAAGGCGACCATCCGGAGCAGGGCGACCCTCTGCGCTCGCTCGTTGAGCGCCGTCGGCTCCAAGCCAATCGAGCGAATCAGGAAGTGCCGCCATTCTTCGCTGGTGAACCCGTGCCGCCCCTTGGCGAACACGTCGAGCACGTCGGGCTTGGACATTTGGATCGGGCGCAGGGCGGCGATGCGAAACGGGCGGCCGTGCTTCTCCTGGGAGGCGAGGGCATCGTATTCGAGCGTGACTTCGGCGTAGAACCCATCGGTCAGCATCCGCTCGTTCTCTTTGACCATCGGGTCGGCAATGCGCACGTCATGGAGGGCGAGGCTCGGCAGTTCCGCCACGTAGCAGTCGTTCTTCGCGTCCAGCTTCGCGCGGACGATGTCGATCAGCTTGACGGAGCCGTCCTCGCGCGCTCTCGCCTTGAAGAGCTCCTCGTCGCCCGTGCGAACGGTCCGACCCTCCAACTGCTTCTCGACAATCTCCAGCCCTTCTCGAATCTCCTCGGGGTCGGTGCTGGCGCAGTAGCGCCCCAGCAGGAACTCGACGACGTACGTGGGCACCGGGTACTGCCGAGCATAGCGCCGCACCAGGTCCTTCCGGACCAGGTAGCCAGGAAACGCGGAAGCAGCGAGGTGATCGAGGTGATCCATTTCGACTGCTGGTGTGTTCATGAGTCAGCTCCCACCCGAGTCTGCTTCTGTGCGAGGATGTTATCGCCGGCGTCAAGCAGGACGAGCACCAGTTCGGCTTGCTCGTACTCGTCGTCAACGACCACCAGGCTGACTGAGCCGTCTTCTTCGACGGGCTTCACCGTGGCAACAGCCGACGGGCCGGTCGGGCGCTCGACACGAAGGTCGGCGGTCACGCCTGCTCCCTTGACCACGGCCTCAACGAAACACCGCATGCCTCGCCAGGTGACCGAGGTGATCGTAGCGGCGACTGTCGTCTCACCGCTCCGTTCTACGAAGAGGTCCGGGATCAGGCACTCTTGAATGCTCAAGCCGCCGTGGGCATAACTCGGCGACGTGTTGAAGCAGGCGATGCCCGGCGCCGCCGCGAACGACTGACTGGCATTCCAGTGCCAGGCCGCGCGGTTCACGTCGGGGGTTGCCTCGCCGGCGATGACGGCGCAACGAGCCCAGCGGCTCTCGGTCAGGTGTTTCGGGAGGTCTACCTTCGGCAGTCCGCCCGGCAGCAGCAACCATCCATGGTCAGTTACCACGCGTACGGCCTGCCAGCCGGCATCCAGCAGTGCTGCGATCCGCTCGACCAGGCGGCCGAGTTCCTCGTCAAGCTGACGGGCGAGTCGCGCTTCCAGCTTGTGGCCCAGCGTGTCGACCTCGCCCGCTTCCGCCCAGCCGCGGGCGGGTTGGGACTCGGGCCAGTCCATCTTGCTGAGGTCGAGCACCTGGTAGCCGCGCTCCTGCATCGCGGCGCGGAGCTCCTGTGAAGTGGCTGCTTTGCCCGTTGCCCTGAACTTGGGAGCGAAGTCTTCGCCTAACATTTCGCCGGCGACCGCATTCGCGACAGGCGTGACCGCTGGCTTGGAGGTGGCCGTGACGCTTGGCACGGCAGCCCACCGATGACCCAGAGTCACTCGATACCCCCGACCTTCCAGGCGCTCGCTCAGGCGCTGACCGAGGTCGTATCGCAGGCCGTCGGCGAAGAGAAGACAAACGTCCTCGCCAGCCTCGACCAGAGGTTGTTGGCCACGACCGGGCAACGGCGTTCGCTCCGCTGCTTTCTGGAAAGCGCGGGCCGAGTCCTCAAGCCACGGCAGGAGCAGGTGGCGCACTGCCGAGCTGACCAGTGACTCGTCCGTGGTCGGTGTCGTCGCCAGCGCCTCCCACGCCGCGGCATCCGCTTGCCAGCCGCGGTCGCGGTACGCCACGGAGATCTCCTCGGGGCTGGCTCCGCCAACGGCCAACCTTGCCGCGCCAGCGAGTTGGCTGAGCGGCGCCAACACTTGGGCCATCGGAGACAGCCCCACCTTTGCCCAGACCGCGTTCCGCCGTTCTCCGTGCCGCTTCTCCAGGTCGGCGATTGCATCGCACGCCTGGCCATGGGAGAGCCCTTGCAGACCGGCCAGAGCGGCTCGCACGGACGCCTCGTCCTGGTCGTTGAGATCGGGCCAGCGGTCTCGGTCAAAGGCGAGGCTGCCGGCTGGCCGGCTGCGGCGGAGTAGCCCGGCGAGGTCGCCATAGCTCGTTGGCGATTCGACGAACCGCTCCCAGACCTTCGCCCAAGCGCCCTTGCCCTCCCCCAACCGTTCGCCCGCGGTCACGTCAGCCTCGACTTCGAGGTCGAAGTCGAGTTCGTCCCGACACCGGTTGCAGAAGGCACCCCAGCCATTCTCACCCAGGCGCGCCTTCGTGCCAGTCGGATCGCCCATCCAGCGGAGTAGGTCTCGCACAACGTCGCCGCTGAGCATTCGGTCGAGATCATCCGCTTCCAGCCGGCGCCCCGCAAGCTGAGCCACTGGGGTCACGGCAACCTCGGGCAAAGCCCGCAAGAGCGCCTCGGTTGTGGCATTATCCCGGGCGATGTCAAGCGCCAGCGTCTTCGGCGAGGTCAGGAAGGTGGTGACGCCCCAGTCGCTGCCGTTGTGCTGCAGCCAGAGCGTCCCTCGGAACATCAGTTCCACCAGCGGCCGGTAGTCCTTGCGGCACTCCTCGCCCGCCCGCAGCTCTTGCCGGGCGACTCCCGGCAGGTAGACGAGGGGGGCGCGGTCGGCGGGCAGCGCGGGTTCGTCCAGCGCCCCATCCACCAGGCAACGGATCCAGATCGCTGGGCCGGTGCGCGCGATGGGAGCGTAGTCACCTAACACCAGCAACTCCTCGACCCGGGTCTGCATCAGCTCGATGACTGGGCGCCACTCACCCTTCGGGTCGGTCCACAGGATTGCGGCAGGCCGCTCCTCGCCATCGGTCGCGATATCCTTCACGCGAAGGTACTCGACCAGCCGGTCGAGCACGGTCGTTGCTGCCTGGGGGGGAGCAGGGATCATGGTCGCGTCTCGATCTGAGGAGAATCGGCTGCTGGGCGCGGGTCTCCTGACCGCGCCCCTCGGCCGACCGAAGGTCTCCTCATCTTATGGAGACCTCCGGTCAAACGG
>PEVN01000229.1 GCA_002779825.1 Armatimonadetes bacterium CG06_land_8_20_14_3_00_66_21 | reverse complement strand
ACTACGCCTGCTGTTGCGGGCCGACGAGTGTCCCGGGGCATCCACTGGTGGGGCCGCGATGAAGCCAGTGGCAGTTCCCTTTGAGTCGCTGTCGCAGACACTGAACACGCTGCCCGGAGAGAGAACCAGTGCGCCTGCTCTGCACCGTTACAGGACGGGGCCCCCGAACTGAACGTCTGGCAGCCCTGCGCGCCTTTGCTCGCTCTTCTGCCGCCCTGCTGTTCGTCTGCCCCTCCCTGGTTGGCGCTGTCGGCTGGCCCACTTGGCGCTATGACGCCGGCCGAACCGCCTGCTCGCCGCAGGAGCTTCCCGCTGAACTGCACTTGGAGTGGAGCCGCGAGCTGCCCTCGCCGCAACCGTGCTGGCCTGAGACTGAGTGGCGGCTGCAGTTCGACCGGTCGTACGAACCCGTTGCTGCCGACGGGCTGCTGTTTGTTCCGTCGATGGTTCGGGACAGCGTGACGGCGTACGACGTGGCGACCGGGGAAGAGAAGTGGCGGTTCTACGCCGACGGCCCCGTGCGGTTTGCGCCGACGGTGTGGCAGGGGCGGGTGTACTTCGTGTCAGACGACGGTTACCTGTACTGCCTGGAGGCGGCTACGGGAAAGCTGCTCTGGAAGTTCCGCGGGGGCCCTTCAGACCGGCGGCTCCTTGGGAATGGCCGGCTGATCTCCGCTTGGCCTGCCCGGGGCGCGCCAGTGGTCTACGACGGGGTCGTCTACTTTGCCGCCAGCATCTGGCCGTTCATGGGCACGTTCGTACACGCGCTAAAGGCGGAGACGGGCAAGCGGGTGTGGACCAACAGCGGCAGCGGGCAGGACTTCCTCCTCCAGCCGCACAGCAGTCCGGCCTTCGCCGGGGTGGCGCCCCAAGGGTACCTGTTGGCTACCGAAGACAAGCTGCTGGTTGCAGGTGGGCGTTCGGTGCCGGCGGCCTACGACCGCCGCACCGGCAAGTTCCTCTACCACCAGGCCGACACCAAGCTCGGCGGCTTCGCCGTCGCGCTCGCGGGCGGCTGGTTCCTGAACGACGGGCATCTGTACGCCACTGCTGACGGCAAGCGGCTCCACCCGTGCGCGGCGACTGTCGTTACTGGCAGCGCCCTGCTGGGCATCGACACCGAGAGCCGGTTGGTCGCCTACGCGACGGCGGCGACCTCCGGAACGAAAGCCGGAGCCAAGGCAGCTTCACCGGTCCTGTGGTCGCGGACGACGAAGCCAAACCTGCGAACGGCTTTCCTGCAGGCCGGCTCGCGCCTGTATTGCGGTGCGCCCGGACTGGTGGCCGCCGTGGACCTCCCGAGGGCCGAAGCGGCCGCACACCCCAAGGGGGACACTGCCTCGCCTGGTGCGCCGCTTGTGCCACCCGCCGGCGAGTGGCGCTACCTGGCCGGCAGTCACCCGCCGGCAGGCTGGATCGAGCCGGACTTCGACGCTTCGACCTGGAAGACCGGCCGCGCCGGGTTCGGCTACGGCGACAACGATGATGCCACCGAGTTGGCGGAGATGAAGGACCACTGCTCGGTGGTCTACCTCCGTACCACGTTCGCGTTGAAGGCAGGCGAGGTTCCGGCGAGTCTGCTCCTCCGCGTGAACTACGACGACGCGTTCATCGCCTACCTGAATGGCCGGGAAGTGCTGCGGGTCGGCGTGGGGGAGGGCGCCGGGGCGGCCGCCACGGGGATCGATAGCCACGAGGCCAAAGGCTACGAAGACTTCTCGCTGCCGGGCGCCGAGACGCTCCTGCGCGTCGGCACCAACACGCTCTGTGTGGAAGGGCACAACGACGACCTGGTCAGCAGCGACTTCTCTCTCGACCTTTCGCTGCTGCCCAGCGCGGCCGCTCCGCCGGTAGCGGCTGCGTGGCAAGCTGCCATCGACGGCACGCCGTGGACGATGTTGGCGGCTGACGGCAGGCTCTTTGTGGTGACGGAGGCCGGTCGGCTCTACTGCTTCGGCGCCGCCGCAGGCAAGCCGCGCCGCTATGAGCTGCGCGCGCCTGCTGCGACCGAGACACTGCCCGTCGCCGTAGCACAGAGAGTCCTGGACGCCTCCGGGGTGCACGAGGGCTACTGCCTCGCGCTGGGTGTCGGCGACGGGCGGCTGCTGGAAGCCCTGGCGCAGCAGCAGAAGTTGAGCGTGGTCGGGATAGACCCCGACGCCTCGAAGCTCGTCGCCCGGCGGCGCCGACTCGAGGATGCTGGGCTGTACGGCCGGCGGCTTTCACTGGTGACCGGCGACCTCCAGAGCCTGCCTCTGTCGCCCTACTTCGCCAGCTTGGTGGTGAGCGACACCGCCCCGCCGCCGGGCGGACCGGACGACGACCTCGCCCGGCGCGTTTTCCAGGTGCTGCGGCCCTACGGTGGCGTTGCATGCTTCCGGGGCGGGGCCGGCACCCCGGCGCTTGCCGCGCGACTGCGTACGCTTGCGCTCCCCAACGCAGCCGTGCGGACGGCCGGCGAGTTGGTACTGCTGGAGCGGCGCGGACCGCTCCCCGGCGCCGCCTCGTGGACACACCAGTACGGTGATATGGCAAACACCGTGTGCTCGGCAGACAAGGCGGTCAAGTCGCCGCTGGGGATGCTGTGGTTCGGCGGACCGGAGCATGCTGACGTCTTGCCGCGTCACGGGCATGGGCCCAGCGAGCAGGTGGTGGGTGGGCGACTCTTCATCGAAGGCATCAACGCATTCAGCGCCCGCGACGTGTACACCGGCCGCGTGCTCTGGCGGAAGCCGCTCCCCGAGCTGGACACCTCGGGCATCTATTACGACACCACCTACGTCGCCGACCCCTACGACCGCACCTACAACCAGAAGCACATTCCCGGTGCCAACCAGTACGGCTCGAACTTCGTGGTGACGGCGGACCGTGTGTACGTGACCAGGCAGGACGAGTGCCTCGTTCTCGACCCGGCCACCGGCGAGACGCTGACCGAGTGGCAGCTCCCCGAGCAACCCGGAATCGGCCACCCCAACTGGGGGTGCCTGGGCGTCTACGAGGACGTGCTCTTGGCGGGCGGGGCGCCGCTGCATCTGCAGGGGGAGAAAGACGACCTGTCTCTGCTCGCCAACAGCCGCTTCGGCATCGGGAGCAAGTACCTGTTTGCGCTGGACAGGATCACCGGCAAGTTGCTGTGGGCGCGCGAGGCGGCGCACGAGTTCCGGCACAACTGCGTGGTAGCGGGTGGCGGCAAAGTGTTCTGCCTCGATGGGCTGTCGCCTCAGCGGCGCGAGTTGCTGAAACGCCGCGGGGAGTTGAGCGACGCACCGGCGGCTATTCTCGCGCTGGACGCTCGGACTGGCGCCGAGAAGTGGAGCGCGACAGAAGGGGTATTCGGTACGTGGCTGAGCTACTCCGGCGAACACGACATCCTGCTCCAAGCGGGCAGCCGAGCCGGCGACCGAGCGGCCGACGAGGTCGGGCAGGGCATGACGGCGTATCGGGGTCTCGACGGCAAACGCCTCTGGAAGCACAACGAATCGTACAGCGGCCCGCCCATCCTCTGGCACGACCGGATCCTCACCCAGACGGGCGGCGGCAACACCGCTGCTCCGCCCGCCAGAGCCTACAGCCTGCTGACCGGTCAACCCGTTGTGGCGACCCATCCACTCACCGACGACCCGGTTCCGTGGGGCTGGCTGCGCTTCAAGGGCTGCAACACCGCCGTCGCCAGCGAGCACCTGCTGACCTTCCGCTCGGCTGCCGGTTGCTACGCCGATCTGCCGACAGGCTACGGCACCACCAGCATCGGCGGATTCAAGTCGGGCTGCACCTCGAACCTGATCGCCGCCGACGGTCTCCTGAACGCCCCAGACTACACCCGCACCTGCACCTGCTCCTACCAGAACCAGGCTGACTTCGCGCTCTACCCGCTGCCGCCGACGGGCGCCGGGGACCTGACCGTCGAGAGCTGGAGCTTCGACTACCTGCCCGCGCCCGACAGGCCGACGCCGGTCCGGCGCGTCGGGCTCAACTTCGGCGCCCCCGGCAACCGGCTGGGCCCAGACGGCACGCTCTGGATGGAAGTGCCCAGCGTCGGCGGCCCGTCGCCGGACCTGCTGGTGGCGGTCTCAGGGGACAACGCCAAGTTCTTCCGCCTGCACTCATCGCAGCTCGCAGTGACCCCGGGGGCGCTGCCATGGGTCGCCGCGTCCGGCGTCGACGGGCTGACTGGCGTGACCGTGCGGCTCTTCCTCCAGCCCGGCGATCCGAAGGCCAGCGCCACCGTGCAAGCCTTCGAGCGGAACGCCTCCACCACCCAGCTCCCCACCCGACTGGACAACGCGCTCGGCAGCCACGACACGCCCTGGCTCTACACCGTCCGCCTGCACTTCGCAGAGACCGAAGACCTCAAGCCCGGGCAGCGCGTCTTCGACGTCACCCTCCAAGGCAACAAGGCGCTCACCGGCCTCGACCTCGTCAAGGCGGCGGGCGGCACCCACCGGGCCGTGGTGAAGGAGTTCAAGGGCGTCCCGGTCAAGGACGACCTGCGAATCGAGTTCGCCCCGGCGCCCGGCGCCCTCCACCCGCCGCGGCTGTGCGGGGTCGAGGTTGTGCTCGAAAAGGGCGCTGCGTAAGGAAGCCGGCGAGCTGGTAGTGTAGCCCCTTGCGGGCGTCGTCAGTGCCCCAAGTCAGCTCCGGCGCCTGCCGCGTCTGCGTCCCGGTCGCGCCAGCTTCCCTCGCGCCTCCCGGTGCCACTCGCTCACCTTCCGCGCATTCGCCGTGTCTGCGACGGCGAGGAAGCCCCGCTCCGCCTGCTCCCAGCACGCCGCAGCCTCCTCCAGTCGTCCCGCCGCCTCCAGCGCGATCCCCATGTTCGCCCGCGTTATGGCCCAATCCAGGGGAAAGTCGGCTTCGGTCCTGACCCGCAGGGCGGCTTCGTAGCAGGCGATGGCGCGCTGCAAGTTCCGCCCCCGGTCGCCCGTCGGCAACTGCGCATAGGCGTTGCCCAGGTTATTCTGGGTCATGGCCCAATCCAGGGGGGAGTCGGCTTCGGTACAGACCCGCAGGGCGGCTTCGTAGCAGGCGATGGCCCGCCCCAGATTCTGCCCTCGGTCGCCAATCGGCAACTGAAGGTAGGCGTTGCCCAGGTTGTTCTGG
>PEVN01000217.1:16289-26932 GCA_002779825.1 Armatimonadetes bacterium CG06_land_8_20_14_3_00_66_21 | reverse complement strand
TTCTCGCGCGCCCGCGCGAAGACCGGGAACAGGATCGAGGTCAGGATGGCGATGATGCTGATGACGACCAGTAGCTCAACCAGCGTGAAGCCGCTTCTTCGTCAGTCCATGGCGTCCTCCGCACGGGCACTCCCTCAGCCGGAGTTGTCGCTCCCGGTAGCCTCTGTGGGCGCGCTGTAGACGCGCGGTACCCGCCCGGGCACTGCCGTCTTCCGGCAGGGGATGGTAACCACGTCGCCGACCTGCACGCCGGGGAGGTCCGTCAGGTCCACGCTCGTGGCCTGCATGCCAATGCGACCCACGATGGGCGCCTGCGCCTCGCCCCTCAGGAGGAAGCGGCCTGTGCGGGCGCTTGCCAGGTCACGCGCGGCCCGGCGGAAAACGTCACCCGGGGTGGGGGTGCGCGCGTGGGGCGCCAGGGACAGCCCGTCCGCCCAGCCCACCGGGACGACTCCGAGGCGGCTCGGCCGCGCTGCCTGCCACTCGGAGCCGTACCCCACCGAGGCGCCGGCCGGCAGGTCGCGAATGGCCACAATCCGCCCGCGCAGACTGAAGGCACTCAGCAGCTTCATGTCGGGGCGCTGCAAGAACGGTGCCGGCCAGTCGCCGTACAGCAGGGTGCCTAAGCGGACCATGTCGAGGTGGCACTCCGGCAACCGCAGGAGCGCGCCGCTGTTCGCACAGTGACGAAGGGGTGGGGCAATGCCCCCTCGCGCCAACTGCGCCAGCAGCTCGCGGAACCGGAACCACTGCTGAAGCGGGGGGGCGGCATTGCGCTTCTGGGCAGTGGCGAAGTGGGTGTAGATTCCCTCGAAGTCAATCTCGTCTTGCTGGGTCAGCTCGCGCGCCAGCGCCGCCGCCCGGTCTGGCGCGAGTCCAAGGCGCCCCATGCCGGTGTCCACGTTCAGATGGCACCGGGCCTGCTTGCCCCGCCGTTTCGCCGACTCCACGAGGGCGGCCACCTGCTCGCGCGCGTAGACCGTGACCGTGATCCCGTGCACGAGGGCGTGGTCCGCCTGGTCCGCCAACGGCGGCATGAAACAGAGGATCGGCGTCTCGACGTTGTGCTCCCGAAGTGCAATCGCCTCCTCTACCGTCGAGACCCCGAGGTACTGCGCCCCCGCCTCGACGAACGTCCGCGCCGCTGCGACGGCGCCGTGCCCGTAGCCGTCCGCCTTGACGACCGCCATGAGGCGCGTCGCCGGTGAAAGCAGGCGCTGCACCTGGTGGAGATTGTGGGCCAGGGCGGCGCAGTCGATGTCCACCCAGAGCGAACGAGGAAGGTCTGCGGAAGAGAGTGGAGGGGACATGGGCGAACAAGTAGCCTCGGTCGGGTTGTCTTGGCGGCAGCGCCAGGCTGCTGCCGCGGCCGGGACGCGGACGCCCGGGGGCACGAGAGCCCGGGGCAGCCGGAGCGCCGGCAGGACTCCATTCTTCCCTCCCCGCCGAGGCTGCGCAAGGCATGTGGACTACGGGGCCGTGGACACGCGGGTCTTTCGGCCAACGTGCTTCCACGCCGCCCCGCGTCGGCTATAATACGGCTGTGACCATCGGGAACGGTCGATGGCACAGTGAGCAGTCGGGGTCTGCTCCGGGACGAACCCACCACAGTCATACAGCCCCGACGAGGATGTACACAACGTGCCCAAGCCCATGCGTCGCGCCACCCAGCTCGCTCCGTTTGCTCTCCTGAAGACCGCCCTGTCACCGCTGGGGATGAAGCGCGCCACGGCGCGCGTAGCGGCAAACCAACTCCTGAAACTGCTGGAGCGGTCTGACGATCGGAGCCTGATCCGCCTGACCAAGGTGGCGGAGAAGGTGGCGCGCACCTCGCACCACCGGGCGCAGATGCAGCAACTGCGCGAGCTGTTCGAGAACAAGCATCCCGCCTTGGACTTGGTTCGTCGCCTCAGCACACAACTCCACCCGAACTGCCGGCGCTCTCTGATTGAGGCACTCACGGTCAACGCCACCTGGATCGGTAGCGTCGAGCGGAAGCGCTTCCGAGATGCCCATGGCGTCCAGCCCCCTACCTTGATGGTCATCAGCCCGACGATGCGCTGCAACCTCGATTGCACCGGCTGCTATGCCGGCAAGTACCCGCGGCAGGGAGACCACCTGGACTTGGCGACCATCGATCGAGTCATCAACGAAGCCAAACAGATGGGGACCTACTTCTTCGTCATTTCCGGGGGCGAGCCGTTCGTCCGCAGAGACCTCTTCGAGCTCTACGAGAGCCACCCCGACTGTGCGTTCCAGATCTACACCAACGGTACGTTGATCGACGACAAAGTGGTCGAGCGGCTGGCCGAGTTGGGCAATGTCGGGCTGGCCATCAGCCTCGAAGGATGGCAAGAAGAGACAGACGCCCGGCGCGGTGAGGGGGTCTACCAGCAGGTGATGGCGACGATGGACCGGCTGCGAGAAGCCGGGGTCTTCTTCGGCTTCTCGGCCACCTCCACGCGGCGGAACGTCCACGTGTATCTGCAAGAGCGATTCATCGACCACATGGTCGAGAAGGGCTGCCTGTTTGGGTGGTTTTTCATGTTCGTCCCGGTGGGAAAAGACGACGACCTGGACCTGATGCTGACGCCCCAACAGCGTGACCAGATCCGCTCCTGGACCATGGAGATCCGCCGACAAAAGCCCATCTTCGTGGCCGACTTCTGGAACGACGGGTGCCTCACCGACGGCTGCATGGCCGGCGGCCAGCTCTACTTGCACCTCAACTACCGCGGCGATGTGGAGCCGTGTGTGTTCATGCACTTTGCGCAAGACAACATCAAGGACATTTACGCGCGCGGGGGCACGTTGGGCGACGCGCTGAAGTCGGACTTCTTCTGTGCCGTCCGCGAGCGCAACCGCAAGCACAAGAACCGGCTGCAGCCGTGCATGATCGTCGACCACAACCAGTGGCTGGAGGAAGCCGTCAAGCAGGGCAAGGCCCATGCCACGCATCCTGGCGCCGAGGCCATCGTCACCACCCATCGCGACGCCGTGCGCGCCTGGTCGCGCGAGTACGCCAAACTGGCCGATGCCGCCTGGGAAAGCGGTGAGTACGACTGGGCGAAGAAGGACGAGCAGGACCTCTGGGCGACGGCGAGAACGCGGGGGGACGAGGACGTCCACATGTGGGGCGAGGAAGACGCGGCGCCGGAGTAGAGCGGCGGCGAGGCTGCGGGGTCGGGAGACCCTCGCCGAGCGGGTGCAGCGGAGCGGCTGACGCCGGCGGTTACCCCCCCGCCTGCGCCAGGAACTCGTACGCCTTGACCAACTCGTCGGCTCGCTCCTCGTCGGTGTCGCCCGAGACCCGCTCCACGGAGAGGCAGCCGCCGTAGCCACCCTCGATCACTTGCGCAAGCAGCCTTGCGTAGTCGAGCTCGCCCGAGCCGACCGTGGGGAAGCTCGCCACGTCTTTGCCGCCCACTTGGTCCTTCAGGTGCACATGGCCGATGAAGGGCAGTAGTTCGTCCAGGTCCTCAAAGGGATCGGCGCCTTCGTAGTAGACGAGGTTCGCCGGGTCGAAGCCGATGCCGACGTTGGGGTGGTTGATCGCCGCCATAGCCTGGAGACAGCGCTGGGGCGTTCCTGTCATCCCGCCGTGGGTCTCGAGGCAGATCACCATTCCCTGCTCGCCCGCCACGTCCGCGACGCGGCAGAGGTTATCACAGAACAGGCGGGTCTCGCGGTCGATCTGGGCGGGTTCTTTGCCCTGGAACGAGAGGCTGCCAGTGTCGAACACCTCGGCCTCCAGCGCTCCCGCGACCCGAAGCGCCTGTTTCAGTTGGCTCGTGCCCTCCTTCGTCAGCAGGTCCGACGGGCCGCCGACCGCCGCGATCCGGAGGTCGCTCAGCTCGGCTTTGTGCGCGAGTTCCTCCACCTCGAAGTCATCCAACTCGTGCAGCGCTTTGAGGAACTGGGTCTTGGTGAAGTAGACCGCAAGCTGTTCGAAGCCCGCCCCGACAATGGCGTGCACCGCGGCATCGAACGTGGAGAGGCAGAGGTTGAACGCGGACAGTTGTGTTATCATCTTGCACCGACCTTTGGGTAGGTTCCGTAGGCTACGCCCCTCGGCTCGCGCCACCGGACTCGGTTGCCGATCAACCGAGGTTTGACACTTCCGGTACGGGCCTGTGTCGGCTTGGGCCAGACTGGACCCATCTTTCTCCCGGGAAGGCTGTGGCGTCCTTCCTACGAGCGTGGAGGTTCCGCATGAACGTGCTCGTCCCCATTGTCCTCGCGACGGTGGCCCTGTCCGTTGCCTATCACCGCTACGGTCGGTTCGTCTCCCAGAAGCTGGGAGTTGACCCGGAGCGGACGACGCCGGCCATCGAGTTGGAGGACGGCCGCGACTACGTGCCGACCCGGTGCGGCATTGTCTTCGCTCATCACTATGCCTCCATCGCCGGCGCGGGCCCGATTCTCGGCCCCACTATGGCGCTGGTGTTCGGCGTCGTGCCGGCGTTTCTGTGGACGGTCCTCGGCGGCATCTTCATCGGCGCGGTACACGACTTTGCGTCGCTCTTCGTCAGCATGCGCGAGCGCGGCCGGTCCATCGCGGAAACCGTCCGCGGGGTGCTGGGGCCCGTGGGCTTCTTCGTGTTCATCCTCTTTCTGCTGGTGATGCTGGTGATGGTGACCTCAGCGTTTCTGGCGGCTTCCGCCAAGGCGCTGACCTCCGCCATCCCGCTGAGCTTCTTCGGTCTGGATACCTCGCAGACCTTGCTGCCGGTGACCCGCGACGACCCGACCGTCGCCCGCGTCGGGGGCATTGCCTCCACCTCCGTGATTCTCCTCACCCTGTTCGCGCCGGTGCTGGGGTATCTCCTGTACCGCCGCAATCTCGACACCCGGGCAGCGTACGTCATCGCCGGGGCGACAGTCATCGCCTCCGTGGTCATCGGTCTCGAACTGCCCGTGCGGCTGGAACCGAAGACCTGGATGGTCGTGCTTGCCGTCTACAGCTTCATTGCGGCCGGGCTTCCCGTCTGGGTGTTGTTGCAACCGCGCGACTTCGCCAATGTGCTGCTGCTGTACGGCGGCATGGGGCTGCTGTTCCTTGCCAGCCTCGGCGCGGGCCTGCGCGGAGTGAAGTTCCAGGCCCCGATGGCGGACATGGCAACCGGCACAGCCACCCTCGGCGCGATCTGGCCCGTCCTCTTCATCACCATCGCCTGCGGAGCCATCTCCGGGTTCCACGCGCTTGTCTCCGGCGGCACCTCCTGCAAGCAACTGAAGAGCGAAGCAGACGCCCAACGGGTCGGGTTCGGCGGGATGCTGCTGGAGTCGATGCTGGCTGTCATGGTCCTCGTGGCAGTCGGGGCCGGTCTCAGCCACGCCAAGTACCTGACCGTCGTGTACCCCGGGGCCCCCGGCGCCAGCGGCAACCCGATTCTGGCCTTCGCCCTGGGCGTCGGCGCCCTTCTGGAGAGCGGGCTCCTGATCCCCAAAGCGCTCGGAACCGTTGTCGGGGTGTTGATGGTAGAGGGTTTCGTCGTGACCACTCTGGACACCGCCATCCGGCTGAACCGCTACGTCTTCGAGGAGTTCTGGACTGCGATCGTGGGCCGCAAAGTCCCGGTGCTGGGCGCCGCTTGGTTCAACTCGGGCCTGTCTGTTGCGCTGATGCTGCTCATGGCATGGGGAAACGCGTTCAACGCTCTGTGGCCCGTCTTCGCCACCGCCAACCAACTACTGGCGGCGTTGACCCTCATCGCCGTCTCCGCCTGGCTGACCCGGGCCCGGAAGCCCTACTGGTATGTCGTTTGGCCGGCCTTCTTCATGATCGCCACCACCACTGCGTCCCTGCTTCTCCTCCTGAAGAAGCACTTTGCGGCGCCCAACTACACCTTGGCGGCGACCGACTTCGTGCTGCTCCTGCTCTCCGCAGTGCTGACCGGGCTGGCGGTGAAGACGTTCCTGAGGCCGCGACCGGCCGACGACACCGTTGTCGGCGTGGCAGCCTGACAGTGAGCGGCGGTTAGCGCACGGGCACGGGCCGGACCACCCGGAACCGCTCGCCCGTATCCGCTTGGGCGATCAGCTCCAACAGGTAGACGCCACGGGTTAGCGGCTGGGCACTCGCGGTGCGGCCGGTCAGCTCCACCGCGCCGGCACCGGCGGCGCTCTCATAGGGACCGCCGACATACACGGGACGCCCGACGCTGTTCTTCAGAGCGAGTTGCACCCGGGCCGGCTGGCTAAGGGTGAAGGCCACGCTCAGGCCGGCGCCGCGGCCGCTGGGCACAACCGTCACGTTGGTGAGCTGCAACCGCGACTGCGCCGTGGCATCCACCTCGATCCGGAACCGCCGTTCTGTGGGCCCTTGGGCGTTGGTGCGGAAGCGGAAGCTGGTTGTGGTTCGCATCGCCTGGCGGGCGCCTGTCTCCAAATCCACCAGGTAGGCGCGGTACCGTCTCGGCAGGCTACTCAGGTCCGGCCAGCTCAAGTCGGCGGAAGCGGCGCTCCGGTTGGTTCGCGCCACCACTTCCCAGTCGGCCTTGGTCCCGATTCCCGCGCGCACGTCGGCAGCCAGCAGAGCCGCGCGGCCGCTGCCGGTAGCCATCCGCCACTTGCCCTGTTGCGGGGGGGCGAAGCCCAACGACAGGTAGGCGCCGTCGCTGTTCTCGATCACGGGCGGCTCCGCGAGCTGGAAGCCATTGGCGGCTCGCGTCCGCACGCCCCAGGCATTGGCGCCGTCGCGCAGTTCGCCGCTCTGCAGCACCAGCGGCAGAGCCCAGTCGCCCTCGGCAGACGCCGGTGCCGCCGCGCTGCCAACGCTAACAGCGCTCCGCACGGCGCAGGTGAAGCTATACCCGGAATTGGGCTTGTTGAGAAGCGCGAAGGCCCCCTGACCGGCCTCCAGCCGCGAGACGGCCCGGTCGCGGAGCACTTCGGGGAGGTTCTCCTTGTAGTGGGTGTCCCACAGCAGCCGGTACGGATCGTTTGCGTCCAGGTGGTCGTACACCCACATGTATGGCTCGGCGCTGCGCGTCAACGCGTCTTCTCCGCTGAGGAGGGTGCTCAGCGCGCCTTTGTTCTTTCCGTTGTCGAGCAACTGGATCTTCTCCAGGTTCCAGTCAAGCGCTTGGGTGAAGGGGTTGCCGAAGAGCTGCCAGCCTTGGTCGGCAAACAGCACCGCAACGGGCTGCGTGCAGTCGGTGACAGGTGTTCCCTGCGAGACGGCGACGGTTCGCTCGGTGTCGAACTTCCCAAAGTAGCCGCGGGCCCACGCGAAGCCAAAGGGCTGCTCACGGTAGGTCACGTACTTCTCTACCACCGGGTCGTAGGTCGCCAGCTTCAGGTGTTCTCCGGGGATTCCTAACAGCTCCGCGGCATCTGCGGGCGACAGGTCCTTGAAGGGGATCGTGAGAATCTGGCGGCCGGCCGAGAGCGTCAACCGCCACTCGCCCAGAATGTCGAGTGTCTTCGGGTCGAGACCGGTTACTTCGGCCTTGACGGTGTTGGCGCCCAAGGAGACGGGCTCCAATCTGGCCTCGAGTGCCCCGTTCTCGTCGGTGTTGCTCGCAGGGAGCCTCGACGGAAGCGTCAGGCTGCCATCGCCCGCCGTGACCGTCAGTGTCACCGCGACGCCGGGCACGGCGTTCCCGGGCTTGTCGAAGACGCTGGCCGTCACCGTAACGGAGTCGCCCACTTCCGCCCGGGTGCTGTCCGCCGTCAGCAGCAACTCGGCGGGCTTGCCTGCCGCCACGGTCGTTTCGGCAAGAGCCCGGTTGTTCTTCTCATGGGGGTCGGCTTCCAGGGCGGACACGGTAGCCTCGTTGGTGAGCGCGCCCACCTTTGTCGGCTCGACCACGAGGGTCACCGTCACCGTCGCGCCGACTGCGAGGCGGGCCAACGTCCACACGACCTCCTGGCGACCCTCGCCGTTCGTGCGGAGTTCGCACGTCCCTGCGGCCGACTGCGTGGAAACGGTGATCACTGCCGCCGGCAGCGTATCGACGACCTTGAGTCCTGTCGCCGGGCTCGGCCCAGTGTTCTTCACCGTGAGCGTGTAGGTTAGCGACTCACCGGCCTGCACCGGCTCGGGGGTGGCGACCTTCGTCAGTTCCAGGTCCGCCGCTTGTACCGTAAGCGCGGCGTCATCGCTATCGTTGTCTGGGTTGGGGTCGGCCTGGTCGGCGGAGGTGATCGTCGCGGTGTTGGTGATCGTCTGGCCGCCGGTGCCGAGTTCCACCCGGGCGGTGATCCCCACAAAGGCCGAGCCTCCCGCCGGCACGTCGCCCACGTTCCAGACGCCGCTCATCGGGTCATAGTCGGGGCCTGAGTCGTGCCGCACGTAGGCCACGCCCGCCGGCAGCGCGTCTGTGATCCGGACGCCCGTCGCCGCGGTGTCCAGGCTCTGGTTGGTCACGGTCAGCGTGTAGGTGACTTCCTGCCCGAGGGTGGGCGTGGTGTTGTCGACCGTCTTCTTGAGGCCGAGGTCGGCCGACCGCAGCGAAGCGACGAACGTCACCGGCGTCGCGTTCGGGAGGGCGACAGCTACCTCGTGGGCGGCAGCGGTGCCCAACGTCAACGTAGCGCTCGCCTTGCCGTCGGCACCGGAAGGTCGGGTAACAGCGGGCTGACCCTCGAGCGTGCCCGCCCCGGCGGTCACGGTGAAGGAGAGCTGCGCGCCTGACACCGGATTGGCCCAACCATCGGTCACTCGCACTACGAACGGCTCTGGCAGCGGCTGCCCCTTCGCGCCACTTTGGCCGTCGCCGGACACGATCTCGAGGAGCGCGGCCGCGCCGGGGGTGACGTCAAAGGCGGCGCTGGCGACGTCGGGCAGACCGGTGACCATCGCCTTCAGCGTGTAGCCAGAGCCGACTTTGTTGAGCTTCAGCGTCGAGAAGGTTGCCACTCCGGCGACTGCGTTCGCCGTTGTCGTCCCGGAGAGCGCGCTTCCGCCCGGGTTCGCATCCAGAGCCGTCGTGACGGCGTTCGTGGCGCCGGTCACGGTGTTACCGAACTCGTCTTGGATCGCCACCTTCACCGCCGGCGAGAGCGCTGCGCCGGCAGCGGCGTTGGTCGGCTGCTGGGTAAATGCCAGCTTCCTAGCAGCAGCGGGAGTGATGTTGAACGCCGAACTGGCGGCGTCCGGCAGCCCCGTCGCCTTTGCTTTGAGCGTGTAGCCGGTGCCGGCCTTGTTGAGGCTGAGACCGGCGAACGATGCCACGCCGGCCGTCGCGGTCACTGTTGTTGTGCCGGAGAGCGTGCCCGCGGCCGGGTTGGTGCCGACTTCCAGGGTCACCGGGCTCGTCGCTGCTGTGTTCAGGTTGCCGAAGGCGTCCCTGATTTCGACCTTGATCGCGGGCGTGAGCGCGACGCCGGCGACGGCAGTTGTGGGCTGTACGGTGAACACCAGGGAGGCAGCCGCTCCGGGCACGAGGGAGACCTGGTAGTCCTCCACTTCGCCGTCGACCGCCAGGCCGCCAGGGCTGGGTGTTCCGGCACTGCTCAACCGGAACCGCGCATAGGTGGTGCCCACCTTGCCGCTGCTGGGAACCGAGCAGGAGAGTGACTGGAGACCCGCCACCACCGGCTTGGCACTGAAGATCCGCTCGCCCGTGTCCAGCCAGTCGCCGTCGGCGTTGAAATCCACCCAGGCGTCCAGCTTCCCGGCTCCGGAGGCGGTTACGGCCACAGTTGCCGACTGCCCGACGGAGAGTGGAGAGGCAAACCCGACGCCGTCTTCGTCAGCGGTCGCCGACAGGTCGTCGCCGTCGGCGCCCGTGGTGGGTTGACCGTCGGTCTCGGAGTCCGTGTCGGCGGCCCCGAGTCGCAGTGCGCTCAGCCCGTGGCGCGCGCCGTTGTTGGCCAGGAGCGTGGGGTACTTGGGGCTGCCTGCCGCATCGGGCGCGTCACCGAAGTCGTAGACGACCCCGACGGAGAGCGTTACCGTTGCCTCCTCGGAGTACTCCTGCCCATCGGACGCCTTGTATGTGAACGTGTCGGTCCCGGTGAAGAACGGATTGGAGGCGTAGGTGAACAAGCCGTCGGTGCCGAGTGACAAGGTGCCGTTGGCGGGGTCGCTGGCCCACACCGACGACAGGGAGGCGTTCTCGGCGTCGGTGTCGTTCTGGAGCAGACCGGGCGCCGGCACCGTGAGTTCCTTGCCCTGGAGGGCCGCATAGGGGCCGTCGTTTGCCGCGACCGGCGGGTCGTTCACCGGGGTGACGGTGATCGTGAACGTCGTGCTCGGAATGGTGCCGCTGTTGCCGTCCGACACGGTGAAGGTGAAGCTGTCTGTTGTGGTCTCCCCACCGTTGTGCGCGTAGGAGAGTAGCCCGCCGTCGAGGTCGTCCTGGGTGAAGCTGCCGCCCGCACCCAACTGCGACTCGCCCGACTTCAGCAGCTTCCCGTTCGCAGGGGCGGTCCCCACGGTGAAGGTCAGCGTCTGCGCCGGTAGGTCGACGTCGGTTGCTTTGAGCTCGGTGTCGCAGAGGGGCTCTGTGCCGCCTTCCGGAACGGTCAGCCCGGCACTTACCGCCATCACAGGCGGGTCGTTCACAGCCGTCACGTTCACGGCCCGGACCGGCTGGTTGCTGAGACCGCCGTCGCCGTCGGTCAGCGCGAACTCAATCTGGCGCTGGGTGGTGTCGGGCGATTGCGAGACGTTCTCGTACGTCAGGTTGCGG
>PEVN01000217.1:0-16280 GCA_002779825.1 Armatimonadetes bacterium CG06_land_8_20_14_3_00_66_21 | reverse complement strand
GCCGTAGGTGACGTTGTTGCTCGACACGCCGATCTGGCCCGCGCCCGTGCCTTCGTTGCGGACGCCCAACCGATCCTCCGTCGTGCCTCCGTAGGCGAACTGTGCGGAAAGCGTGCCGCCGGCGAAGTTCGCGGAGTTGGCGTCGGTCACCGTTGCGGCCGCAGCCAGGACGATCGGCGGGTCGTTCTCCGCGTAGTCAACCGGGGCGCCTCCCAGGACGATCACCGGCGCCGCGTTGACCTCGACCGCCAGACCAAACTCCGAGGTGTTGCCGGCGTCGTCCGTTGCCGTTGCTGTCACGACATGCCCGGGCGTGAGACCGAGCGGAACCGTGGTGCTGAACGGGCCGGAAGCGCTGACGCTGACCCAGTCCAAGTGGTCCTTCCCCTCGCCGTAGCCGCTCGGGTCCGCCGCCGCGCTGACAAAGAGCTCGAGGGTCATTGGGTAGCCATTGAGGCTGTCGAGGGTGCCCTCGATTGTGGTCGAGCTACCGTCGGTCTGGACACTGGTAAGCACTGGGTATTGCTGGAAGTGGTTGGGGTCGGTTCCGCTGCCGCTGGAACTGTTGGTTGTGACCCCGTCCTTGCCCAGGTCGATGCCGAGGGAACCGTTGTCGTGGAGGGAGTTGCCGAGGAGCTGGTTCCCCAAGCCCGCGCTCTGGGGGGCGCCCCACAGGGCGATGCCGATGCCCGTGCAGTGGGCGATATGGTTGCCGTCGCCCGGGTTCGTCCCCCCAATGCGGGTGTTGCTGCCGCCGGCCTTAAGGTCGATGCCGTGGGTGCAGCCGAGAACGGTGGTGCCATCGGCAGCAACGCCGATGGCATTGCCTTGGATCGTGTTGTTGCTGGTGCCGGCGTTGAGCAGGTGGAGGCCTTCGTTGTCGGCGGAGATCACGTTCCCGGGCGCGGTGCCGGGCACAGCCGTGTTGCCGCCGATGACCGTGTCAGACGACGAGGCCACGGTGATGCCGTGACCTCCGTTCCGGAGGTTCATCGTCCCAGTGACGTCGACACCGACGAAGTTGCCCTGGACGGTGGTGTAGGTTGCGGCGCTGACGCTGATCCCCCCGCCGGTGTTGCCGGCGATGACATTCTGCTCCGCCGCTGTTGGACCGCCGATCAGGTTTTCGGACGCCGAAGTCTCGACGAGCACGCCGTACAGCGTGTTGCCCTGCCCGGTCGTCGCGCCGCTGGCGCCGGGACCGATGAAGTTGAGCTTGACCTTGTTGAACGATGTCCCTGCACCCGCCAGGTGGACGCCATTGCCTCCGTTGCCGAAGATGACGTTCCCCAGCGCGTTGCCGGGGTCGCCAACCGAGTTGTGTTGGGCGCCGCCGTTGATTGTCACCCCGTTGCCCTGGTTGGGCACTGTGCCGTTGAGGTCCAGGTTGTCGTTCTTGCCGCCGATGTTGCAGAGCCGCACGACGTTGTAGTCGGAGCCGCTGCCGTCGATGCGGACGCCGTCGCCCGTGTTACCGGAAAGGGTGCAACCGTCGGTGTAGCCAGCGCCATCCGTGCCACCGATCTGGTTGCCGTTCGCGCCGCCCGTGACGAGCACGCCGTTCTCGCCGTTGCCCACGGCGACTTTGCCGCTACGGCTCAGGCCGATGAAGCAGTTCCGCAGGTTGGCCCCGGTGGCGCCGTTCTGCACGGCGACGCCGTTCTGGGCGTTGCCTGAGACGAGCACGAAGTTGATCGGGCCTGGCGCCCCGTTGGCGTCGCCGATCAAGGCGTTGTGCGCCTCGATCACGATGCCGCTGCCGCCGTTGGGCGGCGAAGACGCCGCCTGCCCCTGAGCGTCGGTGCCGATCTGGCAGCCGTACACGGCCGCTTGGTCGCCGAGGAGCACCAGTCCGTTTCCACTGAAGGCGTTCACAGTGAGGCCGCGCAACTCGCAGCTATCGGCGTAGGCACCCACGACGAGACCGTCGCTGTTGGGCTGCCCGACGTTGCCGCCGGCGAGTTCAACGCCGGGCCACGGCTGCGTGCTGCCCACGAAGGCTTTCTGCGTCTGACCGTCAATCTTCGTGCTGGCGCACTCGAGTTGCGGCAAGGGCGTTGTCGGCGCGATCCGCGCGACTTGCGTGGTAGGGTTGTAGCCGGGATCCGAGGTGGAGATGGCAAAGGTAATCGTCGCGGCTGGGTTCGCATTGGCGAACAGAATCGCGTCGCGCAAACTGCCTGCGCCGCTTTCGTTGGTGTGGGTCACTTTGGGACCACTGATCTCGACCCGGTAGTCTTCGACCTCGCCGTCAGGAGCATAGCCGTCGGCGGGCAGGTACTGCTGCGTGCTGAACCGCAGGCGCGCATAGGTGGGACCGGGGTCAGCGTCCATTGGGACGGGGAAGGTCACCGTCTTGGTCCCGATTCCCTGCAGCGGGTGGTCGGGGATGGCCTGCTCGCCCGGATCGTCCCAGTCACCGTCGCGGTTGAAGTCGATCCACCCCTGCAGGTAGCCGTCGCCTGCGTGGACGATGTCGATGGAGGCGGTCGTGTTGGGAATGAGGGAGGTGGCCGACAGGACGCCGTCTTCATCGTTGGGCACGCCGTCGTTGTCGTCGCCCTTGGCGTCGAGACTGGGGTGGCCGTCCGCCTCTGCATCCACCTCGGCGCCGAGGTGAAGCCCCGCCACGATCGAGTGCATCGCGCCGTTGTTGATCGCTGCCGTGGGGTACCGGTAGGTTGTGCCGTCATACGGCGCGTCGCCGTAGTCCGGGTCGCCGCCGACCGAGACCTCGTAGTCTTCCACTTCGCCGTCGGGCGCGTACCCGTTGGGTTGCAGCCCGTACTCGGTGCTGTAGCGGAATCGCGCGAAGGTCTTCCCGAGCTTGGCGGCGGCCGGCACACTGCTGATGGCAACGGTGTGCGGGTTGCCCGTGGCCGACAGTGGGACGTCCCAGACCACGTGCTCTTCCTGGTCGTTCCAGACACCATCGCCGTCGAAGTCGATCCACCCGTTGAGGTTGCCGTCGCCAACCACGTTGACCATCAGGTCGGTCGGCTGCCCGGGCCTGAGCGTCGGGATTGTCACGCCGTCGTCGTTCGTGTCACCGTCGGCGTTGGCCGTGGGCTGGCCGTCCGTGTCGGGATCCACGTCGGTGCCCAGATACACGTCGTTGGCCGGCGTTCCCTTCCACACCGTGTGGCGTGCGCCGTCGTTGAGCTTGAGGGTCGGATACGCCGGATCGGGAGCGTCGCCGAAGTCCACCTGCCCGCCGATGGCGACCTGGTAGTCCTCGACCTCCCCGTCGAGCGCGGGACCCGTGGGCGACAGCCCGCCGGTGCTGCTGAACCGGAAGCGCGCAAAGGTGTTCCCCAGGATCGCGCCTGACGGCACGGCGACGGTCAGTTCGTGGGGGTTGCCGGTGTCAGACAACGGCTCGTCCCAGACCACGTGCTCGTCCTGGTCGTCCCAGACACCATCGTGGCCAAAATCCACCCAGCCGGCCAGGTACCCGCTTCCCGTCACGGTAACGCTGATCTTGGCCGTCGTTCCGGGCGCCATCGGGGTGAGAAACGCCACGCCGTCTTCATCGTCGGGTGTGGCGCCATTGGTGTCGTCTCCGTCGGCCCCCGGAGTTGGCTAACCGTCGTTCTCGAGGTCAAATGCTGCGCCCAGGAACAGACCGGCCTCGGTGAAGTGCCGCGCGCCGTCGTTGGCCAACAGCGTGGCGTACGGGCCGTTCGCGTCGCCGTAATCGGCAGGGACTTCGGAGCCTACTTGGAGCGACTTGGAGAACTCTGAGGTGTTGTTGTTGAGGTCGATGGTCGTCGCCGTGACATACTGACCGCCGGGCAATGCAGACAGGGCTGCCGTGAAGTAACCGTTCGTGTCGGGGTACGCGTCACCCACATACTGCTTCCCCTCGCCGTACCCGTTGTCGGCCGGATCGACGGCGTCGTTCAGAAACAGCTCCACCCTGGCCGAGGAGGCGGCCGGGCCCAGGTCTACGCGCCCTTCGATGGTCGTCGTGCCGGCGTTGGTGTGGATCGCGAGCAACTCCGGGAAGTTGACCAAGTTGTTGGAGCCGGAGTCGGTGTCGCCTGGGTCGTTGGGCGTCACGCCGGGAGCGGCGTCGGCCGGGTCGTGGAGGTCGATCCCCAGGTACGCGTTGGCGTGGATTGCGTTCTGAGAGATCAGGTTGCCGACCCCGCCGTCCACATACACGCCGGCCCGGTTGTTGCCGGCGAGGGTATTCCCGTAGCCCGCTTCACCGACGAAGTTGTCGTGTGCCCCGGAGAGCAAGCCGACACCGTGCCAGCCGTTGCCCAGACCCGGAGCGACAGTGCCGTTCCCGTCGGTGCCGATGTAGCAGCCCGTCACCAGGTTGCCAGTGGCGGAGTTGCCCTCAATCGAGATTCCGTTCCCGGCCCAACCGCTGATCACCAGCGACCGAACAACGCAGTTTGCCGCTGTCAGCTTCAGTCCGTCCGCGCCGCTCGCCAGCGACCCGTTGACCACCACCTCCGGCCCCGCCGCGTTCGTGTCGCCTGTGAACGCTGTCTGTGTCGCGCCGTCGATCACCGTACCATCGGCCGTGACCGCCGGCAGCGCACTGGTCGGCTGGATGGTGAACGCGCCACCCGCGTACCCGGGATCGTTCGTTAGGATGTTGAGGGCGATTGTCGAGCCCGGATTGGCGTTCGCAAAGAGAATGGCCTCACGCAGACTGCCGTAGCCGCTGTCGCTGGTATTGGTGACCGTCGTCGGTGGGTCGCCCACCAGAATCCCGCCGGAGAACTCGGAGCTGTTGCCGGAGTAGTCGGTGGCCGTGGCGGCGAGGGTCTGACCCACAAAGCAGGGAAGAAGGCCGGTGGCATCCCACGTACCGGGGCCCGTCACGAGGGTGGAGCCCAGGTACTGCTCCCCCTCTCCGTAGCCCGACGGATCGGCGGCGGCGTTGGCGAAAAAGTCAACCATTACGGGGTACGCGGCGTTGCCCACCGAGCTATCCAGTGTGAACTTGGCGACTGTGGCGGAGCCTGTCGTGTAGGCACCCAGCAAAAGAGGGAAGTTCTGCAGATTGTTCGGCCCCAAGGTGTCGTCGTCGTTGGCATCGTTGGCGGTGACGCCGTCCGGCCAGAGGTCGATCCCGAGTCCGCCGTTGGTGTGGATTGAGTTGCCGCGGATATTGACGCCGGAGCCGGACGGGTACACCAGGATGCCATCGCCGCCGTTGTATGCGATGACATTCCGGGCGGCGCCGGTGCCCCCGACCACGTTGTTGGAGCCGCTGCCAATGAGCACCCCGCTGAGCCCGTTGGGGACAGCGACGGCGCCCCCTTGATCGGTGCCGAGGAAACACGTCTCCACGCGGCAGTTGCTCGCGGAGATGCTGACGCCGTTGCCGCCGAACCCGTTGATCACCAGACCCCGGACGATGCACCCATCGGCCACGCACGAGAACCCGTCGGACGAACTCAGGAGGCTGCCATCGATCTCGATGACGGGCAGACCACTAACATACCCAGGCTGGGTGGTTCCGTCGATCGTGACTTGGTTGCTGAGGGCCGAGTATACCGAGAGCGGCTGGATGACCTGGTGTCCGCTGCCGATGCTGAAGGTGATCGTGTGCGGTCCTGTCGTGGCGACACTCTCCTCGATCGCCGACCGCAGCGTGGTGATTCCGCTGCCACCGAACTGGGCCTCGGCGACGCCGTCGCCGATGTTCCAGTCCAGGTCGTCGCCGGTCGAGTTCACGACGAAGGTCGCTGCGGACCCTCGCGTGCCCATCGCCACCAAGCCCGTGAGTAGCAGGATCGCCGCTGTTCGTGTGGTTGTGTGCATGATGACGCTCCTTGGCCAACAGCCGAATGAGGTATCTCCCTCGCGCAGAACACGCGGGGTTCTACCCGATTCGATAGTCAGCCAACACCCCAACGTCACTGTCCACCGGCAGCGAGGGGCGCCCGAAGAACTCCCCATACAACGCCCGCACCGCCGCGTCGCAGTCGGCCTCAACGACGCCGAACATCATGCTGACCTCTGAAGAGCCCTGGTTGATCATCTCGATGTTGACGCCGGCCTCCGCCAGGGCGCTGCAGGCTCTGGCGGCCAGTCCCACGGTGTGCCTCATTCCCTCGCCGACAACCATCACCAGTGCCAAGTCGCGCTCGACGGCGACCTCGTCCACTTCGCACTGGAGCCGCACCCGGTCCAGGACCCACGCCTCGCTCTGCGGGGTGAACGCCTGCTTCCGCATGATGACCGAGATGCTGTCGATCCCGGACGGGGTGTGCTCATAGGAAATGCGCTCGTCCTCGAGGATCTGGAGTAACCGGCGACTGAAGCCGACCTCCCGGTTCATGAGGTACTTGCTGACATAGAGCGTGCAGAACCCCGGGGCGGCGGCAATGCCCACTACCCCGCCCGGCACCGGGTCGCGCTGGCCGACGATGCGCGTGCCCGGCGCCGTGGGGTTGTTCGTGTTCTTGATACAGACCGGCACCCCGGCGCGGTAGCACGGCATCAACGCCTCGCCGTGGAGGACGCTGAACCCGGCGTACGCCAGCTCTCGCATCTCCCGGTAGGTGAGCTCGGCTACTGGCTGCGGGTTCGCGACCATCTTCGGCGAAGCGGCGAAGACGGAATCGACATCGGTCCACTTCTCGTAGACCTCGGCCTTGGTAGCCGCCGCGAGAATGGCGCCCGTGATGTCCGAGCCGCCGCGGGGGAAGGTGACCACGCTGCCCGACTCCGTGTGCCCAAAGAACCCAGGGAAAACGAGCGTGCCCTCCCGCTCGCGCAGCCGACTGAGCCTGTCGTAGGCCTCAGGAAGCACCTGGGCATGGCCCGGTTCGTCGCTGAGCAGCATCCCTGCCTCGCCCGGGTCGACGTAGGAGACCTCGATCCCCTGGGCGCAGAAGAACCGCGCGACCAGCTTCGCGCAGTTGTCTTCGCCGGCGGCCTTCAACACATCCGTGAAGGCTTCCTCGTAGAACGTGTCCGCCGACAGGCGCTCCCGCAGGTCGGCCTCGATCTCGGTCACGATCTCCTCGCCCACGCCGAGCGCCCGCGCCAACTCCGCGTAGCGCTCGACCACCTGCGCCAACTCCGCCTCGCCGGTCTCCCCGCTAAGGCGCGCCTTCGCCAGCGCGATCAGCAGGTCGGTGACCTTGGTGTCGTCGTCGTCCCGCTTGCCGGGCGCGGAGACAACCACCAGCCGCCGTGTCGGGTCGGCGGTGACGATCTCGAAGACTTGGCGAATGGAAGCTGCCGTGGCGAGCGAGGTGCCGCCGAACTTCGCGACTTTCATGGCGAACGACTCCTTCGTTGGGGGTGCGCTGAGGGCTGAATTCAACGGTCGCAAAGTTCTGACCGGTTCTCCATCCCTGTGCCCCT
This sequence comes from Armatimonadetes bacterium CG06_land_8_20_14_3_00_66_21, assembly GCA_002779825.1. Lineage (GTDB taxonomy): Bacteria > Armatimonadota > Abditibacteriia > CG2-30-66-41 > CG2-30-66-41 > CG2-30-66-41. The sequence continues at coordinate 8,939 of PEVN01000217.1, read as the reverse complement.
GGTCCGGCCCGCATGTCTCGGGTTGCAGAATGCCACACGCGGGCTACACTGTATGACCGCGCAGCCAGAGCGGGCACTTGTCTGGAAGCGCGCCCGGGTGACCGACGATGAAGATCAAGCGAATCCAGCTCAGCAACTTCCGCGGGATCGAGTCTCTCGACCTCGACTTCACGGGTCCCGACGGGCAGCCGCTCGACACCATCGTGCTGGCAGGACCGAACGGGTGCGGGAAGACGAGCGTGCTGGAGGGGTGCCTGGTTGGGTGTGGGAGTGCCGGGTTGATCGGGCAGAAGGCGGAGTCCACGAGCGATGTACGGCTTGGTGCCGACCGGTTCATTCTCGGACTGAAGCTGCAGTTCGCGGATACCGATGTCGACACAACAGTCACATCACAGTCCTTGCCGACGCACCAACTCATTGTGGAAGAGCAGGTGCGCCAAGGCCGGGAATGGACCCGGATTGAGTACTTCTCCTCTTGGCGTGAGCCGAAGCTCGTCGGCAGCGTGCCCGTGACGGCGGGTAACAGCGGGGGACGCCCGGAACCGTCTCAGCAGAACCGACTGTGGCTGGTGAAGCAGCACCTGGTCAACCTGACCGCGCGCCGGGCTATGGGGTCGCCCGAGCAACGCAGACAGGTCGATCCCGGGCCGGACCCCCTCGTGCGGATGAACGAAGGCTGGCGCCTGTTCTACCCGGATCGGACCCAGCGGTTTGCAGTCAGGCCCGCGGGTACCGACATCGACGAAGGCTTCGACCTGTTCTTGGAAGACAGCGGCAGCGACCTCAGCCTCGCGGTAGACGCCCTCAGTTCTGGAGAACTCGAAGTGCTCACCATGCTGGGTTGGTTCGCCACCCGGGACCTCTCCGACGGCATCGTCCTCATCGACGAACCGGAACTGCACTTGCACCCGGCCTGGCGCCGGACCGTTCTACGGGCGCTACGAGCCGTGCTGCCGCAGACGCAGATCCTCTGCGCGACCCACTCGCCGGAAGTGCTGGAGTCTGTCTACAGTTACCAGCGATTCACGCTGCTCCCCTTCCAGGACCCGCGCATCCGGCTGGTGACTGAACCTGATCGAGTCGAGGCCCTCGCTGCATGACCGCGAACACGGCCACGCACCTCGGTCCTCTGCTCCAAGCCCGACCGATCGTGCTGTGGGTAGAGGACCGGTCCACGCGGGAGTACCTCTCCACCGTCTGGCAACCCGAGGACCAGTTGTTCCAGCTCCTCATCGCGGGCGGGAACGCGACAGTCGTCGCGGTAGTGCACGACCAACGAGAGGCGGGGTACGAGCATGTCTTCGGGCTCGCGGACCGGGACTTCGGGGAGTCGAACCACGACCGCTGGCAGAACCCGCAATCGGGGCTTGCGGTGTTCAAGGCAACGGCGTTCGAGGTCGAGAACCACCTGCTGAACTGGGAGGCGCTCGCGGGATGCAGCGAGAACGTGAAGCGGCTCCGCAGAAAGAAGATATTCGCGCTCGGGCGGAGGAACTTGCCCGAGGGAGGGTCTGGTGGAGGGCTTGCCGGTCCGTTCTGGCAGACTACCGGTGCCGCCTCGTGGGCAACTACCCGAAGCACCCGAAGGTCGAGGAAGTCGGCAGCCTCGCCGAGGCTGACCGCTTCCTCCGGGACGGCGACTGGTCGCAGTCTTTCCCAGCTCATACGGCCCACCTCCAGGACGTCGGCAGCCTCGCTGCCGACTTGGCCGCCGCCCACACCGTGCAGTACGGCCACTTGCAGGACGGAACGTGGACCCACCACTTCTCCGGGAAAGAGGTCTTCCGCCACGTGCGCGGGTACCTGTTCAACCAGAACTACGCCTCGCCCGAGGAGATGGACGGGGACCTCGCCAAGTCCGTCGCGGAATGGCAGGTGCAGAACAGTGCCGTTCCGCTGGAGCTGGTGGAGCTGAAGAGGGTTCTCCGACAGCGCGTCGGGCTCTGACTGAGTGGCCGCGACGCCGTGCCCCCAGTCTCTTGCCCTTCGCTTTTTCCCCCGCCCTACAGCGACGCCACAAACCCCCCGATCCGCCCGATGGCCTTCTTCAGATTCTTCATGCTGGTGGCGTAGGTGGCGCGGACGTAACCTTCGCCGGCGGGACCGAAGGCGGTGCCCGGGACGACGGCTACCTGTTGCTCCTCGACGAGGCGCCGGCAGAACTCCTTCGAGGTGAGCCCGGTGGACTCGATGTTGGGGAACACGTAGAAGGCGCCCAACGGCTCGAAGCAGCGGAGACCGGCGTCGCGCAGACCGTTGACCAGGACGCGGCGTCGTTCATCGTAGGCGGTCTTCATCCGTTGCACGTCTGCCTCGCCGCCGCGCAGAGCCTGGGTGGCGGCCACTTGGGCAGGCGTGGAGGCGCACATCATTGTGTAGGAGTGCACGCGGGTCATGGCGTCGAGAAGGTCTGCCGGTCCGCAGGCGTAGCCGATCCGCCAACCGGTCATGGCGTAGGACTTGGAGAAGCCGTTGAGCAGGATCGTTCGGTCCCACATGCCGGGCAACTCGGCGAAGCAGGCGTGCTGGCCGGCGTAGGTGAGCCGGTCGTAGGTCTCGTCGGAGAGCACCAGCAAGTCGCGTTCCTCGGCGAGGCGGGCAACGGGCAGCAGCTCGGCCCGGGTCATCACCGAGCCCGTCGGGTTGTTGGGGAAACCCAGCAGAATGGCGCGGGTGCGGTCGGTGAGCAGCGACCGGACAGTGTCGGCCCGGAGCTTGAAGTCGTCCGCTTCGCGCATCGGCGCCAGTACCGGCGTGCCACCGGCCAGCTTCACACATGCGGAGTAGGCGACGAAAGACGGGTCGGGGATGATCACCTCGTCGCCCGGGCTGACAACGGTGCGGATGGCCAGGTCGATGGCCTCGCTCACGCCAACGGTGACCAGGACCTCCTGAGCCGGGTCGTACTGCACACCGTAAAGCCGGGCGAACAAGTCGCTGATCTCCTGGCGCAGTTCCGGTGTGCCCGCATTGGAGGTGTAGTGGGTGTCGCCGTGCCGGAGGGAGTTGTAGACTTCGTCGCAGACATGCCAGGGGGTGGCGAAATCCGGCTCGCCGACGCCCAGACTGACGACGTTCTTCACCGTCTGAACAAGCTCGAAGAACTCGCGAATGCCGGAGGGCGCCAGGTCGGCAACCGTACGGTTGAGGCGGGGGCGAGGGGAGGAAGTCATGGCGTAACCGAGAGCCTCCGGTCCTCGCTCTCGGTCTCGATCACCCGGTCTTCGAGCTTGTAGCTCTTGAGGATGAATGAGGTGGCGGTGCTGTTCACGCCGTGCAACGGCGCCAGTTTCTCCGAAACGAAGAGCGCGACCTCCCGGAGGTCCTTTCCGTGGACAATCACGTTCAGGTCGTGCGTGCCCGACACCAAGTGGACTGCATGGACTTCGTGGAACCGGGCGATGTGGTCCCCCAACCGGTCGAACCCGTGCCCCCGCTCCGGCGTCGCCTTCACCTCGATGAACGCGTAGATGCGTTTCTCGTCGATCTTCTCCCAGTCGATCAGCGTCCGGTACCCGAGAATGACGTGGTCGTTCTCCAACGCCTCAAGTTGCGCCGCGATCTCCGCTTCGTCCCCCCCCAACCGCTCGGCAAGATCGGCAGCACTGCACTGCCCTTCGTCTTCCAGGATTCTCAGAATGGACTCTACCAAGCGATCACCTCATTGCGCGAGGCGCTTTACCAGCGCCGCGTCGCTCTGCGCGTAGGAATGGGAGTAAGACAGGATACTACGAATACCGGCGAGGCTCAAGAAGCACCCCGTTCCGGGATCCGCCCGCGCGCAGAGATAGCCGCACGCCCCGCTGCACCCACGCTTCACGCGAGGCGACCAGCTCTTCTTTGTCCAAGGCGTCGGCCGCCAAGCTGCTCTCCACCACGCAGTCACCGCCCAGAAGCGTATGGCGCTCCGGTTCCGCTCTTGGCGCCATTGATTGTGACGCAGGCCTCTGCGTCATCCGGGGAACCGACCAGCACCCCAAGCACAAGCACTGAGAGCGCGACGCGGCTCGCGGCAATCGGGAAGCCCTCGCCAACCGCTGCCCATCAGTTGCACGCGACGACTGCCGTTGCGCGCAGGACTCACCCTTCCTCCCCGGGCGCGTCCCCCCAGTCCGGCACACTGAGCCGCGCGCCATCTTTCAACGCCGACTCGTGGGCCATCGCGCCCATGGCCATGTACCGCGCCGCCTCCCAGATGTTGGTGGCCGGCTGGCGCTGATGGGCGACTGCATCGACGAACTCGTGGACCAGGTAGGCGTGGGAGCCGCCGTGGCCGCCGTAGGCGGCGGACTCGGTCTGACCTTCGCGGAAGGCTGCCTCCACCTCGGGCGGGAGCGGGTCGCGCATCTCCTCGACGGTGAGTTGGGTGGCGGTCTTGTTGTCGCACCAGGTATGCGCTGTGTAGCTGCCCTTGGTCCCGAAGACGCGGAACGTCTCGTTGCCGGGGAGACCGATCTCCCGGTACTCGCAGATGCGGACGACGGCGCCGTTGCTCATCTTGAAGAAGGCCGTCTCGTTGCTGAAGGCAGAGTCCTGGAAGAAGGGATCGTCGGTCCGGTTGCGATGACCGTAGCAGGTGACCTCGACCGCGTGGGCATTCATCACGCACACCGGGCCGCTGGTGGAGTGGGTTGGGTAGTGCATCGGGCCGGAACGGATACCGCGGTCGTGGTACTGCTTCGACAGCGCCACCCACTCCTGTCCTGCTTTGCTGGCGAGCCGGTGACGCTGCACCTCCCGCAGGTTGCAGGCTGCGTCTACGTCGTGGAAGTACTCGCCTTCGCAGAAGACAAAGTCGCCGAACGCCCCTTGGGCGGCCTGTCGGCGGCAGTACATGGCATCGGCGTGGTAGTAGGTTGTCTCGCCCAGCATGTAGAGCTGGCCGGTGCGCCGGCACGTGTCGACCAGCTTGTCGCACCAGTCAAGGATCTCGTTGCCGTCGGGCACGCTGGAGATGGGCACGGCGCTGTACACGTGCTTCCCGGCCTCCATCCCCTGCAGACACTGCGGCGCGTGCAGCCACGGCTGCGTAATGATGACCAGGGCGTCGAGGTCGCTCCGGCAGATGTCGTCCAGCGACGCGTATGCGTCTCTCGGATCGAACTTGCGTCGAAACGCCGGGTCGTTGGCGAACCGCGCGACACGCTCCGGCTCACGATCGCACAAGCCGACGCGGTCGACCAACGGGTGCCGCCGGAACAGGTCGGCAAAGGCGCTGCCGAACGCGCCAAGTCCTACCAAGCCTACGCTGATGCCCATGTAAGTTGCTCCTTGGGGTGTGTGAGGACAGGACGGGACAACGGTGCTGCTTCAGGACAGGACGTCGGCTCGCTGATCCAGCGATAGACCGTTGTCCGACCGCTGCCAGCCTCCCGGGCCGCGGGGGGGCACCGGTGCTCGCTCCTGGCTGGCTTGATCGACCACCTCTTTACGCCTCTGCATCCTGAACACCTTGTCAAACGGCACTTCGCTGATTCCTGCCTTCGTCGACCCCAGTCTCGTTCTGCAAGAGCAAAGCTGGTGTCCTGCCCTCATCCACCGTCGCGCTCGGATTGGCGTCGTGTCATCGCACGCGCGCGCTGCCGCCGCCCGCCTACCCAGAACCGCACCTTGGCTGCAACGGGGGTCTGCTGTACCATGGACTCAGCATGACGAAATCTCCGCAGGAAGACAAGATTCTGACGGTGAGTAGCACAGAGCGACTCGCCTCGCCCGACGCGCTCCTCGCGCCAGCGTGCGACTGGGGGGGGCCCCTGATGGAGGGCAGGTCGAACACGCTCCCCGGGCTCTTGAACGCCCTTGGAGTCTACGTCCTGGTCGTCGTCCTCTTCCTCTTCGGCACGTTCGTGTCCCGCGACTTCCTAACTACCGGCAACCTCCTGACTGCTCTGCAAACGGTGACGCTCCTGGGCATCGTGGCCGTCGGCGTATCGTTCGTCACCTACAGCAAGCACTACGTCGACCTGTCGATCCCGGGGATCATGGCCCTGTCGGGGATCATCGCGATCTCGGCACTGAAGTGGGGCTTCGCCGCGAGTCTCGCTGCGGGGGTGCTGGCAGGGCTGGTGGTTGGCGTCCTCAACGGACTGGTCGTCGGGTACCTGCGGCTGAACCCCATCATCTGGACGCTGGCGATGATGTCGGTGCTGTCGGGTATCATCCGCAAGGCGTACGGCGGCCGCCAGGTCTACCCGGACGAGACCACCGCGGCTGGCCGCGCCTTCCTGCAGCTCTACCATGCGGAGGTACTGGGTCTTCCGCTGGTCGTCGTCGTCCTGGTGGCGGTGGCCGTCGCGGCCCACTTCATGCTGCGGAAGACCGCCTACGGCGCCCAACTCAAACTGACCGGGTCGTCGTACGAGGTTGCCCGGATGACCGGCGTGGAGGTGCGGCGGACGGTGGCAGCGGCCTTCGTGCTCTCTGCGCTGACGTCTGCGATCGCCGGCATCCTGCTGACCAGCTTCAACAAGGTGGGCGCCTGCTACATCGGCAAAGGGTACGACTTTGCCGCCCTCACCGCCGTCGTCCTGGGCGGCATGACGCTGGCCGGCGGCCGCGGCAGCGTGATCGGGGTCCTCGGGGGCGTGGCGGCCATCGCGCTGCTCAACAACGTCATGTCCCTGGCAGACACGGGCGCCCTGTTTCACGGGATCTTCGATTCGGTGAAATCGATCGCACAGGGCGTAGTGTTCATCCTGGCCGTCGGGATCGCTTCTTACTTCCGTCGGCGGTCGGGGGTGGACGGTGAGTAGGAGGCGCACACGCAATCTATCGCTCGCAGTTCCGCGTGGACGGGGAACTGCGAGCAGCCTCTCCGCTCTCACCTACGGCTACCGCGTCTACCTCCTCCTCGCCCTCATCTGCGCCGCGATGTCGGCACTGACGCCGGAGTTCCACACCAGCGGCAACATCGCCAACATCCTCAAAGCCACCGCGCTCAATTTGCCGGCGGCGGCGGGGTTCACGTTGGTGCTTGTGTGCGGGCAGCTCGATCTGTCCATTGGCTCCGTCATGACGTTGGGCGGCATGTTGGCCGTAGGGCTACAGCCACACCTGGGATGGGCCGCCAGCTTCGCGGTGAGCGTGCTCTGCGGTGCGCTCGTGGGATCACTCAACGGGTTGCTGGTCGCCAAGGCGAAGATCAACTCGTTCATCGTCACGCTCGGGTCGATGCTCATCGTCCAGAATGCGGCAGTGATCTACTGCCGCGGAGGCACGATCCCGGCGCGGTCGTTCGCCCTTGCCGACTGGTTCCAGGCGCCGGTGTTCTGGGTGGTCACGCCGCAGGTGCTGCTCCCGTTTCTGCTGATGGTCGCGGTTGGCGCATTCATGGGCGGGACGCCGGTGGGCAGGGGATACTACCTGCTCGGCGGCAATCGGCAGACGGCGTGGTTCTCCGGGCTGCGGGTGGACCGGTACCTCCTCGGCGGGTTCATGCTGTCCGGGACGCTGTCTGCCCTGGGCGGCGCGCTGGTCTCCATGGGCGAGGGGCAGGGCAGTCCGACGCTGGGCTTGAATACGCTGATGGTCGTCGTCGCGGCGGCCATCATCGGCGGAACCAGCATGGCCGGCGGCAAGGGGAGCGTCGTCGGCACGACTGTGGCGCTCCTGGCGCTGTCGGCGTTGATCAAGGGGCTCAACTGCTTGGGAGCCGGGTTCGAAGTGGAACTGATGGCCAGCGGGCTGGTGCTGGCCGCGGTGATTCTCTACGACGCCTGGCGAGTCGCGCAGGAAGAGCGCGTCCGCGGCCAGCGGCGCGAGCTGGTGGCGGAGATCCAGACCCGACTCGCTGAACGGGCGCAACCGGAAGAAGACGACGAAGAGTCAACGGAGGAAGACAGGACCATGCAAAGCAAAGACCGCACCCTTGCCCTTGTCTGTCTGACCATGGTGGCCTGTGTTGCCATCGTCGGGATCGTGGCGATGTACCTGATCCACTCGCGGAGCGGAACGCTGCCGCTGTCGGCGGCTTCCACGCGCCAGACGAGCGCGGCCTCGGCGCCCGCCGGCGCTACCGACGACAACCTGAAGGTGTCCCTCGGCGTCGACGTCTCGGGGCTGAAGAGTTCCGACGGTCAGCCGCTCCTGATCGTCGACGAGTCGCCCCTCAAGCCGCCGACCCGCCCCAAGGACCCGGCGGCGTTGCCCGAGGAAGACGCCCTGCACTGGTACGACATGGAGTACGCCGGCTGGGTGTGTAACAAAGTCAACCAGCCCAAGTCGCCTGGCAACGGCGCCAGGGGCAAGTACGTCATGTGCCTGCGCCACATGGACCACCCCTACACCGCCGCCTACACCCGCGGCATGGAGAAAGTCGCCGCTGCGTACGGCACCCGGTTGAAGACGCTCACTGCCGGCAACGCGGATGTCAACATCCAGTCGCAGCAGGTCGATCAGTGCCTCACCGAGAAACCCGACTTGGTGGTCCTGTTCCCGGTGGACGCCAAAGCGGTCGTGCCCATGTTCCGCAAACTCAACAGGGCGGGCATCCCGGTCATCGCCAGCAACCTGCTGCCGGTGGACGAGGGCATGAAGTACGTGCTCACCTGGAGCGGTCCCGACGACTGGGGGCAGTTCCGCATGTTGGCGCGGGAGTTCGCCAAGCGGCTGAACTACCAGGGCGGCTACTGCGTGGTCCGGCACATGCCCGGCGGGTCGCCCTTCTTCTCGCGGACCTTCGCCCCCGTCACCGAGTTGAAGAAGATCGCCCCGAAGATGAAGTGCCTGGACATGCAGACCACCATGCTCGAGGCGGAGAAGACCACGCAGGTCGTCGCCGACTGGATCACCAAGTACGGCGACCAGCTCAAGGGCATCGTCAGCGCCGACGACTCCGGCGCCCAGATCGGCATCAACGAGGCCTGCAAGAACGCCAAGCGCGAAGACATCGTCCGTGTTGCCGCCGGCAACAGCAAAGTGGGCATGGACTTCATCAAGGC